>DATMSB010000143.1:0-135754 GCA_035565615.1 Vulgatibacter sp. | reverse complement strand
GGCATGGGTGGCACGGGCGGCACGGGCGGCACGGGCGGCACGGGCGGCACGGGCGGCACGGGCGGCATGGGCGGCACCGGTGGCACGGGTGGCGACGGAGGCACCGCGGGCCCCATCACCTGCGCGGGCGAGATCTGCGCCGCGGGCGAGGTCTGCAACGCGGCCCAACTCCCGCCGCGCTGCCAGTGCACCCCGGAGGACACCACCTCCGGGCAGACCGACTCCTGCGCCCCCCACGGGCTCGCCTGCGCGCCGAACAGGCGCTGCATGCCCCCGCCGCCGCCGCTTCGGGAGCTCACCTACTGCGACACCGGCCACGGCTACGAGGGCACCGTCAGCCCCGACGGGAAGCTCTTCTGCCTCGAGCTGACCAACGGTCGCTTCGTGTGGGTCCGCCTCTGCACCAACGACGCGACGGAGTGCACCGATCCCCAGACCGTCTGCCTCTCCGCGCAGTCGGGCGGCGCGCTCCCCTTCTGCTGGTTCAACCTCTGCGACATGGACAACGTCGACGGCGACGGGGAGCCGGTGAACGGCACCGCCTACAGCCCCTGCGACACCCTGACCGGCATGCTCGGGGCCTCGGGGGCCACGGGCACCTGCATCCCGACCAACGACGGCGGCGTCCTCACCTACTTCTGCGAGGCCGCTGGAACCGGGGCGCCCGGCGCGGACTGCCGCTTCGACGCGCTCCGCGGCGAGGCCACCCGCTGCGCCCAGGGGGCGCAATGCCTCTCGACCCGTCTCCCCGCTTCGTCCTGCGTCGTCGACGGCGACTGCGACACCGCGCAGTTCTGCGACGGGGGGACCTGCGAGCTGCGCTCCTGCACGCAGGACGCCGACTGCGGCCCCGACCGATATTGCTACGAAGGCATCGTCTGCCAGCCCTACGGATCGTGCATGGCGACCTGCAACTGGGGCTGGGGCGACACCTTCTCCGCGTTCGCCTCCTGCCCGTCCCTCAGCGACGGCTGCTTCAGCCTCATGCCCGGCTTCGTCGGCGAGACCATCCCGGGATTCTGCGACGGTCCCCTCTGCGACGTGGTGAGCGGCGGCTGTCCCGCCGGTGAGACCTGCCGGATCGCCGGCGCCGTCCGGGAGCCGAACCTCGGCGGGATGTGCAGGCCCACCTCGGCAGCGGCAACCGGCGCGCGCGGAGACGAATGCGCCACGAACGGCGTCGAGTGCGGCGAGGGCCTGATCTGCCTGAACACGGCCACCGGCTCGTTCTGCCACGCGCTCTGCGAGTGCACGGCGGGCTGGGACGCCAACGGCCTCTGCATGGGGGCGACGGCGCAGTGCGGGTCCACCGAGGTCTGCGGCGACCTCGGCTACAACGACGGGCTCGGCGTTTGCGTCTCGAACTGACGATCGTTCGCGCCGACGGCGAGCGGGGCGGCGCCGGCCCGCCCCGTCGCCCCCTGCGCCGGCCTCACCGCGGGGGCGCGGCCGCCGAGACGGGGGCGGCCGATCGCTGCAGCACCCGCGACGTGGCCAGGGCGATCCCCAGCCGAAGCAGGCCCAGGGCGCCGGCGCATCCGACGGCGAGGACGCCGAGGTCCCAGGGGAGGGCGCCGGCGGCGACCGTCGCCCCGAGGAGCGCGAGGCCCGTCGCCTCCACCGCCGGCGCCGCGAGATCGAAGCACCACAGGTAGGGGAGGGCGATCCAGCCGAGCTTGCCGTAGCGCGGTCGCAGCATCGCCCCGCGGTGGCGGCGGAGGACGTCGGCGAGGCCGCGCCGCGCGGCGCGCCACAGGCGGACGATCGAGCGGGCGTCGCGGGGGAGGGCGGCGCGCCCCACCGCCTGGAGCGCGACCAGCGTCTCGAAGGGCAGCCCGTCCTGGCGGAGCCGTCTCCCCATGCGCACCAGCGCGTCGAGGTGTGGATCCACGGCGGTCTCGTCGAATCCACCCGCGCGCAGGAGGCTCTCCCGGTGGAGGAGGTGGAAGGGGGCGCTCCCACCCAGGCGGGTTCGAAAGGCGGCGCGCGCGGCGCCCCCTGCGAAGAAGGAGCGGACGTGGGTCGCCGCCTGCAGGCGCTCGAGGAAGCGCTCCGGCGCGCGCGAGGGGAGCGCGCCGCCCGCGATCGCCACCACGTGATCGCACCCCGTGAAGAGCATGGAGGCCCGGAGGAGGGCCACCGGATCGATGTCGTCGCCCGGCGAGACCACGCAGACCAGCGGCGCCCTGGCGAGGCCGAGGGCCGTCGAGAGCGCCCTCCCGTTCCCGGTGATCGCCACGGAGAGGCGTGGATCCCGGCGGGAGCGGAGCAGCCTCCACGACGGGCTCGCGGGCACGCGGGCCGCGATCGGGGACGAGGCCTCCTCGAGATCCCACTCGGCCTCCAGCGCCGCCAGGAGGGCGCCGTCGGCCTCGCCCAGCGCGAGGATGATCTCGACCTCGGGCAGCGCCGACCTCCCGAGCGCGCGGGCGGTGGCGAGGGCCGACGTGGGCTCGGCGCCGGTCGCGGGGACGAGGAGCGAGACCGGCAGGTACGCGTCGTGAACGGCGGCGTCGGCGACCATCGAGTCGGTGGACGCATGCCTCCAGGTCCAGGCGATCCAGAGGCTCCACAGCCCCGAGCCGAGGTGGGCCAGGCGCGAGATCCCGAACCAGGCGAGGTAGGCCGCGAGGAGGGGGTGGAGCGCGCTCACGAGGCCTTCCTCCGATGCCCCTGCCGGGCGTGCTGGCGCGCCATGTCCCGGGCGAAGGCGTCCGGATGCCGGCTCGCCGCGTGCGCGAGGCTCTCCTCTCCCTCGGCGCCGAGGGCGCGCAGCGTCTCGGCGGCGGCGAGCCTCACCCACCACGATCGATCGCCGAGCCGGCCCCAGAGCACCTCGATCGCGTCGCCCGCCGGGAGGAGACCCGCCGCCCTGGTGGCGTGGACGCGGACGAAGGCCTGCGCGTCCTGCACGCTGGCGCGGATCAGATCCGCGCCTGCGGGGGGGGCCACGCCGATCGATCCGACGGCCCGCCAGGCGGCGGCCCGCACCTCCGCGTCGGGGTGGGTGGCGAAGGAGTGGATCGAGCCGACGAGGGCCGGCGAGCGGAGGCGCCCGGCGGCGCCGAGCGCGCCGCGGAGGATCGACGTCGGGAGCGCGGGATCGGAGAGGAGGGTGGGCAGGATCGCCGGTGCCGCGTCGCCGAGGAGCTCGAGACCCTCGGCGACCACCCCGACGGGGAGCCGGCAGCGTCGCAAAGCCGCGACGAAGGCCTCGCGCCGATCGCCGAGTTCCCGCAGGGTGAGCGCGGCGTGGATCCGCGCCGAGGCGCGGAGGGCCGCCCGCCGGATCACGGGGTGCACCCGGGGATCGAGGCGCAGGAGGGCGAGGTCGAGGGCGGAGGCGACCCGACCCCGACCCACGTCCTCCAGGGCCCGCGCCTGGTCCGGCCCTCTGGTGAGCTCGAGCTGGCGGACGAGCGCCGCGCGCACCCCGTAGCGCTCGCCGAGTGCGTCCAGGGCCGCCGCCTCCGCCGTCCGCTCCCGGATCCGCAGGAATGCTTCGAGAGCGGGGGCGGGGAGGCGACTCGGCGGATCGTCCGTCCGTCCCAGCAGCCTCTCCCTCCACCAGTCCATCCAGGTCGCGACGGCGTCGCGATCCCCCTGCACCGGCGTCTCCCCGAAGGGCGGCACCAGGGCGAAGAGGGCTCCGGCGGTCGCGAGCGCCGCGGCGAGGAGCACGCCGAGGATCCACCTGGTGGAGGCGGCGTCGATCAGGCCGAGCGGGGTGCCGGCGAGCGCCGCCGCTCCGGCGACGACGAGCCCCGCGAGCGCGAGGGCCCAGGTGGAGGCCGCGATCGGAGCGAGGCCGGAACCGTTCCGAAGGAGCAATCGATCCCCCCGATGCGATGGACCGCCCCGGGGGCGGTCTCGAAAGGCGTGTGCAATCCTATCACTCGGGGCGCCGGTCGGTTTCGGCTCCCCTGTGGGCTTCCATCCTCCATCGGAACCAGGCCGGCTTGATGTTCGCCGGGCGTTGGTGCAAACCTTCGCGCTTCGTGCCCCCAAAGAGGCGAAGGCGGCGACCTTCGCGCGAGGAAACACCCATGAGAAGTATCAGGTGGATGTTGCTCTCCCTCTCCGTCCCTGCGCTGCTGGCCGGCTGCAACCTCGGCGACGACGGCGGCGGATCCGGCGGCAGCGGCGGATCGGGCACGGGCCTGGTGTGCAAGGACGCGCCGACCTCCAAGGCCTGCGACGACTGCGTGAACAAGGCGAAGTTCGAGGTGTGCAGCGACGCCAACGAGGCGCGGATCGTGGCCTGCCTGGGATGCGACGCCCGGGAGCCCTTCTGCGACGTCGACCTCTGCGAGGCGAAGACCGCCGCCCACGACAAGTGCACGACGGTGGCGGCGAGGGAGCTCTGCGGCGCCACGGTGGATCCGGGCACCGGCGGGAGGGGCGGCTCCGGCGGGAGCGGCGGGAGCGGCGGGAGCGGCGGCGCCGGCGGCGCCGGCGGCGCCGGCGGGGCGGGGGGAACGGGCGGCGGCGGGGGCACCGGCGGGACCGGCGCGACGGGTGGATCCGGCGGCAGTGGCGGTTCCGGCGGGAGCGGCGGCAGCGGGGGGACGGGCGGCCCGAAGGGCCCGTGCGACGGCGCCATCTGCGGCGAGGGCGAGGTCTGCACCGTGGTGGACGGGGAGCCGGTCTGCGGCTGCACGACCGACCCCGACTCCTGCCTCCCCTACGGGACCACCTGCCAGGCCGGCGCCTGCGTCGATCGCCCGGAGCGGATCCGGGAGTTCGGCGCCTGCGACACGCCGGGGGAGGAGAGCCCCGACGGTCGCTTCCTCTGCCTCATCGTGGTGGACGGAGGCCCGTCCGGCTGGATCCGTCGCTGCGACGACTCGTCGGAGTGCGTGGCGGCCGACACCTACTGCGACACCACGGTGTTCGACGTCTTCGGCTCCGGGGTCTGCACGTTCAACTACTGCGGGAACTCGGCCATCAACCCTGCGACCGAGGAGTCGGTGAACGGCACGATCTGGGGCGTCTGCGATCCCGACACCCAGTACCCGGACAACCCCCTTTCGTCGGCGCCGAAGGGCGCGTGCATGGTGGGCGGCGACTTCGAGGGGCTGGCCTGGCTGTGCCGGGCAGGCGGCTCGCGTCCCATCGGGAGCGCCTGCACGTGGAACGCCGCCCGGGGATCCACCCAGCACTGCGTGCGCGGGTCGTTCTGCCTGGTGGAGCGGCCGCAGCGGCTGGACTGCACCTCCGACGCGGACTGCGCCTCGACGCAGGTCTGCAAGGCCGGCTTCTGCGCCGATCGCGGCTGTGAGACCGACGCGCACTGCGGCACCGAGGGCTTCTGCGACGAGGCTACGGGCTTCTGCATGCCGTACGGCACGTGCACGGCCTCGTGCAACGCGGGGGCCGACCCGGACACGCCGCCGTTCGGCCGATGCCCCGGTGCCTCCGGCGTGTGCTGGGGGCTGGTCGCCTCGGGGAGGCATCCCCACGCGACGGGCTACTGCGGTTCCGTGGGCTGCAACCTGCTGGGCGGGCCCGGCGAGTGCCCCAGCGTGGACGGTCGCCCCGGGATGTGCCGCTACAGCGGCTGGGCGAAGGGCCGCGGCCTGATGGGGCAGTGCGGCGTCCGGCCCGGCGTGGTGGCCCGCGTCGGCGAGAACTGCGACGAGCTCGAGTGCGAGCAGGGCTCCCTCTGCGTCGGCCTCGGCGGGGTCAACACCTGCCTCCGCTTCTGCGAGTGCCCCGGCGCCCAGTGGAACGATCAGGGCGTCTGCATGACCGGCACGACCTGCAGCGGCGGCACGAGCTGCGGCTGGTTCGGCAACGGCGCGGGCGAGACCATGGGCGTCTGCTTCTAGCTCGTGAGGGACCGCGCGGCGTCGACGAGGCGCCGCGCGCCCTCGTCCAGCTCGTCGTCCAGGAGGTAGGGCGCCGGCCCCAGGCGGACGATGTCGCCGCGGGCGTCCACGAAGACGCCGGCGGCCCGCGCCGCCTCCACCAGGCGCTGCGGAGACGCGAAGCGCAGCGCCACGAAGCCGCCGCGCCTCTCGTTGTCGTCCGAGGACACGGGGACCAGGCCGGCGCCCCGCGCGTCCAGCGCCTCCAGCCGATCCAGGAGCCGGCGGGTCTGCCGCGACGAGATCGCCCGCAGGCGGCCCGGGTCGAGGCCGTGGGCGTCGAAGTGATCGAGCACCGCCGCGGCGCGGTAGAACGGGGTGGCGTCGAAGGTGGAGCCCTTGAAGCGGCTCGCGCCCGGCCCGAAGCCCACCGGCCTCGCGCCCAGCTCCCGGGGCTGCGCCAGGTCCGCGAAGTCGGAGAACCAGCCCGTCTGCAGCGGGGTGCGGGAGGTGCCGGGGGGCACGCGCATGAAGCAGCAGGCCTCGCCGAACTGGGCGTACTTGTAGCCGCCCGCCACCACCCAGACCTCGCCGGGCAGCGAGGCGAACGGCAGCGGCACCACGTTGAAGGCGTGGTACGCGTCGACGAGGAGCGCGGCGCCCACCTCCTGCGCCCGCCGGGCGATCGGCTCGAGATCCCGCAGCACCCAGCCGTCCTCGAAGAGCACGGCGCTCAGCGCCACGATCGAGGTCCCGGGCTCGATGGCGTCCACCACGCGGCGCTCCAGGCCGGCGCGAGCCCTGGCGTCCACCCAGTCGACCCCGACCCCCGCCTCCTGCAGGCGGCGCAGTTGCCGATCGAGGGAGTGGAACTCGCCGGTGGTGGTGACGATCCGGGTGCTGGCGTCGAAGGGCCAACAGGAGAGGAGGCGGAAGACCAGCTCGTGGGTGTTCTGGCCGAAGACGATGGAGTCCGCGTCCTCCGGGCGGTAGCCCAGGCGCACGGCGACGCCCCTCGCCACCTTCGCGAGAAGGGCGTCGACCGCCTTCTCCCATTTGTCGTCGACGTGGGCGGCGGCGTCGTCGAAGGCGCGAGCCTGCGCTTCCCGGGCGACGTCGGGCCAGGCCTGGTGCGAGTGGCCGGTGAGGAGGATCCGTCCTTCGCGGAGGAAGCTGCGGTAGGCGGCGCGAAATCCCGCGGGAGCGTGGGAGGGATCGATGCCGTGGGGCGCGAGCATGCGCCGACCATATCGCACGAAGGGGTTTGAGACCGCCCGCATTTCGGCTATAGGGACGCAGGCCCTCACACCCTGGAGGCAAGAGTACCGCCATGTCCCGTCCTCGACTCGTCGGAGCGGCCAAGCCGGCCCCCTCGCTCTCGCCAGAGCTCCTGGTGCGGATGCACGATCTCATGGTGAAGGCGCGCGTCCTCGAGGAGCGCCTCATCCAGATGTACAAGCAGGGCGACGGCTTCTTCTGGATCGGCGGTCCCGGCGAGGAGGCGTTCAACGTCCCCCTGGGGCTCCTCATCAAGAAGGGCAGGGGGCCCGAATACGACTTCCTCCACTTCCACTACCGCCAGTCGGCGACGCTCCTGGCCATGGGCGAGGATCCCATCGGCGCGCTGCGGCAGATGAAGAACACCGCCACCGACCCCTACAGCGGCGGGCGGAACTTCGCCGGTCACTTCTCGAAGCGCGAGTGGAACATCGTCCCCGTCACCTCGCCCATCGAGGTGCAGTACGCGATGGCCCCGGGCACCGCGCTGGTGCAGAAGCGCCTGGGCGGCGACTCGATCACCATCGTCACCGGGGGCGACGCCGGGACGGCGGAGGGCGACTTCGCCTCCTGCCTGGTGTGGAGCTCGCGCCCCGGCCGGGAGCTGCCGGTGCTGATGATCGTCACCCACAACAAGTGGGGCATCTCCACGCCGTCGAGCCAGGTGCAGGGCGCGCGCACCATCGCGGATCGCGCCACCGCCTTCGGCATCCGCAACAAGGTGATCGACGGCAACGACCCCGAGGTGTCCTACCGCGAGCTCCAGGAGGCGATGGCGTACGTGCGCAAGGAGCGCAAGCCCTTCCTCCTCGAGGCGCAGGTGTCGCGGCTCTACGGGCACTCGTCGGCCTCCGGCGCGAACTTCGTCGAGGACGAGCCCGACTGCATCGCCAACTTCGAGGAGCGCCTCGAGGCGAACAAGATCCTCACCCGCAAGGAGATGGACGCGGTGCGCGAGCGGTGGACCACCGAGATCGCGGCCATGGCGAAGCAGGTGCGGGAGGAGCCCCAGCCTGATCCCGAGAGCATCTGGAACCACATCTACTGGGAAGGGAAGTAACCCATGGCGAACATGGCGCAGGCCATCCGCATGGCCCTCCACTACGGCGAGACGCACCTGGGCGTCACCGACATCTTCGGCGAGGACGTGGGCATGCCGCTCGGCGGCGTCTTCACCCAGACCCAGGGCCTGGAGAAGTCCTGGAACTCGCCCCTCGACGAGCGCGGCATCATCGGCATGGCCATGGGCCTCGCCATGGCGGGCGCGCG
Source organism: Vulgatibacter sp. (assembly GCA_035565615.1). Classification (GTDB taxonomy): domain Bacteria; phylum Myxococcota; class Myxococcia; order Myxococcales; family Vulgatibacteraceae; genus Vulgatibacter. The sequence goes on along the minus strand of DATMSB010000143.1, from coordinate 127,397 downwards.
CCCCGTCGCCGAGATCCAGTTCGCGGACTACATCTACAACACCATCGACCAGCTCAAGCTGGCGGGGAACACCTGCTGGTCCACCAACGGCGACTGGAACCTGCCCATGGTGGTGATGACCCCGGTGGGCGCGGGGATCCGCGGGTCGATCTACCACTCGCACTCCTTCGACGCGGTGATGACCCACATCCCCGGGTGGAAGATCCTCCTCCCCTCGAACCCGCTGGACGCCTACGGGCTCCTCATCTCGGCGATGCAGGAGGACGACCCGGTGATGTTCCTCCCGCCCAAGGCGCTGATGCGCATCCGCGGCGAGGAGCTGATCCCCGGCGAGCCGGAGGATCCCCGCGAGCTGTCGAGGATGATCGACGCCCCGCTCGGCGATCGCTCCAAGTGGAAGGCCAGGTGGCCGAAGCTCACCGGCTACGCCGTTCCCATCGGCCAGGGCAAGATCGTGCGCGAGGGCTCGCAGATCACGGTGGTCAGCTACGGCCGCACCCTCCCGATGTGCGCGGAGGCGGCCAAGCAGCTCGCCGCCGAGGGCATCGACGCCGAGGTGATCGACCTGCGCACGCTGTGGCCGTACGACTGGGAGATGATCCGGGCCTCGATCGAGAAGACGGGCCGCGCCCTCTTCGTGAACGAGGACACCGAGGTCACGAACTTCGGCGAGCACCTGATCCGGCGCACCGTGGACGAGCTCTTCTACAAGCTGCTGGCGCCGCCGCGCCTCGTGGCCGGCAAGTTCGTCCCCGGCATCGGCCTCGCCGACGCCCTCGAGCGCGCCTCCGTCCCGCAGCCGGAGGAGATCACGGAGGCGGTCCGCTCCCTCGCCCTCGAGGAGCCCTGACCGGCGACGGTCGCGCCCGCCGCCGCTCGCGAGCGAGCGCGCGAGCGGGCGCCCGCGTGCACGGCCGCGAAGCCGCCTCCGGGTCAGATCCTGCGACACCCGTCGTGGGCCTTTCTGCACACCCGGCGTCCCTCTAGCTTCCTGGGCAGGAAGTGGGTGGACGTCGGAGCGCGATGCTCCGCTGGGGAGCAGAGAGATGACCCATACGAGGATTCTGTTGGCGATCGGTGCGGCGCTGGCCCTGGCCGGCGGCGCGATGACGGGTTGCACCCAGCCGCGGGGGCAGGGCAACGAGGCCGGCGGCATGGCGCCCCAGGGCGCCGGGGGCACCGCGGCGGGCGGCGGCGGCTCCGCGCAGGGCGCGGGCGGCATGGCGGGCTCGATGGGTGGCTCGATGGGTGGGTCCGGCGGCTCGATGGGCGGCGGTGCCGGGTCCATGGGCGCCGGGGGCTCCATGGGCGGCAACGGCGGCTGAACCCCCCCGTGCCCGCTCGAGGAGGAGGCGCTCGCGCTCCGCGCGGGGCGCGGAGCCGGACGAACCGGCGCCCCCTCGCGAGCCGCGAAGCGGTCCCGGCAGGCATTCGAGTGGACCTCGAGAGACCCGGCCCGCCCGAGCGGTCCGGGTCTCCTCGCGCCATGAGGTCGTCTCCCGCCGACGGGGTCTCGGATGGGTTGGAAGCGCCGGGTGGGCGCGCCGCTGCGCAGCTCCGTCCGGGTGCAGCGGAAGCGGCCTGCCATCTACCGGGGCCTCCAGGCCGGCGTCGCCGCCGGCGCCCCCCTCGCGCTCGCCGCCATCCTCTCGGATGCGCGCTTCGTCTGGGTAGGCTTCGCCGGCCTCTTCACCCTGGTGGGCGATCGGGGCGGGAGCTACCCCGCCCGGGCCCGGGGGATGCTCGGCGTCGGTCTGGCTTGCGCCCTCGCCGCGAGCGTCGCGTCGCTCGCCGGCGACGTCGCCTGGGTGGCCATCGCCTCGATGGCGGCGTGGGGCTTCGCCTCCGGCATGGGCTGGGTGTGGGGCGACCGCTGGGGCGTCGTGGGCCGGCTGTCCGCGATCGTCTTCGCGGCGTCGCTGTTCACGCCCGCGCCCGACCTCGTCGGCGCGCTCTGGCGGGGCGGGCTCTTCCTCCTCGGCGCGGTGTGGTCCTTCGCGCTGGCCCTCGCGTCGTGGCCCTTTCGCCCCTACCGGCCGGCGCGCACGGCGGTGGAGGCCGCGTGGAAGGAGCTGGCGTCCCACGCCGCGGGCCTCGGCAGGCTGGCGGCGACGCGCGCGGGCGACCGCGCCTTCGTGGAGCACCTGCGCCACCACGACGCCGCCGTCCGGGCCGCCCTCGAGGAGGCGCGGGCGATCGTGCTCTCGATCCGCAAGGGCGCGAGCGGCGAGACCCGCCGCGGCGAGCGCCTGGTCGTGCTCCTCGAGGGGGCCTACCGCAGCTCCGCGATCCTGGACGGCACCGCGGATCAGCTCGAGTGGATCGTCCGCGAGCCGGAGGGGAAGGCGATCCTCGAGGAGACCGCGCGGGTGCTCGGCGCGTGCGCCACGCGGGCCCTCGCCATCGGCGCGGCCGCGCGGGATCCCGATTGCGCCGACGACTGGCTCCCCGTAGAGCGGGATCCGCGCCTGCGCCTCGACCTCGAGCCGCTGCGCGCCGCCGTGGCGGGGAGGCCCGCGGCCCGACCGCTGGTCGCGCTCCTCGAGAGGCTGGCCAGCTACCTGGAGGCCGCCGCCGCCACCGCGGCGCACCGGCCGTCGGAGATCCGGCCGATCCCCTTCGAGGCGAAGGAGCTCGGCCGGGCCTCCCTCGCCGAGCCGCTTCGCGACCACCTCACATTTCGATCGATCTACTTCCGGCACGCCCTCCGGATCGCCGCCATCGCAGGCATCGCCACCGCCCTGGCGATCCTCACCGGCCTGGAGAAGGGCCAGTGGCTCGTGCTCGCGGCGATCTCCACCCTCACGCCGTACTACGGCGCGACCTTCGAGCGTGGCCTGCAGCGGGTGGCCGGGACCATCGGCGGCGGCGTCATCGCCGCGGTGGCGGCGGCCCTCGCCACCAAGACGGTGGGGATGCCGCTCGTGGTCTTCGCCTTCTCCGCCATCGGCGTGGCCCTGCTCCCGCTGAACTGGGGCCTCCATTACGCCTTCCTCACCCCGGCCTACCTCGTCCTGGCGGAGCCGGGGGCCACCGACTGGCACCTGGTCGGGATCCGCATCGAGAACGCGGTGGTGGGGAGCGTGGTCGCCCTCATCGCCACGTGGATCCTGTGGCCGTCGCCGGAGGTGAGGGGAATCCCCCACTGGATGGTGGAGGCGCTCCGGGCGGACGACGAGCACATCTGCGACGCGCTCGACGGCGCGTCCGCCGCGAGGCTGCGCCGCGGCCGCCGCCGGGCCGGGATCGCCGCGGCGTCGGCGGAGGCCTCCTTCCAGCGGCTGCTCACCGAGGGGCACGCGAGCGAGGCGCAGCTCGAGGCGATCCAGACCATCGTCACCTACGCGCGGAGGCTCGGCGCGACCATCACCGCGATCGCGGAGGCCCGCGCGCTGCGCATCCCGATCCCCTCCCTCTCCGCCGCGGGGCCGATCGTCCACCGCGTGCTCTCGGATCTGGCCGACGCCCTCGAGCGCTCGCGGCCGCCTCGCCCGTTCCCCGCGGACGCGACCTGGCCCACCTCCGGCGATCCCTTCTCGTCGTCGCTGCTCCGGCGGTTGGAGCGGCAGCTCGCCGTCCTCCACGGCGCGGTGTCTCGCCTGGAGGAGTCGCCCGCGTGACGCCCGGCCGCGGGAGGGCGAAAAACGGCGGGCCCGCCGGGATGGCGGGCCCGCGACGAGCTCGACCTCGTGCGCCCGGCGGGATCAGCCGGTGGGGCTGGTCGGCGGCTCGGCGGCCTGGACGCTGGACTTCGCCTCGTTCCACTTCTGGCGGGCGTTCGCCACCTCCTGCTGCTCCTGCTGGTACTGGTCCTGGAGCTTCGCCACGTTGGCCTGGTTCTGGCGCACCCGCGCCTCGAACTCGGCGCGGTTCATGTTCTCCACCCGGGTGTCGCCGTTGGCCACGAGGGCGTCGTACTCGGCGAGCGACACCTCCGACTTGCGCTCCTCCACCTGGGCCTTGGCCATGTCACGCTGGGTCTCGGAGGCCTTCACGAGCGCCTCGGCGTACTCCACGCGGGCGTCCGCGGCGTCCTTGGCGGCCTTGGCCTGCTCCTGTGCGGCGGTCGCCTGCTGGATGATGTTGGCGTCGCCGGTGTCCCGCGCCTTCTTCACCTGGGCCTCGGCGGCGTCGACCCGGGAGCTGGCCGTGTCCTGCTCGGACTTCGCCACGTCGAGGGTGTTGTTGGCGTCGGTGAGCGCGGCCTCGGCGCGGGCGAGCTGATCCTCCGCCTGCCGCTCCGCCGTGCGCGCCTGGTCCACCTCGCCGAGCTGGTCGGGCGGCACCCGGGCGAGCCACTGCTGGTCGATGGAGGTCCCCTGCTTGTTGGCGTGGCTGCAGCCACCCGCCACCAGCAAGAGCCCGAGTGCAAACGCCGGAACGATCCATTTCCTCATCGCCACACCTCCTCCGGGGAACCGTGGGCACGGAGCCGGGGCGTGTCATGGGTGCGCAGGCCCCTTTGGGGGGCGGTCGACGCCCGAGGGGCCGCGCGCCCGCCGGCATGTGGGCTCATGTGATTTCGCCTCTCACATCTGCGCACCGCCGGGCCTTGACGCCGCCGCGCCTCCCTCTACGCTGGCCTCATGGAATCGAGATGGAGCCCGATCGCCGGCGCGCTGCTCGCGGCGGTCCTCGGGGGATGCGGGATCGGAGCGGCGCCGGATGGCGTGATCGAGTCGTGCGAGAGCTCCCTGAGCCTGCCGCCCGGCGTGTCCACCGACATCCTCTTCGTCATCGACGACTCGGAGTCGATGACCGAGGAGCAGGACAAGGTGGTGGCCGAGCTGGAGACCTTCGTCTCCGTGCTCCTCGAGGGCCCGGTGGCCAACGACTTCCAGGTGGGGGTGGTGTCGACCTCGGTGTCCCGGCACGTGCGGGCCTGCACCGACGAGGGCCCGCCCCAGCTCACCCATTACCCCGACGCGAGCGGGCGCCTGCAGAGCGGCAAGGACGCCAAGGGCCGCCCGGTCGATCCCGACGGTCCCCGGATCTTGCGCTGGGACGATCCGGACTTCCTCCCCTCGTTCCGCACCCTCGTCCGCCAGGGCATCCGCGGCTCCGGCCAGGAGATGGGTCTCGAGGCCATGCGGCGCGCGCTGTCGGCGCCGCTGTCCTCCGGGCCCAACGCGGGCTTCCTGCGGCCGGGCTCCCGGCTCCTGGTGGTGATCGTCTCCGACGAGGACGACTGCTCCGATCCGAGCGGCACCGCCCTCACCCTGCAGCCCCCCTGCGAGGACGTGCCCTGCGCCAGCGACGCGGCGTGCGGAGCGGAAGGGTCCTATTGCCTCGGCGCGGACGGCGACAGGCACTGCCAGCCCAACGCCTGCGAGACCGCCGCCGGCAGGGCGGCGCTGGAGCCGGTGGAGGCCTACGTCGACTTCCTCCTCGGCCTCGACGACGGCACGGGCCAGGGCCGCGGGCGGGAGACCTTCCTCGCCGTGATCGGTGCGTTCGGCCTCGAGGCGCCGCACCCGCCGGAGCGCTGCGCCCACGGGGGCGACGAGGCGCAAGGGATCGCGGTCCGCTACCGCGAGGCCGTCGATCTCATGGGCGACCGCGGCTACGCCGACTCGATCTGCGGCGCGAGCTACGGCACCGCGCTGCGGGAGATCGCGCGGCTCGCCGGCGCCCCCCACGTCCTCGACCTGGCCCGCCCGCCGGCGGATCCCAGGCTCCTGCGGATCGAGATCACCCGCGAGGGCGGCGAGACCCTGCGCTGCCGCGTGGGCGACGGCTTCCGCTACGAGGCGCCCGCGTCCGGCCAGCCGGCCCGCGTCGTGCTGGACGACCGCTGCCGCCTCCGCCACGGCGACCACGTCGAGCTGAAGACGCTCTGCGCGGGCTGAGGCGCCCGGGCTTTCGGCGCTACTCCACCACGATGAACTCGACGCGGCGGTTCTTGGCGCGGCCGAGGGGCGTCGCGTTGGTGGTGACGGGGCGATCGGGGCCGAAGCCCTTGGCCTCCAGGCGATCCCGGGCGACGCCCTTGGTCACGAGGTAGCGGAGCACGGCGGCGGCGCGGCGCTGGCTCAGGGTGCGGTTGTACGCCGCGCTGCCCACGCTGTCGGTGTGGCCCTCGATCCGCACCCGCCTCACCTTCGGGTTCGCGAGCAGGGTGGCCGCGACCTGGTCCAGGATTTCGAACGAGTCCTCCTTCACCTCGGCCTCGTCGGTGTCGAAGTTGATGGCGCCGCGCAGGGAGATGGCGCCGCCCTCGTAGACCACGAGGGGATCCTCCGCGGGGCAGCCGTCCCGCACCGCGGGGCCCGGCTCGTCGGGGCAGGCGTCCTCCACGTCGGGGATGCCGTCGTCGTCTCGGTCGGGGCAGCCGTCGAGCTCCGCCGGCCCCGGGTCGAGGGGGCAGCGATCGTCCGAGCCCGCCAGCCCGTCGCCGTCCGGATCCCCCGGCACCACCGGCCGGCCCTCCTGCGCGTAGGCGATCGCCGCGAAGAGGCGCCAGGACTCGCGGCCGAACCCCGACTCGGCCGCGATCCCGGTGCCGGCGCCGGCGAGGGCGTCGAAGCCGCGTCCCAGCTCCGTCCGCACGCCGGCGAGCGCCTCGAGGGGCGTCTTCAGCGCGTCCGCGCTGCGGCGGGTGAAGGGCGCGCGGGCCGGGGTCGCGGCGAGGAGCTCGGCGTACGCGGTCCAGCGCGGCGCCAGGGGCAGTGATCCCGCCAGCGCGAAGGTGAGCTCGTCCCCGACGTAGAGGTTCAGGTACTGGCCGGCCTCGGTGCGCAGGCGGTAGCCGCCCTCGAAGGCCAGGCGGAGCGCGCCAGCGAAGGTGCGCTCGATCGCCGCCCGCGGCGCGAGGACGAGGCCGCGCTCGCCGAGGAAGGCGTCGTCGCGGCCGGTGGGCAGCCGGGCCTCGAGGGCGATGGCCACGCCCACCGGGGCGCGGGCCTCGGAGACGAGGCGGAGCCTGCCCAGGATCCGGGCGTCTCCCAGGCCGGCGCGGCCGGGCGGATCGTCGGGGAAGCCCTCGCGCGCGAGCCGATCGAAGCCGTGGGCCTGCCAGGCGGTCACGGGGAGGTCGGCGCCGATCTCGAGGGCGTCGAGGATCGCCCAGCTCCCCAGGAGGTGCAGGTCGAGGCGGTGCTCGACGAGGTCGCCGAGCTTGTCGTCGCCCAGGCGTAGGGACATGAGGCCCGCCGCGTAGTCGGCCGCCAGCCCCAGCCGGAAGGAGCCGGCGGGCGGGGTGCGAGCGCCCTCCACCGTGAGGAAGGCGTCCCGGCCGAGGGCGAGCTTGGCGCCCAGGGGATCGATCCCGCGGGCGAAGGGATCGTCGCCGGCGGCATGGGCGGCGGGGGCGGCGACCGCCAGGGCCGCCGCGGCGAGGGCCGCCGGGAGGAGGAGCCGCGCGGCCCGCCAAGGGGCGGTCTTCCATGCCGGGTCGGGCTGAGGCACCCGCCCAGCCTATGGATCGCGACGCTCAGGTCAAAATTTTCCAAATTCGGCGTACCTTCGCCTACACGGCGACCTGGCGGCCCGGCGCCCGCGCGGAACTTGACGGAGCCCGCCCCACGGGAGACGACGAAACATGACCTTCGCCCGGACGGCCCTCTGCCTCCTCCTTGTCGCGACCGGCTGCGCCACCGCGCCCCTGGCGCCGGTCCGGGAGGAGACCATCCCCTTGCGCTTCGGCTGGGAGCCCGGCGCGGTGGCCGAGGTGGAGTCGGTGCGCTCGCAAACGGGCTGGTCGCCGAGGGGGATCGAGACCCGCAAGGTGGCGCTGCGCTACGAGCTGGCCGCGGGCGCCGGCGCCGACGGCACGCTCGAGGTGGGGCGCCGCAACGTCCGCATCGACGCCATGCCCGCGGTGTGGGAGCCCCAGGCGGTCGAGCTGGTGGCGGAGGAGCTGGGGAAGCCGGACCTCGTGATCAGCGCGACGGGGAGCCTCACCGGCATCGACGAGGAGTCGCGGGTCCAGGCGACCGTCGCCTCGCTGCTGGGCAAGCTGGTCCAGGCGGGGCGGGCGCCGGAGTCGTTCCGGGGCAGGCTGTCGGAGGTCTTCGGCGAGGAGGGCCTGCGCCGGCGCGCCGCGTGGGAATGGGACGAGCTGGTGGGCCTGTGGACCGGCGGCGACTTCGAGGTGGGGCGCACTTACCACGCCCGCGATCGCGTCGCCATCGAGGGCCTGGGCGGCATCGGCCTGGAGATGCACTTCGAGGCGAGGCTGGTGGGGCGCGTCCCCTGCGGCGCCCGCGACGACGGCGCGCGCTGCGTGCACCTCGAGCTCGTGTCGAGGCCGGAGCCGGGCCAGCGGCCCCGCCTGCTCGCCTTCGTGGCGACGCTCTTCCCCGGGCGGGTGGCGAAGGGGATCGAGGTGGAGGATCGGGTGACGGTGATCACCGAGCCCGACGCCCTGCGCCCCCACCGCTTCGTCGCCAGGCGGTCCGTGGTGATCCCGTTCCAGGACGGAGACGGAGGGCCCGCCCGCTTCGAGCAGCTCGACGAGCGGCGGCTGTCCTTCGTCTGGGACGGGGCCTGAAGGCCGACGCCCTCGCGCGCGGGCAGCCCCTTCGCGCGGGGGGTCCTGCTTGCCGCACCAGTGGCCGACGCCCTCGCGCGCGGGCAGCCCCTCCCGCCGTCCGCCGCGGAATGACGATCCCCGCGCGTCGGTACGGGCGGCTTTGTCGGCCCCTGCACGTCGGCCTCTCCCGTCGCCGCGCGCCGCGCGCGGCGAGATGGCTACTCTCTCGGGCCGCGCCGGCGGCGGCCGCCGGGCGCGAGGATCGACCTCGAGGGAGCGCGCCATGATGGAGGCGGAGCAGGCGACCAGGCCCCGACCCTACGCGTGGTCCGCGCTCGGCGGGCGCGCCCACGATCAGCCGCGGAAGGTGCTCGCCTGCGCCCTGGCGGGGCAGCTCGCGGGGCTCGCGTTCCTCGGCTTCTGGGGCCTCGTCCACCTGGCCTTCCGACGCGACCTTCCCTTCGACCTTCCCGTCCGGATCGTGGCGTCGTTCCTGCTCGGGAAGAGCGTCCTCGAGAGCGCCGGCGCCCTCACCTGGATCGTCGGCGTCCTCGTCAACCAGCTCCTCCCGGCCCTCGGGTGGTCGATGGCCTACGCGTGGATCGTGATGAGCCCGCGGTTCCCCATCCGCATCTCCACCTGCATGTCGCTCGGCCTCGGGATCGGCCTGGCCGCGATGTGGATCGACGTCTACTTCCTGGTGCCGCCGGTGATGGGCGTCCTCCACGACGGGGATCCCTGGTGGGCCGAGCTCCCCCGCACCTGGGACTGGCTCGCCCACGTCGCCTACGGCCTCTGCCTGGGCTGGTTCTACCTGGTGCTGCGACCCCGCGTCGAAGGGGCGCGGGTCTACGACCCGCCGCATGCGAACGAGTTCTGACGCGCGCGCCGCCCGGCGAAGACCCGACGGGCCGCGCGAGGCGCTCGCCGCCCCTCAGGGCGCGGCGCCGGCGCCCGACGACGCGGGATGCGCCATGCCCGGCAGCGGGTGGACGTCCGGCTCGGGCGCGACGCGGGCGCCAGGAACGAGCACCTCCTCCGGCGCGCGGGTCGCGGGATCCACGGCGGTGAGCGCCACCAGGAGGAGGACGAAGAGCGGCGTGATGATCGCCAGCATCCGCACCGAGAACCGGCTCTGGAAGAGCTCCATCGAGAACCACACCACCGCGCCGGCCTGCACCGTGGCGATGCCGAGGTGGATCCAGGTGGACCACCTGCCCAGCTCGACGAAGGAGAGGGCGAGGCTGAGCGAGAGCAGCAGGAGCAGCCCCGCGCCGAGGCCGGGGAAGAGCCAGACGGAGACGGGCCTCTCGCTCATGGGCGGGCTCCCATCAGGTAGAAAATCGGCCACATGAAGAGCCAGATCGTGTCCACGAAGTGCCAGTAGAGGCCGGTGAGCCCGAGCCGATACGCGCCGTGGGGCCCGATGCGCTCGCGGTGCACCCACCACGCCATCCAGGCGAGGATCGCCACGCCGATCGCCACGTGGACGAGGTGCAGGCCCGTGAGCAGGAAGTACGAGGTGAAGAACACCTTCAGGCCCGGCTCCGGATGCTCGACGAAGAAGTGCCCTGCGCCTCCCGGATAGATCCCCTCGGCGAAGTGGAGGCCGTACTCGATCGACTTGATCGAGACGTAGCCGAGGCCGCAGGCGCACGTCACCAGGGTGAGGGCGATCGCCGCTCCCCGCCGCGACATGCGCAGGAGGTTCACGGCGCTGGCGACCGAGACGCTCCCCACGATGAGGAGCGCGGTGTTGATCGAGCCGAGCCATTTGGCGTTGTGGGCGATGCCGACCTGAAACGCCTCCGGATACTTCACCCGGTAGAAGGCGTAGAGCGCGAAGAGCGCGTTGAAGAAGAGCAGCTCGGACGAGAGGAAGATCCACGTCCCCAGCTTGGCGGCGTGCCGCTGCTTCTCCATGTCGGAAAAGTGATGCTGCAGAGGCGGGGCGTACATCGTCAGAACTCCACCGGTCGGGAGTAGTCGTAGGCGCTGGGCGGGAAGACGGGCGTCTCCTCGAAGTTGTGCTTGGGCGGCGGCGTCGGGGTGGACCACTCGTAGCTGCGGGAGCCCCAGGGGTTCCGGGGGGCGCGGTCCCCGAAGAAAATCGACCACACCAGGTAGACGAGGGCGAGGAGGAGACCGAGCCCGAGCACCCACGAGCCGGCGGTCGACATCACGTTGAGGGTCTGGAACTTCTCCGCGTAGTGGTAGTAGCGCCGGGGCATCCCGCCGTTGCCCAGGAGGAACTGCGGGAAGAAGGTCCCCACGAAGCCGAGGAGGACCAGGATCGCCGCGGCGATCGCCCACTTCTCCGGGTACATCCGGCCGAACATCTTCGGCCACCAGTAGTGGATGGCGGCGAGCCAGGCGGTGAGGGCCGCGCCCACCATGATGAAGTGGAAGTGGGCGACGATGAAGTAGGTGTCGTGCCAGTGGACGTTGAGGCTGGAGGTGGCCTGGGCCACCCCCGTCATTCCGCCGAACACGAAGAGGAAGAGGAAGCCGAAGACGTAGACGAGCGGCGTCTTCAGCGCCACCGATCCCTTGTAGAGCGTCCCGGTCCAGGTGAAGACCTTGATGGCGGAGAAGATCGCCACGAACATCGACAGGATCCCGAAGACGCCGGCGTCGAAGGTCGACATCCCCGAGACGAACATGTGGTGGCCCCAGGTGAGGAAGCCGACGAAGGCGATCCCGAAGGTGGAGTAGGCGATCGCCCGGTACGAGAGCGGGTTCTTGTGGGCGAAGCTGGGGATCACCTCGCTGATCACGCCCATCGCCGGCAGGATCATGATGTAGACGGCTGGGTGGGAGTAGAACCAGAAGAGGTGCTGGAAGAGGACCAAGTCGCCGCCGCGGGAGGGATCGAAGAGGCCCCAGTCCAGCCCATGATCGATGGTGAGGAGCAGGAGCACCATGCCGAGGACCGGCGTGGCGATCACCTGGATCACCGAGACGCCGTACATCGCCCACACGAAGAGCGGCATCTGCATGAAGCGCACGCCCCTGGCGCGCAGGGTGTGGATGGTGACGATGAGGTTGAGGCCGGTGAGGATGGTGGAGAAGCCGAGGATGAACACGCCCAGGAGCACGGGGATCAGCGCCGAATACGTCTGGGCGCTGTACGGCGGGTAAAAGGTCCAGCCGGTGTCCGCGCCTCCCGCCACCACCCCGATGAACACGACCAGGGCGCCGACGAGGTAGATGTAGACGGTGGCGAGGTTGATCCGGGGGAAGGCGACGTCCCGGGCGCCGAGCATGATCGGCACGAAGAAGTTGCCGAAGACCGCCGGGATCGACGGGATGAGGAAGAACCACACCATGATCACGCCGTGGAGCGTGAAGGTCTGGTTGTAGGCGTACGCCGACATGATGGTGTAGCGCGGGGTGAGGTGTTCCAGGCGCAGCAGGAGCGCGAGGATCCCGCCGGCGATCAGCGCCATCGAGGTGAGCACGAAGAACATCACGCCGATCCGTTTGTGATCGGTGGTGGCGAGCCAGGACCAGATGGTGGTCTCTTCGTCGAGGTAGTTCTTCACGGCGTGAGCTCGGCGGGGAGTTCGCGCACGACCTTCGCGCGCTCGGGGGAGACGTGGCCGAGGGGCGGCCGCCCGGCCCCTTCGACGAGCGGGATCGGGTACCTCGCCTCGTCGGGGAGGGTGGGGCGCAGCGTGCGGATGAGCTCGAGGAGCGCCCCCACCTCGGCGGGATCGAGGAGGCCCTGGTAGGTGGGCATCACCGGCCCGAAGCCCGAGACGATCTGGACCATGGGATCCATCATCGAGCGGGTGAGGTAGGCCTCGTCGGCGATCACCTGCTCGCCGGTGTCGAGGGTGACGGTCTCGCCCCAGAGGCCGCGCCAGGTGGGGCCGATGTGGGGCTGGCCGTCCAGCGTGTGGCAGGCGAGGCAGCCCCGTCGCTCCGCCACCTCCCTCCCGACGTCTGCCATGCTCCGCGGCCGCTCCTCCACGGTCGCGGCGAACGGCGCGGGGTTCACCTCCGGGTGGTCGTGATCGGCGATGGTGGCGCGGTGGTAGCCGGCGGGCATGGGGATCACGTCCTCGGTCGGCGTCCCCTCCATCCACCGATCGAAGTCGACGGGGTCGAGGACCACCACGTCCCCCCACATCCGGGAGTGATCGAGGCCGCAGTACTCCGCGCAGAAGATCTTGTAGAGCCCCGGGTTCTTCGCCTCGAACCAGAGGGTCACGTACATGCCGGGGAGGACGTCCTGCTTGAGGCGGAAGGCGGGCACGTAGAAGCTGTGGATCACGTCGCGGGAGGTGAGAAACAGCTTCACCTCACGGCGGGCCGGCACCACCAGGGTGGCGATGGTGCTGCGCCCCTCGGGGTACGAGAACTTCCACATCCACTGCTTGCCGGTGACGTACACCACCATGGCGTCCTTGGGCGGGGTGCGGATGCGCACGTACTGGCGGAAGCCGACCACCCAGATCACCACGAAGAAGGTGACGAGGAAGGCGATGAAGCCCAGCTCCAGGGCAGCGGCGCTCACCTGCGGCGTCAGCTCCCCCTCGGCGCGCCGCCTGTAGCGGAAGGTGAACCAGATCGCGCATAGGAAGACGATGGTCGAGCCGACCATCGTGGTCCCGATCACCCAGAAGTGGAGGTGATCGATCTCGTTGGAGATCGTGGAGGCCTGCTCGGGCAGGTAGAGGATCTCGCGGAGGAACTCGTTCATGGCGAGAGCTCCTCCGCCTTGAGCCGGATCGCCTCGTCGATGGGGATGCGGACGATCCCCCGGGCGGGATCCACCCAGCCGAACTCCTCGAGGGCCCGACGCTGCCGCTGCTCGAGCACCTGGCCGTGCCGCTCGAACCGGATGAGGGTCTGGTTGACGCCCGAGATCTCACGCGGCGCGGTGGGCGGCGGGACGGGGTGGGGCAGGCCGCCGAGGCGTGTGGTCTCCCGATCGAACTCGAGCCACGCCCAGCCGATCCCGCCCAGGGTGATGAGCACGGTGAGGATCACCAGCGTCATCAGGAGGCGCGTGTTGACCACGTCCTCCTCGAGCCGGATGTGCGGGTGGGTGGGCTCGCGGCTCACGGGTGGCCCCCGTAGGTCAGCGACTGAAGGTAATAGGGATCCCCCACCGGCACGGTGGGGCGGCCCGCGAAGCGGAGGGCGGTGAATAGGCCCAGCGCGCCGCCCGTACCCAGCAGCGCGGCGAGGTCCAGCCACGACACCACGACCCCCTCCGGGTGCAGGTTGGGGATCACCATCCAGTAGACGTCGACGTAGTGGGCGAAGAGCAGCCACGCGCCCATCCACGCCAGCGCCGCGGGCTTCCGCTTCAGATCGCGGGAGAGGAGGAGGAGGAACGGCACGAGGAACTGGCCGACGCCGAGGAGAAAGCTGACCCAGCCCCAGCCGGTGTTGGCCCGGTGCTGGTAGAAGCTGATCTCGTTGGGGATGTTCCCGATCCAGATGATGAGGAGCTGGGAGAACCCCTGGTATGCCCAGAAGATCACGAAGGCGAACATCAGCCGGCCCGTGGCCCACTGGTGGGCGGGGCCGATCTCGGGGGGCAGGAGCCTGAGGCCCGCGAAGACCGCGACGAGGATGCCGAGGAGCGACAGGGCCGCGATGAAGCCGCCCGCCCAGAAGTACACGCCGAAGACCGTCGAGTACCAGGTGGGCTCCAGGGACATGAGCCAGTCGAAGCTGGCCCAGGTGGCGACCAGCGCGCAGATCGGGATCCCGCCGGATCCGATCCGCTGCAGGCGGCGCTTGCGGGCCTCGTCGTAGCCCGCGTCCTCCCGCAGCGATCCCGCCACCAGGAGGTGGCTGAAGGCGGAGAGGACGAGGAGGTAGACGACGGAGCGCACCACGAAGAAGGGCTCGTTCAGCCAGAGGCGCTTGTGCTCGAGGAGCCGCCGCTTGGCCTCGGGGAGCGCCGCCCAGGGGCCCGCCCACTCGTAGAGGGAGTCCAGGCCGAGGAAGATCGGGATCGCGAGAAGGAGGAGGAGCGGGAGCGTGGAGGTGGGGTATTCCATCAGCCGCCGCACCCCGGCGAACCACCGGGCCCGGGCGGCGTGCCCGATCATCACGACGAAGAGCGCGCCGATCGCGGTGCTGACCCAGAACGCCCAGGCCGTCAGGTACGAGAAGAGGAAGCGCCGGGGATCGAGGAGCGCGCCGAGGACGAGCCCGGCGATCCCCAGGACCAGTGCGACTGCGCTGCCCGCGATGAAGCGACGCTTCGGGCTCATGGGATCTCCGAGCGGAACCGGCGCTGCAGGCCGGGCGGGAGCGCGGAGATCTGCGCCGATCGGCTGAGCTGCAGGGCCTCGAGGTAGGCCACGATCGCCCAGCGCTCCGTGACGTCGAGCTGGAACTCGTAGCCGGGCATGAGCCCGTAGCCGAAGGTGGCGATCTGGAAGATGCGCCCGGGCGGGTAGGCCCGGATCGCGTCGGTGTGGAGCGACGGCGGCTTCACCAGGGGCATTTTCCGCGCCACCTCGCTGTCGCCGTCGCCGAGGATGCCGTGGCACGCCGCGCAGGTGCGGTCGAAGCGATCGCGCCCCATCCGGATCAGGGCCTCGTCCATCGGGATGGGGATCGAAGCCGCGAAGCTGCCGTCGTCGCCCACGCCCAGGGTGACGAGCGGGCGCCCGACGATCCGCTCCCTGGGGACGGTCCCCGCCGGCGGCGGCTGGAGCACCCGTCCGTCGCGGAAGCCGGGCCCCGGCTCGAAGTCCGTGTAGCGGGCCTGCCTCGTCATCCGGTTGAGGGACCAGTCGAGGGGGACGAGGTTGTTGCGATCGCTGCACGCCCCCGCGGCGAGGGCGAGGAGGGTCGCCAGCGCGAGGGGCGCCGAAGGGGCGGGCGGCGCGCGCAGGCGCCCTGGGGGCCTGGACCTCACGCCGGCTCCGTCTCCCGGTGGGCGGAGGGGACGCCCGAGATCCGCAGGGCGCCGGCCTCGCGGAGCAGCCGGGTGGCGAGCTCGGCGTCGTACGCGGGATCCGTCGCCTCGAGCCCGAGGAAGAAGCGGTCCACGCTGGCCCGCTCGAAGCCGTCCACCGTGAAGATCGGCGACGAGACCTGGGGGAGGCCCGAGAAGCCGAGGAAGGCGACGACCGCAGTCAGCGCGGCGAGCAGCACCGTCCCCTCGAAGGACGGGGGGATGAACGCCGGGACGCTGCCGAGGGGCCTTCCCCCCACGTTGAGGGCGTAGTCGAAGCCGTTCATCCAGTACTGGATCAGGTAGGCGTACCCGCCCCCGAGGATCCCGGCGACCAGGCTGTAGAGCGGCACCCGGGAGCGAGGGATCTCCAGGATCTCGTCGAGCCCGCCGACGGCGAAGGGCGTGAAGGCGTCCATCGCCGTGAAGCCGGCCCGGCGCATGGCGCGGGCGGCCTCGAGCAGCTCGTCCGACGACTCGAACTCAGCCAGCAGCCCCGCGTTCATGGCGCTCCCTCGCGATCCTCGCCTCCTCCTTGACCAGCATGTGGCGCACCTCGTTCGTCTCGCTGATGGGGATGAAGGGCACGAAGCGCAGGAAGAGGAGGAACAGGAACATGAAGAAGAAGAGCGTCCCGAGGATGATCGCGCCGTCGACGTAGGTGGGCTTGTAGATGTGCCAGCTCGCCGGGAGGAAATCGCGGTTGAGCGAGGTCACGATCAGCCAGAAGCGCTCCAGCCACATGGCGACGTTGATGAAGATCGAGATCACGAACATCCAGACGGCGCTGGTGCGGATCCGCTCGAACCACATCAGGTTCGGGGAGACGAAGTTGATCGCGTAGACCATCCACGTGGACCAGGCGTAGGGGCCGGTGAGCCGCTGGACGAGCATCCCGATCTCGTACTCGCTGCCGCTGTACCAGGCGATGAACATCTCGACGCCGTACGTGTAGTAGACGACCGATCCCGTCACGAGGATGAGCTTGGCCATCGCCTCGATGTGCCGGGTGGTGACGATGTCGTGGAGCCCGAAGATCTTCCGCACGGGGACGATCAGGGTGATCACCATCGCGAAGCCGGAGTAGATGGCGCCCGAGACGAAGTAGGGCGGGAAGATCGTGGAGTGCCAGCCGGGGAGCTGGGCGATGGCGAAGTCGAGGCTCACCACGCTGTGCACGGAGAGCACCAGCGGCGTCGCCAGCGCGCCGAGGATCAGGTAGGCGATCCGGTAGTGCCGCCACGCCTTGGCGGAGCCCCGCCAGCCCAGGGCGAAGATCCCGTAGATCCGGCGCTTGGCCAGGGTGGGCGCGCTGTCGCGGGCGGCCGCCAGGTCCGGGACGAGGCCCAGGTACCAGAAGACCAGCGACACGGTGAAGTAGGTGGAGATGGCCGCCGCGTCCCAGGGGAGGGCGCTGCGGAAGTTCGGCCAGACCCGAGTCGTCGCCGGGTAGGGGAAGATCCAGTAGGCGTACCAGGGCCGCCCCAGGTGCAGCACCGGGAAGAGCGCCGCCTGCATGATCGCGAAGAGCGTCATCGCCTCCGCGAAGCGGTTGATCGAGTTGCGCCAGCTCTGCTCGAGGATGAGGAGGATCGCGGAGATGAAGGTGCCGGCGTGGCCGATCCCGATCCACCACACGAAGTTGGTGATCGCGTAGGCCCAGGCCACCGGGATGTTGTTTCCCCACACGCCGATGCCGGTGACGATGGTGTAGAGGATCGCGAGCCAGCAGACGGTGGATCCACCCAGGGTGATGAGGAACGCGAGCTTCCACCGGGGCCCGCCCTCGAACACGGGGCGGAGGAGGCGCCGCGCGATCACCCCCTCCGGCGCCCGCGTGAGCAGGATCGAGGCGCCGTCCGTCGCCTTGGCGTACTCGGCCGACGCCCCGGCGAGCTGTCCGCCGGCCCCCATCAGCCCTCGAGCTCCGGGTTCGGGTTGCGCAGGTTCGCCAGGTAGCGGGTGCGCGGCTCGGTAGCGAGCTCGTGCTGGAGCACGCCGTAGGTCCGCGACAGCGCGTGGAGGCGGGAGACCTCGCTGGAGGGATCGGAGACCAGGCCGAAGACGATCGCCTGGGTGGGGCAGGCCACCTGGCAGGCGGTGCGGACCTCGCCCTCGCGGATGTGCCGCTGCTCGATCCGCGCCTCGATCTCGGCGGTGCGGATCCGCTGGACGCAGTAGGTGCACTTCTCCATCACGCCGCGACCCCGGACGGTGACGTTCGGGTTCTTCGACATCTGCAGCGTCTCGGGCATGTGGGTGTCGTTGTAGAGGAAGAAGTTGAAGCGCCTCACCTTGTAGGGGCAGTTGTTGGAGCAGAAGCGCGTCCCGATGCAGCGGTTGTAGACCTGCTCGTTCAGGCCGTCGGGGCTGTGCACCGTGGCGTTCACCGGGCACACGTACTCGCAGGGCGCCTTCTCGCAGTGCTGGCACATCATCGGCTGGGGCATCAGCCGCACGTCGTCGTCGCCCGTGCCGAGCCGGTAGCGGTCGATGCGGAGCCAGTGCATGATCCGGCCCTTGCTCGCGTCGACCTTGCCCACCACCGGGATGTTGTTCTCGGCGACGCACGCCACCACGCAGGCCTGGCAGCCGATGCAGGTGGTGAGATCCACCGCCATGCCCCACTGCTGGCCGGAGTAGGCCCACGGCGTGCCGTAGAGGTCGGGCATCGGCTCGTCGTGGGGCTTGACGAAGTCGGGATTGCCGCGGAACTCGTCGAGGGTGGCGCCGAGGAGGATCGGTCTTCCGTGCATCTCCAGGTTGGTCTGGGTGACGGCGAGCTCCTCCTCCTCCGCCTCCGGAGCGGCGTAGGGGAACGCCTGCGTGGTCACCTTCGCCAGGGTGGCGCCTCCCGCGAACCACGGCGCCCGGGTGGTGCGCAGCGGGTAGGCGTCGACGCCGACCAGGACCTCCTCCGCGCGGAAGGTGTACTCGAGTTTGGAGGGGTGGGCGAGGTTCCCCCAGCCGAGCGTGATCGACACCAGATCGTCGGCCATCCCCTCCACCGGGAGCGCCGGGATCCGGATCGATCGCCCCTCGACGGCGACCTCGATCCGCTGCGCGGGCTTCAGCCCCTGGGCCCGCAGCGTGGCGGGGCTCATCAGGGCGGCGTTCCCCCAGGCGAGCTTGGTGATGGGATCCGGGAGCTCGATCAGCCACTCGCTCGCGGCGTCCTGTCCCGCCCCGAGCTTGGGGTCCGGGCGGAGGGAGAGCTCCAGCGCCGGAAGCGGCGGCGCCTTGCGGACGGCATCGACGGCGACGCCGACCACGCCGGGGTTCGCGGCGGGGGCCTCGGTGGCCGCGGCCCCGGCGAGGAAGCCGTGCTGGAGGGCGCGCTCCCAGTCGGGCTCGGGGAGGGTCGCGTACGTCGCCCGCAGCAGCGCGCGATCGTCCGGCGCCGGATCGCCGGCGAAGGCGGCGAGGATCTCGTCCATCGACCTCCCGCCGTGGAGCGGCCGCACCAGCGGCTGGATCAGGGAGAGGGTGCCGTCCCAGGCCCGGGCGTCGCCCCATCGCTCCAGGAAGTGGAGGGCGTTCACGAACCAGGCGGCGTTCGATCGGGCGACGCCGTTGACGTGGAGATCGCTGCAGGCCACCTCTCCGGCGCGGCGCAGGGCGTCCGAGAACGCGAGGTCGGCCGGCGCGTCGTAGACCGGATCCACCTCGAGGGCGACGAGCCGATCGACCTGGCCGGCGTGGAGGGCCTCCACCAGCGGGGCGAGGCCGTGGCTGGGCGTCCCCTCCTCGTGGATCACCGGCGGCGCGAAGGTGACGGTCGTCCCCACGTTGCCGAGGAGCGAGTTGATCGCGTGGCCCAGGACGTGGGCCTCCCGGGGCTGCCTGGGGCCGACGACCACCACCCCCGCCCCCTGCCGGGAGAGCAGATCGCCGGCGAGGGCGCGGATCCACGGCGACGCCTGCGGCAGCGCCGCGAGGGGACCCAAGGCGTCGGCCCAGGCGCCCGCCTGCTCCGGGGCGAGGCGGGCCCGGGCGCGGGCGAGCTCCCCGAGCAGCTCCACGAGCAGGGAGGGGACGCGGCTGGGACGGGACCGGAGCCGGTGGTCGGCGATGGCCCCGGTGACGGTGAGATCGCCCTCCGCCACGTAGAGCCGGCTCATGCCGTCGAGGCGGGAGCGGACCTCGCGGTTCTTCCCGAAGTCCGCCGCGTACCGGATCGAAAACGGGTGCTCCATCAGGAAGTCGGAGTCGAAGGACGCGATCACCTGGGCCCGATCCAGGTGCAGGTGGGGGAGGAGGGGCGCGCCGAAGGCGGCGGCGGCGGCTTCCAGGACCTGGGGCGCCGCCGCCGGATCGTGGAAGTGGAAGGTCGCCCGCGGCCTGGCCTGCCGCACCCGCTCGATCAGCGAGACGGTGAGAGTCGAGGACACCGGTGGCAGGAGAAAGTGCAGGCCCCCGCCCTCGGGGTCGCCCTCGCGGGCCCACCGCAGGAAGCGCGACCACCCCGCGGCCTGGCCCCGCTGGAGCATGTGCGTGGCGCGGGTGGGATCGTACAGCCCCAGGATCGCCGCCTGCAGCCTCGGGCTGGAGCCGCCGCCGGGGGTGGCGGGGTGATCGGGGTTCCCGTCCAGCTTGATCGGACGGCCCGACCAGCTCGTGGCGAGGACGCCGATCGCGTAGCCGCGGTCGACCATGGAGGTCGCGTAGAGCTGCGGCTTCCCGGGGATCACCTCCCGCGGTTGCCGCGAGTACGGATGGATCTCGCCCTGGGGCGGGTAGCAGGCGGCGAGGCCGGCGGCGCCGACGAGCTGGAGGAAGGCGCGGCGGGGGAGGGTGGAGTGGTCGTCGCGCTCGTGCTCGTGATCGTGATCGTGCGGATGCCCGCGGCCGGGAGCGGCCGGCGCGAGGGGCGAGGGGCGGCGAGGGGCGCTCGTCTTCACCTGTGACACCCCGTGCAAGAGGTGGGAGGGACGATCGACAGCCGCTCCTTCAGCTCCCTCCCCAGCCGGAGCTGCTCCTCGCGCGGGGGGGCCCAGTCCATGTTCGTGATCTGGTCGAGGGGGCGCAGGTGGAGCTCCGGCCGCCGGTGGCAGTCCAGACACCACTTCATCTGCAAGGGGGCCGCCGCGTGCACGGCGGCCATCTCGTCCACGCGGCCATGGCAAGAGGCGCAGCCGACGCCTCGGTGGACGTGGACCTCGTGGCTGAAGAACACGAAGTCGGCCACCCGGTTCACCCGCTTCCAGGGGATCGGCCTGCCGGAGAAGAAGCTGTCGCGCACCGGCTGCAGGAGCGGCGCGTCGCTCCAGATCTGGGCGTGGCAGTTCATGCACAGCTCGGTGGGCGGCACGCCCGCCCACGGGCTCCGATCCGCCAGGTAGTGGCAGTAGAGGCAGTCGATCCCGTCGTCGAGCACGTGGTGCCGGTGGTCGAAGGGGACGGGCTGGTCCACCTCCTTGCCGCGATCGGTGACGTAGGGCGTGCGGACGTAGACCATGATCGCGATCGGCACTCCCAGGGCGAACGTGAGGAGCGCGATGGTCACCGCCCACAGGGCGGAGTTCGCCCACGGGGGAAAGAGCGGTCTCATCGCCGGCCTTGCTCCATTCGAGAGCTCTTCGATGGGGCGAGGCTAGGGTCCCCGCCCGGAGCGTTGAACGCCCCGGGCGGAGGGTCGGCGTCGGGAAACGACGGGCCGGATCAGAGCTCGGCGGGCTGCAGCGGCGACGGGAGGCGGGTGCCGAACCAGTCGGCGGCGAGGCGCGCCGCCTGCTCGAGGGTGTCGCCCTCGGCGAAGAGGTGGCCCGCGCCCGGGACGATCTCCATCGCCTTTTCGCCGGGGAGCCGCTTGAGCGCCTCGAGGTTCAGCTCGATCACCACCTCGTCCTCGCCGCCGACGATGAGCAGGGTGGGGGCGACCACCAGGCTCAGGGCGTCGCCGGCCAGGTCCGGCCTGCCGCCCCGGGACACCACCGCCTCCACGTCCTTGGGCCGCGCCGCCGCGGCGACCAGCGCCGCCGCCGCCCCGGTGCTCGAGCCGTAGAGGCCCAAGGGGAGGTCGACCGTCGCCTTCTCCCCCTTGAGCCAGTCGATGGTTCCGACCACCCGCTCGGCGAGGAGGCGGATGTCGAAGCGCAGCTCGCCGGTCACCACGTCGATCGCCTCCTCCTGCGGCGTGAGGAGATCGAAGAGCATGGTGCCCAGGCCCCGCGACCGCAGGATCCGGGCGACGAACTGGTTGCGGGGGCTCGCGCGGCTGCTGCCGCTGCCGTGGGCGAAGAGCACGAGGCCCGAGGCGCCGAACGGGATCCCGAGCTCGCCGGCGAGCACGGCGTCGCCCACCCGCACCCGCAGCTCCGACTGACGAATCTCCATCACGGCCGTGCCTCCTCTTCGTGCCTCTTCGCGGCCCGCCGGCGGCGGGTGCGCAGCCGGCTCGCCGGCCCCGCGTTGCGGACGTCCTTCTTCTCGAGCCATCCCCGCCGGGCCACCCAGACACCGTAGCGGGTCATGTCCAGGAGGTGGGCGACGTGGGCGTCGGAGTCGATCACCACCTGCACGCCGGCCTCCTTCGCCAGCCGGCACGAGCGGTCGTCCAGATCGAGCCGGTCGGGGGCGGCGTTGAGCTCCATCGCCACGCCGTGGGCCCGGGCGGCACGAAGTACCTCCTCCAGATCGAAGTCGTAGGGATCCCGCTTGCCGATCTTGCGGCCGCTCGGGTGCCCGATCGCGTCGACGACCCCGCTCTCGATCGCCCGGACGAGCCGCCGGGTCATGGTCTCGCGCGACTCGTGGAAGCGGGAGTGGATGCTCGCCACCACCCAGTCGAGGCGGGCCAGGACCTCCGCCGGCAGGTCGAGGGATCCGTCGGCGAGGATGTCGACCTCCACGCCGGCGAGGAGCTTCGGGCCGCCCCGAAGGCGCCTCGACAGCGATCGGATCTCCTCGGCGTGCTCGAGGACCTCCTCGGGGCCGAGGCCGAGGGGCCGCGACCGGGAGTGGTCGGTGATGGCGAGGTACCTGCGCCCCAGGTGCCGGCCGACCGCCCAGATGTCCTCGAGGGAGGAGCGGCCGTCCGAGGAGCGCATGCTGTGGACGTGGAGATCGCCCTGGAGGTCCTCGTTCACCAGGAGCTCGGGGAGCTCCCCCTTCTCCGCCGCCTCGATCTCGCCGCTCGCCTCGCGCAGCTCCGGCGGGATCCACGGCAGCCCCACCGCCTCGAAGACGTCCTCCTCGTGCTCGCCGGCGAGCCTCTTCCCCTCCCGATCGAAGACGCCGTACTCGGAGAGCTTGATCCCCATGCGCACGGCGCGGGTCCGAAGCGCGATGTTGTGGCTCTTGCTGCCGGTGAAGTAGTGGAGCGCCGCCCCGAAGGAGTCGGGCGGCAGCACCCGGAGGTCCACCTGCAGCCCCGACTCCAGGCGGATCGACGCCTTGGTCTCGCCCCGGGCGATCACCTTCGCCACGTCGGGGATGGAGGTGAAGGCGTCCATCACGGCCTCCGGCTCGAGGGACGAGACCAGCAGGTCGAGATCCCCCACCGTCTCCTTGCGCCGCCGAACCGAGCCCGCCGCCTCGGCGCGCCGCACGGCCGGCAGGGCGCGGAGGCGATTCAGGATCCCGTCCGCGTAGACCACGGCCCGGTACAGGGGCATGCGGGCGGTCCGGACCTGGTAGCGGTCCAGCGCCGAGGCGAGCGCCCGCAGGCGCACCGGGCCCATCCGCGGCAGCTCCCGGATCCGCCCGCCGGCGATCGCCTCGCGCAGCGACTCGAGGTCGGTGACGCCGAGGCGGCGCCACAGCTCCTGGGCGGTCTTGGGGCCGAGGCCTTCGATGCGGAGGATCTCGACGATCCCGATGGGGACCCGGGCCGCCAGCTCTCGGTGCTCCTCGCAGGTCCCGGTGTCGAGGATCTCACCGATCTTCTCGGCGATCCGCGGGCCGATCCCCGGCAGGCTCTCCAGCGTCCCGGCGCGGCGCAGCGCCGCGACCGGTCCGGGGAGGCCGTCCACCACCTGCGCCGCCTGGCGGAACGCGCGCACCTTGAACGGATTGCCGCCGAGAACCTCCGTCATGGACGCCATCTGCGAGAGGACGTTGGCGACGTCGGCATTCTCCATCGAAATCCAAGGTGGATCCCCTCCCGCCACCGCGCACGCGATCCTTTACTCCGCGGCATGGATGGGGTACTGGCGGGCAGCCGAACGGCTCCACGGACGGGGCCGACGGAAAGGCGGCGCCGACCGGCCGGTTGGGCTATGTTGCGCCTCCGATCGAGTGGCCTCTTTGCTTGCCGGAGTCGTGACGAGATGGGATTCGGTTCTGAAGGTCTGCCGAGCTACAACCTGCCCTTCATCGAGGAGCTCTACGCCCGCTTCCTGGAGGACGAGAACTCGGTGGACGAGGCGTGGCGGAACTACTTCCGGAGCCTCGGCGAGCGCACGCCGCCCAACGGGCCGGCCTTCGCGCCGCGCAGCATCTTCGCCCCCAGGGCCCTGAACGGCGTCGCCTCGGAGTACGAGAAGCGGCTCGCCCGGGAGGCCACCCAGGACCGCGTGGCGCAGCTCGTCCAGCGCTACCGACAGCGGGGCCACCTCTTCGCCCACCTCAACCCCCTCGAGCCGGCGCCCACCGCCATGGTGAGCCACTTCCAGCTCTCCGAGTTCGGGCTGGACGAGTCGAGCCTGGACAAGACCTTCACGGCGGGCGGCCTGCGCGGGACCCTGCGGGAGATCATCGGCCACCTGGAGGAGACCTACTGCCGCACCATCGGCGTGGAGCTCGCCCACGTCGAGAACCCGGAGATCCGCGAGTGGCTCCAGACGCGGATGGAGTCCACCCAGAACCACGTGGCCCTGAGCCGGGACGAGCAGATCAAGCTCCTCACCGACCTCACCGACGCGGAGATCTTCGAGCAGTTCCTCCACACCAACTTCGTCGGCGCCAAGCGCTTCTCGCTGGAGGGCGGCGAGAGCCTCATCCCGATGATGCAGCTCATCATCGAGCGGGCGGCCCTCCACGACGTGGAGGAGATCGTCATCGGCATGGCCCACCGCGGCCGCCTCAACGTGATGGCGAACGTGCTGGGGATGCCGGCCCGGGAGATCTTCGCGGAGTTCGCCGACGAGGATCCCGACCTCTACATCGGCCGCGGCGACGTGAAGTACCACCTGGGCTACTCCAGCGATCGCAAGGTGGGGGACAAGAGCGTCCACCTCTCGCTCTCGTTCAACCCCAGCCATCTGGAGTACGTGAACGCCGTGGTCGCCGGCCGGGTGCGCGCCAAGCAGGACCGCCGCGGCGACGAGCTGCGTAACCGGGTGCTGCCGCTCCTCATCCACGGCGACGCCGCCTTCGCCGGCCAGGGCATCGTGGCGGAGCTCTTCAACATGGCGGACTTGCCCGGGTACCGGGTGGGCGGCACGGTCCACATCGTCGTCAACAACCAGGTGGGCTTCACCACCAACCCCTCCGAGGCCCGCTCCACCCGCTACGCCACCGACGTGGCCAAGATGCTGGAGATCCCGATCTTCCACGTGAACGGCGAGGATCCGGAGAGCGTGGTGCAGGTGGTCCAGCTCGCGGTCGACTTCCGCGCCCGCTACGGCAAGGACGTCGTCATCGATCTGTGGTGCTACCGGCGCCACGGCCACAACGAGGGCGACGAGCCCACCTTCACCCAGCCGCTGATGTACCGGACGATCCAGTCCCACCCCTCCGTCCGGAAGCAGTTCGTGAAGAAGCTGGAGGCCATCGGCCAGATCACCGAGGAGCAGGCCAACGAGATCGCCGACGCCCGCCGCCAGGAGCTGGAGGCGCAGCTCGCCGAGCAGCGCACGAACCACCAGCGCAAGCGCCCCTCCGCGATGGCGGGCCTGTGGGCCAAGTACGCCGGCGGCCTGGAGCGAGACACCCCCGACGTCCCCACGGCCGTGCCGCTCTCCGACCTGCGGGCGTACACGGAGAAGCTCACGTCGCTCCCAGAGGACTTCAACCCGCATCCCAAGATCGTCCGCTTCCTCGACCACCGCCGCGAGATGGGCGAGGGCAAGCGGCCCCTCGACTGGGGCATGGGCGAGGCGCTGGCGTTCGCCTCCCTCGTCGCGGAGGGGGCGCGGGTCCGGGTGTCCGGCCAGGACGTGGAGCGCGGCACCTTCAGCCACCGCCATGCGGTGCTCACCGACCACGAGACCGGCGAGAAGTTCCGGCCCCTCGACCACGTCCGCGAGGGCCAGGCCGTCTTCGAGGTCCGCAACAGTCCCCTCTCCGAGGTGAGCGTCCTGGGCTTCGAGTACGGCTACAGCCTCGACACGCCCGACGGCCTCACCATCTGGGAGGCGCAGTTCGGCGACTTCGCCAACGCCGCCCAGGTGATCACCGACCAGTTCATCTCGTCGGGCGAGGACAAGTGGCACCGCCTCTCCGGCGTGACGCTGCTGCTCCCCCACGCCTTCGAGGGGCAGGGCCCGGAGCACTCCTCCGCCCGGATCGCGCGCTGGCTCGCCCTCTGCGCCGACGACAACATGCAGATCTGCAACGTCACCACGCCCGCGCAGATCTTCCACCTCCTGCGCCGGCAGGTGGTCCGCCCGTTCCGCAAGCCGCTGGTGGTGATGTCGCCCAAGAGCCTGCTGCGTCACCCCGAGGCGGTCTCGCCCATCGAGGAGCTGGCCAACGGCGCCTTCCAGCGGGTCCTCGACGATCCGATGTTCCTCCCGGGCGGGGAGGGCGATCCCGCCCGGGTGAAGCGGGTGCTGCTGTGCACCGGGAAGGTCTTCTACGACCTCGTCGCCGAGCGGAGGGCCAAGGGCATCCGGGACGTCGCCATCGTCCGCCTCGAGCAGCTCTACCCCAACCCCTTCGCCGAGCTGTCGGCGATCTTCGATCGCTACGGCGGCATGAGCGAGGTGGTGTGGGTGCAGGAGGAGCCCGCGAACCACGGCGCCTGGCTCCACATGTGGAGCGCGCTGGTGAAGAGCGGCATCCTCCGGGTCCCGCTGGCCCAGGTCTCCCGCCCGGCGGCCGCGAGCCCCGCAACGGGCTCCAACGCCAGCCACAAGCTCGAGCAGCGCCGCATCCTCGACACGGCGTTCGCGCCCATCCAGTCCTCTCGTCGATAGAAGAGCACGACCATGTCCGTCAACGTCACCGTCCCCTCCCTCGGCGAATCCATCGTCGAAGCGGCCATCGAGAAGTGGCAGAAGAAGCCGGGCGAGTGGATCGCCAAGGGCGAGACCATCGTCACCGTCGAGAGCGACAAGGCCACCCTCGAGGTGCCGTCGCCCGCGTCGGGGATCCTGCGCAAGGTGCTGAAGGCCGACGGTGCTTCGGTGAAGATCGGCGAGGTGATCGGGGAGATCGAGGAGGGCGAGAAGCCCGCGGCCGGCGCGCCCGCCCCCGCCCCCTCCGCGCCTCCGCCCCCGGCCGCGGCACCCACCCCTGCCGCGCCCCCCGCTCCTGCCCCCGCGCCGGCCCCCGCGCCCACAGCGGGCGCCCCCTCGGGCCCCGCCGCCCGCCGGGTGATGGCCGAGGCCGGCCTCGACGCCGGCGAGGTGGCCGGCACGGGCCCCGGCGGCCGCATCCTCAAGGAGGACGCCGTGCGCGCCGCCGAGGCGAGGCCCGCGCCGGCGGCCGCGGCGCCATCGGCGCCATCGGCGCCGACCACCGTGCCCACCGCCCCCGGCGGCCTCCCGCCGACCGCGGCGATCCACGCGGGCCGCGAGGAACAGTCGGTGCCGATGACGCCGCTGCGGCGCACCATCGCCGAGCGGCTCGTCCGCGCCAAGCAGACCACCGCCATGCTCACGACCTTCAACGAGGTCGACATGTCGCGGGTGATGGCGCTGCGGGCCGAGCACCAGCCCGCCTTCCAAAAGCGCTACGGCATCAAGCTCGGCTTCATGTCCTTCTTCGTGAAGGCCTCCATCGAGGCCCTGAAGGCGTTCCCCGCGGTCAACGCCGAGATCCGCGGCACCGACATCGTCTACAAGAACTACTTCGACATCGGCATCGCGGTCGGCGGCGGCAAGGGGCTCACCGTCCCCGTGATCCGCAACGCGGACATGCTCTCGTTCGCGCAGACCGAGCAGGTGATCGCCGACTTCGGCGCCCGGGCCCAGGCCAACAAGCTCAAGCTCGAGGAGCTGCAGGGCGGCACCTTCACCATCACCAACGGCGGCATCTACGGCTCGATGCTGTCCACGCCGATCCTCAACCCGCCGCAGAGCGGCATCCTGGGGATGCACAACATCGTGAAGCGGGCGGTGGTGGTCGACGACGAGATCGTGATCCGCCCGATGATGTACCTGGCCCTCTCCTACGACCACCGGATCGTGGACGGCCGGGAGGCGGTGCAGTTCCTGATGCGGATCAAGGAGTGCCTCGAGGCGCCGGAGCGGATCCTCCTGGAGGTCTGATTCCGTCGCCCGCGGACGTTCCGTT
Organism: Vulgatibacter sp.; assembly: GCA_035565615.1. Classification (GTDB taxonomy): domain Bacteria; phylum Myxococcota; class Myxococcia; order Myxococcales; family Vulgatibacteraceae; genus Vulgatibacter. Next base: position 99,591 of record DATMSB010000143.1, on the reverse strand, counting down.
ATCTTGCCGCCGCGCGGGAGGCCTTCTCCCCCGCGGCGGTCTTCCATCGGGGGCCTCGTCCTCGCGGTGGGTTTCTCGGGGCCGGGCGCGTGCGCCGCAAGCGGCCGTCGGAGGAAGCGTGGAGACTTTCGACCTGGTGGTGATCGGCGCCGGACCCGGCGGCTACGTGGCGGCGATCCGTGCGGCGCAGCTCGGCATGAAGGTGGCCTGCGTCGAGAAGGAGAAGGCGCTGGGCGGCACCTGCCTGCGGGTGGGCTGCATCCCCTCCAAGGCCCTCCTCGAGGCGAGCCACGTCTACGCCCAGGCGAAGCACGGCGCCGAGGCCTTCGGCGTGAAGACCGCCGGGGTCGAGCTCGACCTGCCCCGGATGCTCGCCCACAAGGACGCGGTGGTGAAGGCCAACACTTCGGGCGTCGACGGCCTCTTCATGAAGAACAAGGTGAAGCGCTTCCTCGGCACCGGCCGGATCGAGGGCGCGGGCCGGGTGTCGGTGCGGGGCGCCGACGGCTCCACCCAGACCCTGGAGGCGAAGCGGATCCTCGTGGCCACCGGCTCGGTCCCCGCCACCATCCCCGGCGTGGAGCTCGACGGCGCCGTCGTCGGCACCTCGGACGACGCCATCGCCTACGGTCAGGTGCCCCGGCGCCTGATCGTGATCGGCGGCGGCGTCATCGGCCTCGAGCTGGGCTCGGTGTGGAGCCGCCTGGGGAGCGAGGTGACCGTCATCGAGTATCTGCCCCGCTTGATGGCGGGCATGGACGAGGAGCTCGCTGCCGCCGCCCAGAAGATCTTCGCCGCCCAGGGGCTCGCCTTCCGGCTGGGCTGCAAGGTGCAGTCCGCCCGGGCGGTGGGCGGCGTGGGACGGGTCGTCTTCCTCGACGCCGACGGCAAGGAGAACACCCTGGAGGCCGAGCGGGTCCTGGTGGCGGTGGGCCGCAAGCCCTTCACCGACGGCCTCGGGCTCCAGGAGGCCGGCGTCCGGGTCGACGCCCGGGGCCGGGTGGAGATCGACGATAGGTTCCAGACCAACGTCCCCGGCATCTACGCCATCGGCGACGTGGTGCGCGGCGCCATGCTCGCCCACAAGGCGGAGGACGAGGGTGTCGCCGCCGTGGAGATCATGGCGGGCAAGGCGGGGCACGTCACCTACGAGGCCATCCCCAACGTGGTCTACACCGAGCCCGAGATCGCCTCGGTGGGCAAGACCGAGGAGGAGCTGAAGGCCGCCGGGATCGAGTACCGCAAGGGATCCTTCCCCTTCCGCTTCAACGGCCGCGCCCGGGCGATGAACGCCACGGACGGCTTCGCCAAGATCCTCGCCGACGCCGGGACCGACCGAATCCTGGGCGCCCACCTCATCGGCCCCCACGCGGGCGACCTCGTCGCCGAGCTCGCCCTGGCCATCGAGATGATGGCGAGCGCCGAGGACGTGGCCCGCACCAGCCACGCCCACCCGACCCTCGCCGAGGTGGTGAAGGAAGCCGCCCTCGACGTCGACAGGCGCGCGCTCCACAAGTAGCCACCGCCCTCCCATCGAGGGCATCCGTCTCGCTGCGCGGAGAGCGTTCACGAAGAGGAGCCCCACCGAACTCCCTCTCCCGGGAACTGGACCACGCCCGCGGCCCACGACGAGGCTTCGTCTCCTCGTCGGGGGGCATTCGCTTCTAGCAGACCCGAGCCTTCATCCTCGATTGACGGGCACAGACGGACGTAGAGTCAAATCGTCGAGTACCTCTGGAAGTTCGCGAACGGGGTGGCGCTCTCGCAACATGAAAGAGCAGGCCGAGATGCCGCATTCCTCCAGGTGTCACATGGGATCCTGGGTGATCTGAGTCGCGGTCTGGCACTCCACCGAATCATCGATCTCGGCACCGGGGAGCCTGGTCGCCTGGTCGGAGACGGCGAGGGAAGGTCCGGGCACGATGAGCCGCGGATACGGCGTGGCGGATGGGCGCGGCTTGCGTACGGTGCTCGAGCACTCGCCGGGTGACGTATGTGCCCTGGCGATGAACCACTCGCATCTCGAAGGGACTTTGGGGGACGGCCCTTCCTGCTACATGTTCCAGAAGAACTCGCGGTCGTGGGCGGTGCGGCGGGACGCAGGCGAAAAGGGGACCGCGTCGTACAGCCGGGTGCTGCAGGACGGGTGGTCGAACTACTTCCATTCGTCCACGAACGGCGACTACATCGCCGTGACGATGGCCGACGGCCACTCGAACTGGGCGTTCCTGCTCGCTCGCATCCAGGACTGGAACATTCGCTACATCCCGAACGACTGGCCGGCCTGGTTCGCCATGGATTCGAAACATCTGTATACGATGTCGACACGCAGAGACAAATATGCCGGTCGCAGGAGGTGCGACGATTCGATCTGGAGATGTTCCAGAGCCTCGGAGCCCCTTTCGAAGGGACCCTCCTCCCGCCCGAAATCCTCTGGGAGGTCGTCACCTGCAAGGGAGAGGAGTGGTAGGGGCGAACCAACCTGGCGTAGAGCGAGCGATCGCGCGTGCCGCGAAGAGGATGGGAGCCGGCCCATCCCCTTCGCGGCGACCGGCGCCGCGGCGCCATCCTGCCACGTCGCGGATCGGTGACTCGGTCGGGCGCTCCTCGGGGCGCGGGACCGACGTCGGATTCCTCAGGAGTGGGTCGAGGACGGCTGGCTGGGCTGCCGCATCACCCCCATGGCCGCGCCCTTCAGCCCCTCGATGCCGCCCCGCTGGTAGGCCTCGCGGACCGCGCGCCGGTTGCGCGGCAGCACGAACATGCCGAGGACCACGCCGACGACCACCCCGCCCATCACCAGGCCGAGCCCGCTGAAGAAGCGGCTCGCGGGGCGGGAGGCGCGGCGCAGGCCCACCACGTCGAGGGCGTCGTCGAGATCGTAGCGGGGAAGGGAGCTGAGCGTTTTGCCCAGATCCCGCCGCAGTTGGTTGGCATTGCGCCTCAGCTCCCTCGTGTCCATCCGCCAGCCCATGTTCGCGTCCTCTCCCTCGCCCGCCCACCAGGCGATCCTTCGCAAAGGGGAAGGTAGGAGCCCCGCGGGGCGTTGCAAAGCGGCGCGGGTAGGGCCGGAATGGGGACGCTCGAGACCGGCGACATTGCCCGGCCGGCGCGATTCGGTTAGTTAGACCCCGTTGGTGCGAAGCCCGGATCCTCCGGTCCGTTCGCACCGCGTCAGGCGAGGTGCCCGATGTTGTCCGGCATGAGGATGCCCGAACTTCTCATCATTTTCGCAGTGATCCTGATCCTCTTCGGGGGCTCGCGGATCGCCGGCCTGGGCAAGGCCCTGGGCTCCGGCATCCGCAACTTCAAGAAGGGGATCGCCGGCGAGGACGGCGACGAGGCCGCCGCCGGCACCACCACGCCGGCGGAGCAGCCGAAGGCCTAGCGCCGGGTGGATCATCCCATTCGCGAGCGGGCGGCCGCCTACGTGCGCGCCCTCCAGGATCGGATCTGCGCGGCCCTCGAGGATCTCGACGGGGAGGCGCGCTTTCGCGAGGACGCCTGGGAGCGCCCCGGCGGCGGAGGCGGCCTGACGAGGGTGCTCGAGGGCGGGCGCGTCTTCGAGAAGGCGGGGGTGAACACCAGCGAGGTCCACGGCGTGCTCCCCCCCGCCCTGGCCGCCCAGATGAAGGGCGACGGCGACGCCTTCTACGCCACGGGCGTGTCGCTGGTGCTGCACCCCCGAAACCCCCACGTCCCCATCGTCCACGCGAATTACCGCTACATCTCCCGGGGCAGCGCGGCCTGGCTCGGGGGCGGCGCGGACCTGACGCCCTGCTATCCGAGGGAGGAGGACGTCCGCCACTTCCATCGCACGCTGAAGGAGGCTTGCGATCGCCACGACCCGTCGTTTCACCCCCGCTTCAAGAAGTGGTGCGACGACTACTTCACCATCCCGCACCGGGGCGAGATGCGCGGGGTGGGCGGGATCTTCTACGACGACCTCGAGGCCAACGAGGCCAACTTCGCCTTCATGCAGCGCGCGGGCGACGCCTTCCTCCCCGCCTACCTCCCCATCGCCCGCAGGCGAATGGAGGAGCCCTACGGCGATCGAGAGCGGCGCTGGCAGCTCCACCGCCGCAGCCGGTATGCCGAGTTCAACCTGGTCTACGACCGCGGGACCACCTTCGGCCTGCGCACCCAAGGGCGGATCGAGTCGATCCTGATGTCGCTCCCGCCCCTGGCGGCGTGGGGCTACGACGTGCGGCCGGAGCCGGGATCCCCGGAGGAAGCGGCGATCGCCTTCTTCCAGCCGGCGGAGTGGGCTTGAGCGGGAGGGCCGCGCCGCGGCGCGGAGCGGGTTGACGCCGGCGATCGGCGCGGCTAAAGCCACCTGCGGTTTCTCCGACCGACTCGGACCGAAGGGATCCCTCGAGGTGAACGACCGCTTCCTGCGCGCCTGCCGGCGCGAGCCCGTGGACACCACGCCCGTCTGGATCATGCGCCAGGCCGGCCGCTACCTACCCGAATACCGCGCCGTCCGCGGCAAGACGACGTTCCTGGGCCTGTGCAAGACGCCGGAGCTCGCCGCCGAGGTGACGGTGCAGCCCGTCGACATCATCGGGGTCGACGCGGCGATCCTCTTCTCCGACATCCTCATCCCGGTGGAGGCGATGGGCGTCGCCCTCGAGTTCCACGAGAACGAGGGGCCGGTGCTCCCCGAGCCCGTGCGCACCACCGCCGACGTGGACCGCCTGGCGGCCTTCGATCCCGCCGACCGCACGCCCTTCACCCTCGAGGCGATCCGCCTCACCAACGAGGCGCTCGGCGGGAGGGTGCCGCTCATCGGCTTCGTGGGCGCGCCCTTCACCCTCGCCGCCTACATGGTCGAGGGCGGCGGCTCCAAGAGCTGGCTCGGCGTCAAGCGGATGATGGCCCGGGAGCCCGCCCTCGCCCACCGCCTCTTCGGCAAGATCGCCGACGCGGTGGGGCGCTACCTGGTCGCGCAGGTCGAGGCCGGCTGTCACGCCGTGCAGATCTTCGATTCCTGGGGCGGCGAGCTGGGCCCGGAGGACTTCGAGACCTGGTCCCTGCCGTACCTGTCGCGGATGGTGGAGATGGTGAAGGCGAAGGCCCCTCAGGTGCCGGTGATCGTCTTCGGCACGGGCATGTCCACCCTGCTGCCGCAGATGAAGTGCGTGGGCGCCGACGTCATCGGCCTCGACTGGCGCATCGATCTGGGCCAGGCCCGCGATCTCCTCGGGCCGGACGTGGCGGTCCAGGGCAACCTGGATCCGGCGGCGCTCTTCCTCCCCAAGGAGGAGATTACCCGGCGCGTCCAGAAGATCCTCGACGCCAACGCCGGCAGGCGGGGGCACGTCTTCAACCTGGGCCACGGCATCACGCCGCTCACCGATCCGGCGCACGCCCGGCACCTGGTGGAGGAGGTGCACCGGCTGGGCATGGGCTGGACCCGGTGAAGGTCGCCATCGTAGGCGGCGGGATCTCGGGCCTCTCTTTGGGCCGCGCGCTCGCATCGTCGGGCGCCGAGCCGATCGTGCTCGAGGCCGACCGACGGGCCGGCGGAAAGATCGCCACCATCCGCAAGGACGGCTTCCTCCTGGAGACGGGTCCGAACGGCTTCCTCGACAAGGAGCCGGCCACCCTCGCCCTCGCGGAGGAGGCGGGGCTCGGCGACGCGCTGCGCCCCGCGGCGAAGGAGAGCGGCCGGCGCTGGATCTGGCTGCGGGGGGCGCTGCGGGAGGTGCCGACCTCGCCCTCGGCCTTCCTCCGCTCCGATTTGATGGGGCCGCTCACCAAGGCGCGGATGGCCCTCGAGCCGTTCTCACGGAGGGTGAAACCGGGCGTGGACGAGTCGATCGCCTCGTTCGGCAGGCGGCACCTGGGCCGGCGGGTCACCCGGGATCTCCTCGGCGCCATGGTCCTGGGGATCTTCGGTGGCGACGTGGAGCGGCTGTCGCTGCCTGGCTGCTTCCCTCGGATGGCGGAGCTGGAGCGTGAGCACCGCTCCCTCGTCCTCGCCATGATGCGGCTCGCGAAGCGCAGGCGCACGACGGGCGGGCCCGCCGGGCCGGGGGGGACCCTCACCAGCGTCGAGGGCGGCCTGGGCCGCTTCGCCGAGTCCCTCGCCGGCGCGCTGGGCGACGCGCTGCGGGTCGGCGTCCGGGTGGAGCGGATCGCCAGGGAGGGCGAGGGCTTCCGGCTCTTCACCTCGGGTGAAGGGGGCACCGCGGAGCTCCGCGCCGACAAGGTGGTCCTCGCCGTCCCCGCGGACGTGGCCTCGCGCCTGACGTCGCCCCTCGACCCCGAGCTCGGGCGGTCGATCGGCCTCGTCCCCTACGCGCCGATGGCGGTGGTGCACCTGGCGTGGCCGCGGGAGCGGGTGGCGCACCCGCTGGACGGCTTCGGCTTCCTCGCGCCTCCCCACGAGGTCCTGGAGATCCTCGGCGCCATCTTCGTGTCCTCGATCTTCCCCTGGCGGGCGCCGCCGGGGCAGGCGCTCTTCACGGTGATGATGGGCGGCGCCGTGCGGCCGGAGCTGCCCGCGCGCCCGCCCGCGGAGCTCGCCGCCGTCGCCGCCCGGGACCTCGCGGCCATCGTGGGGGCGACGGGGGAGCCGAGCCTCGTCGAGGTGGTGCGGTGGGAGCGGGCGATCCCCCAGTACGAGGTGGGGCACGAGGCGCTGCAGCGGGAGGTGATGGGCCGGGCCGCGCGCATCCCGGGGCTCCACGTGGGCGGCAACGCCTGGCGGGGCGTCGGGGTGAACGACTGCGTCTCCGCCTCCCGGACGATCGCCGCCGAGATCCTCGCGAGCTGATGCGAAACTTCGCGAGCGCTTCCAGGCGAAGATTTCTTCACAGCGAAATTGTTGACAGGCTCCTTCGATGGGGTATTCGTGCGCCGTTTTCGACCCCACTCCCGGGGAAAAACAGGGGTTCGTCATGAAGCGTCTCGCGTTCGCAGCAGCCGTCTCGTCCCTCCTCCTCGCCGCCTGCGCCGATGACAAGGAGACGATCGTCATCTTTGAGCCGGCCGCCGGCTCCCCGCAGGATCACGCCCGCGATCAGGTCTACTACTTCTCGGGCCACATCTACGACGGCGTCAACGGCACCCGCCTGACCAACTACAGCCTCGACCTGCAGTACAAGAACCAGACGATCGCCGCGACGATCGCCGAGGACGGTCGGTACTCGGTGGGCCCGCTCCCGTACTTCCAGGACTACACCATCCGCATCCGCGCGGAGGGGTACCGCTCGTTCCTCTCCCACAACGCGGGGATCCAGTTCGAGTGGCCGGACGAGGTGACGCAGGTCGACCGCTTCGCCCCCGAGAAGGGCTTCTACTACAACGCCTTCCTCTTCCCCGCGGCGCTGCAGGCGCCCGGCGCGACCGTGTGGGTGACGCTGGCCGACTCGACCGCGAAGCCCTCGACGGGGACGGTGCGGTTCTCGCCCGTCAACTCCTCGTCCATTCAGGACATGTTCCCCGCACTGATGGGCAAGGTCTGGACCAACAGCGACGACCTCCAGCTCCGCGCCTTCACCAAGCCAGTGGTCAACGGCGTCGCCGCGGTGGAGCCGGGTGAGCTGGTCTACGGCGTCCTGTACGAGGTCACCGTCTTCGGCGTGGACGGCTACGCCCCGGGCTCGACGTCGATCGTCGCCGGCTTCGAGGACGGCGTCACCGTCTCGGTGGATCCGGTCGACTCCCACAACCTCCGCCTGGTGTACCGCACCACGAACATGGGCCTCCCCATCCCGACCGGCGAGGTGACCTTCGTGTTCAACCGCCCCATCGAGTGGGTGCCCACCCGCACGGCCGCCGAGTACGCCAAGCTCGTCGACGAGACCCTCGACATCTTCTCGCCCGACGAGAACGGCAACTCCGAGCTCAACACCCTCAAGGCCCCCGACCAGGATCGCGGCACCGTCGTCGAGATCCAGGAGAACCTGCTGGTGATCCGCTGGAACCAGCTCCAGGCCCTGGCCACCGCCGACAGCGGCGACCCGATCCTCTCGGTGACCTACGGCGCGCTGAACGGCCTGGAGATCCGGCCCGCGGGCTCCACGGATCCCTCCCTGCGCAGCACGGTGGGCCTCCTCCAGGGCGGCAACACGATCACGGTGAGCCTGCGCTGATCCGTCGGGTCTCGTAGTCGGGCCAGGACGGGCACGAAGGGCTCTCGCTCCCTTCGTGCCCGTTCTTCTTTAGGCCCATGATCACGGATCGATCGCGCGCAGCGCGCCGTTTCCGTCGACCACGAAGACGGTTCCGTCGTCGCCGACCGACATCCCCAGCGGGAGGGGGATCTCCGCCTCGTCGCCGGGGCCGTCCCTCGCGCCGAAGCGGCCGCTCCCCGCGAAGGTGCTCACCTGCGTGGAGGCGGCGGTGAGCCCCGGCGCCACCCGGCGGATGCGGAAGTTCGTCGGCTCGGAGACGAGGAGGCCACTCGTCGACCAGGCGAGGCCTCCCTGGGGCGCCAGCCTCGCGTCGAGGCCGCTCCCGTCGGCGTACCCCGCCATGCCCCCGGCGATGGTCGAAACCATCCGCGATCCCTCCGGGTCGATGCGGAGGATCGTCGAGGTCCCCGAAGCCGCCACGAAGAGGGTGCCGTCCGGCGCCGCCGCCACCGCCGTCGGGTAGTAGAAGCGCGCCTGGTCCGCCGGGCCGTCGAGGTCGCCCGGACCGCCCCCGGCCACCGTCCGCACCTCCCAGGTGTCGAGCCTCACGGCGCGGATCCGATGGTTGTAGGCGTCGGCGACGAGGATGTCGCCGGTGAGGGGATCCTCGGCGAGCCCCATCGGCATGTGGAAGCGGGCGGCCTGCCCGACGCCGTCGCGAAGGCCCGGGATCCCCATCGCCCCGGCCACCGTGTAGGTGAGGCGGTCCGGACCGTCGACGATCTTGCGGAGGCAGTGGTTGTAGGTGTCGGCGACGACGTAGCCGCCCTCGACGCGGAGGATCCCCGTGGGCGAGAAGAACCGTGCCCTCGCGCCGGGAACGTCGTCGTACCTCGGGTCGTTCGAGAGCGCGCCGTCGCCCGCGATCCGGGAGATCGCGTGGGCTGGGGCGGGGCCGACCTCGTACACGCCGTGGGTGCGGGCGTCCACCACCGCCGCCCCACCTGCCGGCAGGGCGGCGACGCCCACCGCGCCCTCGAAGCCGGTGGCGATGGTGCGCACCCGCCGGGCGAAGGGGCCGATCGGCTCGCTCGCCGCGGGGATCGCCCCGTCGCCGACGCCGGCGGGGACCTCCTCCCCCAGGGCGGCGGCGAGGACGTTGGCGGTCATCCGGTCCACCCGCGGATCGGCGCGCGGCCCGCCCTCGAGGCCGAGCACCCACTCGATGGTGCCGCTCCCGAAGACGAGCGCGCCGCCGGGCGATCGGAAGGTGACGCCCTCCGACCAGCCCGGCTTTCCCTCCGCGTCGAGCACGGGCGTGCGGGCCGCGATCCGCATGGCCACGGGCTCGGCGTCGTTGGCGAAGGTGCGATCGTACTCGTAGCCGACGAGTGCACCCAGGGTGTCCCCCGTGCGCAGGCCCGTGCCCTCGTAGAGGAGGTGGCCGTCGTCCGCCACCACCCAGGGCCCGGGGTTCAGCACCCAGGACTCGTACATCACGCCCACCAGGCCGTTCTCGGGGCGGTCGATGGGCGGGTCGCGCCAGCGCCCGGTGCGCCCGTCGCCCTGGTCCGGATCCTCCGCGGGGGCCTGCTTGTAGCAGGTGATCACCCGGCCGCCCTCCTCGAGGCGGATCTTCCAGTAGGCGTTGTTGGCCCCGAAGAAGAGCGTGGAGATCCCGGCGGCCTGCGCCTCCTCGACGACCTCGCGCTGCTCCAGCGGCCAGTACTCGTCGTGCCCCGCGGTGACCCAGACCCGGCTGCGGTGGAGGGCGGCAAAGCCGCCGGCGGCCAGGTCGAGGTTGGTGACGTAGGAGACGTCGTAGCCCCAGCGCTCGAGGAACCGGGCCATCAGCCGCTCGTAGCGCATGAGCTGTCCGGCGCCGCGATCCCCGTCGTAGGGGCGGTCGAAGCTCACCTGGACGGCCATGCCGCCGGGGAGCGTCCCGCTCTGGTCGACGTAGAGGGAGTTGCCCCCCCAGGCGTTGTACGCCTGCCACGTGGTCACGTTCGCCTGCATGAGGATCGCCGCGGGGCGATCGTCCTTCACCACCAGCGGCACGAAGCGCTGGTAGCCGTCGTCCCGGGTGGCCCGCAGGGCGTAGAGGCCGGAGACGGCGTCGGCGGGGATGACGAGGTCGAAGGTGGGCGCCCACCTGCAGCGGATGAGGCCGGTGTCCGGGCGGGGCGGGCAGGGCCGCTGCGGCCCCACCCGAACCGGACCTCCCTCGGCGACCAGCCGCGCGCCGGCGCCGTCGTACCACCCGAGCCGGTACAGCCTCCAGGTGGCGGTCCTGGGCTCGGTGGAGGCGAGCATGAAGCGGACCCGATCGCCCGCGCGGGCGGAGACCCGATCGGCGTAGCCCTCGATCTGGTGGTTCCAGGCGTCGTAGGTGTCGTCCCAGCCCCACTCGCCGGGTCGCTGGTTCTCGGCGGGGATGGGGTTCTCGTAGGGCGGCGGCGGCGGTGGCGGCGGGGGAGGGCGCTTCGGGGGCTGGGGAACGGCGACGAGGGTGGGATCGGACGAGCAGGAGGCGAGGAGCAGGAGCGCCGTGGTCAGCGCCGATCGCGCGAGGGCCATGCGGCCGAAGATCGAAGGCGGCCCCGAGGGAGGCAACGCCCCTTCCGATCGAAGGATCCGTTCGCGCGATCCGCCTCACCCGGGCGATCCCGCCGTGGCCCGCTCGGCGGAGGGTTCCTCCGGGCTTCTCTTCGCCGGTCGGACGCGGCAGGTCGAGGCCGGGGCGGTCAGCGCTGCGGCGGCTTGCGCCCCTTGCGGGCGGCGGCCACCCGGGCGCGCAGGCCGCGGATCCGCTCGCCGATCTGCCTCTCCCAGCCCTGGTCGGAGGGTTGGTAGTACACCCGGCCCACCAGGGCCTTGGGCAGGTAGTCCTGCGCCACGTGGTGGCCGGGCTCGTCGTGGGGGTAGCGGTAGCCGCCGCCGTAGCCGAGGTCTTTCATCAGCCGGGTGGGGGCGTTGCGCAGCTCCAGCGGGATCTCGAGGGGACCCTTCGCCATCACGTCGGCCTTCGCCGCCTGGTAGGCCAATAGCGCCGAGTTCGACTTGGGCGCCGCCGCCAGGTAGCAGATCGCCATCGAGATGGGCAGGTAGCCCTCCGGCCAGCCCACGAACTCGAAGGCGCGGTGCGCGTCCAGCGCCACGGTGAGCGCGCGGGGATCGGCGAGGCCGACGTCCTCGGCGGCGAAGATCACCATCCGCCGCAGCACGAAGCGGGGATCTTCCCCGGCCTCGAGCATGCGCGCGGCGTAGTGGAGCGCGGCGTCCGGATCGCTGCCGCGCATCGACTTGATGAACGCCGACACCAGGTCGTAGTGCTGCTCGCCGGCCTTGTCGTAGAGGAGCGCGCGCCTCGCGATCGCCTCCTCCGCGTCCGCGAGGCCGATCCGCCCGTCCGGCCGGGCCGCCGCCGACGCCGCGGCCACCTCGAGCGCGGAGAGGGCGCGCCTGGCGTCGCCCGCCGACGCCTGGGCGAGGTGCCGGAGGGCGTCGGGATCCGCCTCGACCCCCGCACGCCCGAGGCCCCGCTCCTCGTCCGCCATCGCGCGCTCGAGGAGCTCGAGGAGCGCGTCCTCGCCGAGGGGCTCGAGCACGTAGACCCGGGCGCGGGAGAGGAGGGCGGCGTTCAGCGCGAAGGAGGGGTTCTCGGTGGTGGCGCCGATCAGGGTGACGTCGCCGCTCTCCACGTGGGGCAGGAACGCGTCCTGCTGGGCCTTGTTGAAGCGGTGGATCTCGTCCACGAAGAGGATCGTCCGCCTCCCGGCGGCCCGCGCCTTCCTTGCCTCGGCGAGGATCCTGCGCACGTCGGCCACCCCGCCGAGCACGGCGCTGAAGGGGACGAACTCGCTCGAGGTCGCCCGGGCGATCAGGCGGGCGAGGGTGGTCTTCCCCGATCCCGGTGGGCCCCAGAGGATCATCGACGGGACCTCGTCCCGCTCGATGGCCCGGCGCAGGAGCCGCCCCTCGCCGACCACCTTCTCCTGGCCGACCACCTCGTCCAGGGTGCGGGGGCGCATCCGCTCCGCGAGGGGCGCGTCGTCCGGTACCTCCGGCTCCTTCGCGCCGAAGAGCTCCTGCTGGTCCTTTCCTCTGGCCATGCGTTCCTCGCGCCGGGGTCGGCCCTCGGTTCCTACAACATGGGCGCCGCTCGGTGCTACCATCCGCGCCGATGCCTTCCGCAATCGAGCGCGTGGGGATCGTGCCGCGCAGAAACCACCCGGTCGCCGAGCGGACCTCGCGGGAGCTCTGCGAGTGGCTGCGCGGGCGCGTCCGCGAGGTCTGGGTGGAGGACGTCGGGGCCGGGAGCTTCGGCGCCGCGGCGGTCCCCGCCTCCGAGCTCAAGGATCTCGTCGACCTCATCGTCGTCCTCGGCGGCGACGGGACGCTCATCCACGCGGCGTCGCTGCTGGAGGGCGCCCCGATCCCGATCGTCGGCGTCAACATGGGCTCCCTCGGCTTCATGACCGAGGTGCCCGTCACCGAGACCTACCGCATGCTCGAGCAGGTGCTCGCCGGCGACTACGAGGTCGACCGGCGCATGAAGCTCGACGTGCAGCTCCTCCGGGGAGACGGCCCGCCCATCATCGAGGGGCAGGTGCTCAACGACGTCGTCATCAGCAAGGGCGCGCTGGCCCGCATCGCCGACCTGGAGGCGACCCTCGACGGCTCCCTCGTCACCCTCTACAAGGCCGACGGGATCATCGTGGCCACGCCCACCGGCTCCACCGCCTACTCCCTGTCCGCGGACGGCCCCATCGTCCACCCCTCCCTGGACGTGGTCGTCATCTCGCCGATCTGCCCCCACACCCTCACCCAGCGCCCGATCGTCGTCCCCCCGGATCGGCCCATCCACGTGGAGCTCAAGAGCGACAACGGCGAGGTCTTCCTCACCATGGACGGCCAGACCGGCCTCGCCATGCGGCAGGGCGATCACGTGGCGATCCGCCGCTCGGAGGATCGCGTGCTCCTGGTGAGGAACCCCCGCCTCGACTACTTCTCGATCCTCCGCGAGAAGCTCCGCTGGGGCGAGCGCTGACCGATCACAATCCAAGAAAAACAAGCGTTATCGCTGGTTTGACAAAAAAAGACTTTCCCTACGTACCCTCGTAGCTGGTCGGAAGGGTGTGGGCGAAGGGGCAGCAACGCAGTGTGTCCTTCGAGTTCCGGGGCCGAGCAGGAACTTGAAGGTGCCGTTTCGCTCGGGGAATTCGAGAGAACCATGATGTCCTCAGTCTGGTTGGGTCTGACTGTTGTCTCCATAACATTGATGGTTGTAGCCGGACCGAATCGAACGATCCTCCGCTCGAATGGGAGGTGGGGAAGGAGGCCCCAATCGGAACGACAATTCCAGCCGCAACTTCTTTCGCTGCTGACGTAAACACACCTGAATGTCCTCGCAGCTACGTATGATGTCGCATTGAAGCGACTGCTTTTCATTGATGACTCTGTTGTCGACGGGCAGCGAAGGGCGATACTGCGGTCTTTCGATGTGGAGGAGGAGACCGCGGTCGATCTCTGGAGCGTGCCGTATTCAGGCGGGTCGAACATCATACATTTGGCTCTGACGGGAGGTCGGGACTTGGACGCTGGTCGAGAGGAACGAAAATTGGGCGCCTCGGGCCATTGCGAGCTACGGCGATCTGGCCGTCTGGTCCGAGATGTCGAAGGCGGCGACGGGTTCGCGGATTCGGGGGTGGGCGGAGGACCGCCGGGGCGTGCGGACGGTGCTCGAGAACGTTCCCGGCGACGTCTGCGAGTTCACCATGAACGAGACGCACCTCGCAGGCACGATGGGCGATGGGTTTGATTGCGAATGGGTGCAGCGGGAGCCGCGGTTCTGGGCCGCTCGCCGCTCCGATGGTCCCTTCGCCACTCCCTCCAGTAGCCCAGTGTTGTTCGACGAGCCGTTGACCTTCATGGGCTCGGCCACGAACGGAACCTTCCTGGCGGCGACCGCTGCCACTAGGCCGGGGCAGTGGGGGTTCTTCCTCGCCCGGATCGAGGGCTGGGACATCCGCATCCTCCCGAAGGAGTACCCCGCCTGGTTCGCGATGACTTCGAAGTACCTGTACGCGATGATGCCGCCCAGAAATGAGTACCACGACAGGGTCTCGGAGATCCGGCGGTACGACCTGGAGGAGTTCGACCAGCTCGGGGAGCCTTACCAGGGCGTCCTCCGCCAGCTGGGGGAGCTCTACGATCTGGTTCCCTGCTGAAGCCGTGGCTCCTGGGCGGGATCAAGCCGGGCCCGGGCGGCATCGGACCCGCTACCCGCTACCCTCGAAGGTTGGTCACAGGCGCCGACCTGACGATGTCGGGGCGGCGTGGTAGAACCTGAACGTCCGTCCAGATGAGGCGGACGAAAGGCAGGTTCCCATGCTGGCCGCGCTGCGCATCGAGTCTCTGGCGATCGTCGACACCGTCGAGGTCCGTTTCGACCGCGGGCTGAACGTCCTCACCGGCGAGACGGGCGCCGGCAAGTCCATCCTCATCGACGCCCTCGGCCTTCTCCTGGGGGGCAGGGCCGATCCGGGCTGCATCCGCGCCGGCCGCGACGAGGCGGCGGTGGAGGGGCTCTTCGTCGGCGAGGGGCTTGCCGAGCGGGCCCGCGCCCTGGGGCTCCCGGCGGAAGGCGACGAGCTCCTCGTCCGCCGCACCCTCTGCCGGGCCGGCCGGGGGAGGGTGCACGTGAACGGCGCCCTCGCCACCGTGTCGCTCCTCGGCGCGCTCACCAGGGGGCTCGTCGATCTGTCGGGGCAGCACGAGCACGTCTCCCTCCTTCGCAGGGAGCGGCACCTCGACCTGCTGGACGCCTTCGGGGGCGCGCTGGAGGCGCGGGCGGCCTACGAGGAGGCCTGGGCCTCGCTCGCGGAGGCTTCGGCGGAGCTCGACCGGCTGCGGGCGGAGGAGGACGAGCGCGCCAGGCGCCGCGACTACCTCGCCTTCCAGCTCCAGGAGCTGGACGAGATCGCGCCCGAGCCCGGGGAGGACGCGCGCCTCGCCGACGAGCGCCGGGTGCTGGCGGGAGCGGAGCGGATTCGCGGGGCGCTGGCCGGGGCGGAGGAGCTCGTGGCCTCGGGGGAGGACGCCCTCGTGGATCGGCTGGTGGCCGTCGAGCGGCGCATCGAGGAGGCGGCCCGAATCGATGCCTCCCTCGCGCCCCTGGCCCAGGTGGCCTCGACCTGCAGGGTGGAGCTGGAGGAGCTCGCCCGGGAGCTCCGGCACCGGCTGGGCGCCCTGGGCGGAGAGCCGGAGCGGCTCCTGGAGGTCGACGAGAGGCTGGAGGCCCTCCGCCGCCTGACGCGCAAGCATGGCGGCACCATCGACGCCGCGCTGGAGCGGGCGGCCTCCATGCGGGCCGAGCTCGAGGCGATCGATCGGAGCGGGGCCCGGGTGGACGAGCTCGAGGCGGCGATCCGGGAGCGGAGGGAGGTGGCCATCGACCGGGCGAAGAGGCTCTCTGCCCTGCGACGGGCGGCGGCCGTCCGGCTCGCCGGCGCCGCCTGCGCCGAGCTGGCGTCGCTCGGCCTCGAGAAGGCGGTGCTCCGGGTGGAGCTGTCGCCGTCCCCGGGGGAGGGCGTCGTGGCGTCGGAAGGGGTGCGCCTGGGGCGCCGGGGCGCCGAGGAGGCGGAGCTCGTGTTCTGCCCCAACCCCGGCGAGGAGGCGCGCCCCCTGGCCCGGATCGCCAGCGGCGGCGAGCTCTCCCGGGTGCTCCTCGCCCTGAAGCGGGCGCTCGCCCACGTGGATCCGGTGGAGAGCTACGTGTTCGACGAGATCGACGCGGGGGTCGGCGGCGCCACCGGCCTCACCGTGGGCCGGATGCTGAAGGAGGTCGCCCGGGATCGGCAGGTGCTCTGCGTCACCCACCTGCCCCAGGTGGCCGCCTTCGCCGACGTGCACCTGCACGTGAGCAAGTCGATCGCGGGAGGCCGCACCCGCTCCCGGGTGGAGCGCCTGGACGACCTCGAGGGGCGGACGCGGAGCCTCGCCCGCATGCTCGCCGGGACCGACGGGCCCGCGGCCCTGGCGGCGGCCGCCGAGCTCCTCGCCGAGACCCGCGGGGGCCGGAGGGGCAGGCCGGGGCGGGCGCGGCGCAGCAAGGCCGCGTGATCCCGCTGCCGGGCCGAGCCGGGCGGAAAAGCGGCCGCTTCGAGGCGCGAGCGAGCCACCGAGCGGGAGGGCCGCCGCCCCGCGCCACACGGCGGGTGTTCGATGCAGGGACACCCCATGGCGCCGAACATGCGACATCTCCCTCCCTCCTCGGGCCCGAAAAGGGGCGGAAATGAAGTTGACGGCCTCCGATCGGCCCGAATAGGGTCGCCGCGATCGGACGCAAGGCCGCGCCCTTGGCCGGCGGCGACGCCGCCGCTAGATTCGCGACTGGGGCGGCGTGGGAGGTCTCGGTTTGTCGAAGCGCTTCTTCACGGTCATGGTCATCCCGGACCGTGACTCCAGGACCCGCAATTTCCGCGTGCCCCACCGGGCGATCTACGCGGCGGCATCGGCGGCGGGCCTCCTGGTCCTCGCGGTGGTGGGCCTGGGCCTCCACCTCGCGCGGGTCGTCGATCACAGCGACCAGAACCGCCTCCTCCGGGACGAGAACAACCAGCTCCGCGCCCAGCTCCGGCTGGTCCAGGAGAAGGTGGCCCACATCGACGCGACCCTCGATCGGGTGGAGCGCTTCGACCAGCGCCTGCGCAGCCTCACCTCGCTGAACGACGCCGAGCGGAACCTGGCCATCGGCCCCCTGGATCCGCCGGAGCGGGGCTCCTCGGGGGAGGAGGGCGGTCACGACGTCGGCCTCCTCGACGAGAAGCTCGACTCCCTGGTGGACGAGGCGGTGCGCAGCGAGCGGAGCCTCGCCGAGCTGCAGCGCTACTTCGAGGATCAGAAGAGCCTCCTCGCCAGCACGCCGTCGATCTGGCCCGCCAGGGGATGGGTGACGAGCGACTTCGGCTCCAGGCTGGACCCGTACACGGCCCACAGCGTGATGCACAAGGGCCTGGACATCGCCAACCGCAGCGGCTCGCCGGTCTACGCGCCCGCCGACGGCGTGGTCGTCTTCGCGGGGACCGAGGGCGGGTACGGCAAGCTGCTGGTCCTCGACCACGGCTATGGGGTGAAGACCCGCTTCGGCCACCTCTCCGACGTCCTGGCGAAGGTGGGCCAGCGGGTGAAGCGCGGCGAGCAGATCGCGGCGATGGGCAACACGGGGCGGTCGACCGGCCCGCACCTGCACTACGAGGTGCGGGTGAACGGCATCCCGGAGAACCCCCGGAAGTTCATCCTCGAATAGAGGAAAGCTGCGGGGCGCCTCGTGCGTTCTGCCTATCGCGCGAGGGATCGGCCATCCGGGTCGATCCCGGCGCGGCAGGCGCGATTCCTGGTGCGAGGGCCCTGCCGGATCGACCCCGGTTCGCTTCGCGCCGGGGGGGATCCGGGCGACGGCTCGGCTTCTCCGGGAGAAATCGGCGGGTCTGCCGCACATTCGGCGACGGCGGGCATATAGTGCGCGCGACATGGGACTCCGGGCATCCGGGGGACCGAACCCTTGGTAGGTGGCTTGGATGTTCGATTTTCTGGTCAGGCGGTTCGTAGGGACGAAGAACCAGCGGGAGCTCAAGAAGCTCCAGCCCCTGGTGAACCGCATCAACGAGCTCGAGCCGCGGATGGAGGCCCTCGCGGACGAGGACTTCCCCAGGCAGTCGGCGGAGTGGAAGCAGCAGGTGGCGGCGGGGCGCTCCCTCGACGATCTCCTCCCCGAGGCCTTCGCCGCCTGCCGGGAGGCGGCGCGGCGGGTGCTCGGGCAGCGCCACTTCGACGTGCAGCTCATCGGCGGCATGGTGCTCCACTCCGGCCGCATCGCCGAGATGCGCACCGGCGAAGGCAAGACCCTCACCTCGACGCTCCCCGCGTACCTGAACGCCCTGGAGGGCAGGGGCGTGCACGTCGTCACGGTGAACGACTACCTCGCCCGCCGCGACTCCGAGTGGATGGGGCGGGTCCACCGCTTCCTCGGCATGTCGGTGGACTGCGTGCTCCACGGGCTCAGCGACGCCCAGCGCCAGGCCGCCTACGCCGCCGACATCACCTACGGCCAGAACAACGAGTTCGGCTTCGACTACCTGCGGGACAACATGAAGTTCCGCATCTCGCAGTACGTGCAGCGCGAGCTGAACTACGCGATCGTCGACGAGGTCGACTCCATCCTCATCGACGAGGCCCGGACGCCGCTCATCATCTCCGGCCCCTCGGACGAGTCCTCCGACCTCTACCTGAAGGTCGACAAGGTGATCCCCCACCTGGTGGCCGACACCGACTACGTCGTCGACGAGAAGGCGCGCTCCGCCATGCTCACCGACGAAGGCGTGGAGAAGGTCGAGGCCCGCCTGGGCATCCCCAACCTCTACGATCCCTCCGAGATCGAGACCCTGCACCACGTGGAGCAGGCGCTGCGGGCTCACGCGCTCTACAAGCGCGACCGCGAGTACGTGGTGAAGGACAACCAGGTGCTCATCGTCGACGAGTTCACAGGCCGCATCATGCCGGGGCGCCGCTGGTCCGACGGCCTCCACCAGGCCATCGAGGCGAAGGAGGGGGTGAAGATCGAGGCGGAGAACCAGACCCTCGCCACGATCTCCTTCCAGAACTACTTCCGCATGTACACGAAGCTCTCGGGCATGACCGGTACCGCCGACACCGAGGCTCCGGAGTTCGCGTCGACCTACAACCTCGACGTGGTGGTGATCCCCACCAACCGTCCGATGATCCGCAAGGATCGGGACGACGTCGTCTACAAGACCGAGCGCGAGAAGTTCAACGCGGTGGCCGACGAGATCGCCGAGCTGCACCAGAAGGGGCAGCCGGTCCTGGTGGGCACCGTCTCCATCGCCAAGAGCGAGGCGCTATCCTCCATCCTGAAGAAGCGCGGCATCCCCCACGACGTCCTCAACGCCAAGCAGCACGAGCGCGAGGCGAACATCGTGGCGCAGGCGGGCCGCAGGGGTGCCGTCACCATCGCCACCAACATGGCGGGCCGAGGCACCGACATCATCCTCGGCGGCAACGCCGAGGCGCTGGTGCAGCAGGAGCTGGGCGATCCGCCGCCGCAGCCCGTGGGCGCCGACGGCACCCTGCTCGCCACCTGGCAGGAGGGGATGGCGCAGTACGAGGCGCGCAAGGCCGAGCTGGTGCGCAAGTACGAGGAGACCATCGCCAAGGAGCGCGAGAAGGTAAAGGAGCTCGGCGGCCTCGCCATCATCGGCACCGAGCGACACGAGAGCCGGCGCATCGACAACCAGCTCCGAGGCCGCGCGGGCCGCCAGGGCGACCCTGGCATGAGCCGCTTCTACCTCTCCCTCGAAGACGACCTGATGCGGATCTTCGCCAGCGATCGCATCGGGCGGATCATGGAGACGCTCGGGATGCAGGAGGGGGAGCCCATCGAGCACAAGTGGCTCACCCGCTCCATCGCCAGCGCCCAGAAGCGGGTGGAGGCCCACCACTTCGACTCCCGCAAGAACGTCCTCGAGTACGACGACGTGATGAACCAGCAGCGCAAGACCATCTACCGGATGCGCCGGGAGGTTCTCGCCTGCGGGGCGGGGCAGCCGCTGGTGGAGTTCGACGAGGATCCGCGCACCCGGAAGAAGACCCGCGTCGAGAAGGTCTTCAACTGGGACGATCAGAAGGAGCGGATGCTCGACTTCTTCGACGAGGTCGTCGCCAACCTGGTGGACACCTACGCCCCCGCCAAGGGGGAGTGGGACACCGACGGGCTCGAATTCGCCGTGAAGGATCAGTTCGGCTTCGAGTTCAAGGTGTCGCCGGGCTCGCGGGAGCAGCTCGAGGATCAGCTCTTCGAGGCCTTCGAGAAGCACTGGCAGGCCAAGGAGGAGAGCCTCGGCCTCGACGCCGACGGGGTGCCCGTCCTGCGCAAGTTCGAGCAGTGGATCTCGCTGCAGGCGATCGACGCCCACTGGAAAGACCACCTCCTCCAGATGGACCACCTCCGCCAGGGCATCGGACTGCGGGGCTACGGGCAGAAGGATCCCAAGGCCGAGTACAAGAAGGAGGGCTTCGCCTACTTCCAGCAGATGGCTTACCGGATCCGCGAGCAGGTGGTCCGCGAGGTCCTCCGCCTCCAGGTGATCACGCGGGAGGAGCAGGAGGCCCAGGCCGCCGCCGCCCGGGCCGCCGCGGAGCTCGAGCGGAAGATCGCGGAGCAGCGACGGCGCCAGCGGGTGATCGAGAGCCACGCCGACGTCGCGGCCACGGCGAACGCGGACTCCACGCGCGCGCCGCCCCGGCAGCCCGTGACCCGCTCGTCGCCCAAGGTCGGCCGCAACGATCCCTGCCCTTGCGGCTCCGGGCGCAAGTACAAGAAGTGCCACGGCGCCGACGCCGGCGCCCCCACGGGCACCTGAGCGCCGGCCTCCCTCGCGACGGGGCGGAAGCGTGCGGGCTCGGGCCCGCCAGCCCGTTCGAGCCGTCGGAATCGACCGTGCCCACCTTGATCACGCCGGGTGGGCGTGCTATGGCAGCGCGCCGCTGTAGGTGCCTGTCTTCTGGTCGAAGTTTGGAGGCGGGCACGCAGGGCCATCACTCACACGCTCGATCGGCGTCGGGGGGTGTCCGGTGGAACCGGATTCCCGGCGGCCTCGCGGGCGTGGCGGACAGAACCGAAAGGAAGAGAACCGAATGGAACCGACCGTCGACAACACGCAGCAGCAGCAGCCCGCACCTCCTCCCGCCGCCCCCGAAGAGGGCGCCATGGCGAAGGCCACGGCCGCCGCCACCTCGATCAGCATGAGGCAGCTCCTCGAGGCGGGCGTCCACTTCGGCCACCAGACCCGGCGGTGGAACCCGAAGATGAAGCCCTACATCTTCGGGGCCCGGAACGGCATCTACATCATCGACCTCCAGAAGACGGTGAAGATGGCCCGCGAGGCCTTCCGCTTCGTCGCCGAAACCGTCGCCAAGGGCGGCACCGTCCTCTTCGTGGGCACCAAGAAGCAGGCCCAGGACGTGATCATGGAGGAGGCCAAGCGGTGCGGGCAGTTCCACGTCACCAACCGCTGGCTCGGCGGCACCCTCACCAACTTCAAGACGGTCAAGCAGGGCATCGACCGGCTCAAGACCCTCGAGAAGATGGCGGAGGACGGGACCCTCGAGCGCCTCCCGAAGAAGGAGGTCGCGGTCCTCCTGCGCGAGCAGGAGAAGCTCGAGCGCAACCTCGGGGGCGTGAAGGAGCTGCAGCGGCTCCCCGCGCTCCTCTTCGTCATCGATCCGAAGAAGGAGCATCTGGCGATCCACGAGGCCAACCGCCTCGGCATCCCCGTGGTCGCGGTGGTCGACACCAACTGCGATCCCGAGGGGATCGACTGGGTGATCCCGGGCAACGACGACGCGATCCGCTCGATCCGCCTATTCGCGAGCAAGGTCGCCGACGCCGCCCTGGAGGGCATGGCCCGCTACGCCGCCACCCGCCACGAGCGCGGCGCCGAGGAGGAGGGCCGCGAGGAGGAGGGCAGGGGCGAGCGCCGCCCCCGCGCCGATCACCGGCGCGGACCGGGCGGGCGTTCGGGGGATCGTCGGGGCCCCGCGCCCCGTGGTCCCCGGGCCGAGGCCGCCGGCGAGGAGCGCAAGGGCCCCGAGGTCGAGGTCGTCCGCCGTGGCACCCCTGCCCCGGAGCCCCAGCCCGAGGCCGTCGAGGCCGAATAGCCCGGGCGCCGCTCCCAGTTTTTCGTGAATCCGACGCGACGCGGGGCCCCGTGCCTACGCGTCGCGTCCTTTGAACATCGAGGTGTGAAATGGCCGAGATCACGGCAGCAGCGGTGAAGGAGCTCCGGGAGAAGACCGGGGCGGGGATGATGGACTGCAAGAAGGCCCTCACCGCCAACGACGGCGACATGGAGAAGGCCATCGACTGGCTCCGCCAGAAGGGGCTCTCCGCCGCCGCCAAGAAGGCGGGGCGCGCCGCCACCGAGGGTGCCGTGGCCAGCTACATCCACGGCAACGGCCGCATCGGGGTGCTGGTCGAGGTGAACTGCGAGACCGACTTCGTGGCTCGCAACGAGGCCTTCCAGGAGCTGGTCAAGGACATCGCCATGCACATCGCCGCCGCGGCGCCGATGTACGTGCGCCGCGAGGAGGTCGAGCCGGCGGTCCTGGAGCGGGAGCTCGAGGTCTACCGCGGGCAGCTCCGCGAGCAGGGCAAGCCGGAGAAGATCTGGGACAAGATCCTCGAGGGCAAGAAGGAGAAGTACTTCCAGGAGATCTGTCTGCTCGAGCAGCCGTTCGTGAAGGATCCGGACAAGACCGTCCAGGATCTGGTGAACGAAGCCGTGGCGAAGATCGGCGAGAACATCTCCGTGCGCCGCTTCGCGCGCTTCGTCCTGGGCGAGGGCCTGGAGAAGAAGGAGGAGGACTTCGCCCAGGAGATCGCCAAGACCGCCGGGCTCTGATCCTCCAGGCTTTTCCGGGAGTTTCGCGGCCGCCTGGCGCCTCGTGGCGCCGGCGGCCGCGCTCGTTTCGGGGCGGCGCTGGTCGC
Source organism: Vulgatibacter sp. (assembly GCA_035565615.1). Taxonomy (GTDB): domain Bacteria; phylum Myxococcota; class Myxococcia; order Myxococcales; family Vulgatibacteraceae; genus Vulgatibacter. Next base: position 76,938 of record DATMSB010000143.1, on the reverse strand, counting down.
CTCCCCGCGAATAAGATCCGAGCCGGTGATCCGAATCCCGGGGCGCGGACATTGGAACGGGTGGAAGGAGCGGGTCGCCGAATTCGAAGCATCCGGGGGCCGAGATGACGACGCCCCGCTCCTTCCCCGCTTTTCTCCCTCCCACCGAAAATCCCAGGTCTTTTCCGGCTCCTCCGCGACTCACGCGGGGCGTCGGAACCTCCCTCCTGCGCCTTGACCCCTGCGGACGTGCGCGCTACAAACCCGCGCACCTTTCCACCCAGGTGAGCCATGGCCGACCCCAAATACAAGCGAATCCTGCTCAAGCTCTCCGGGGAAGCCCTGATGGGGAGCGGCAAGTACGGGATCGACACCCAGACCCTCGACCAGATCGCGGCGGAGGTCGGCGAGGTGGAGGCCATGGGGGTGGAGACCGCGCTGGTGATCGGCGGCGGCAACATCTTCCGCGGCGTCTCCGGCGCGGCAGAGGGGATGGATCGCTCGAGCGCCGACTACATGGGCATGCTCGCGACCGTGATCAACTCGCTGGCTCTCCAGGACGCCCTCGAGAAGCGGGGGATCAGCACCCGGGTGCAGTCGGCCATCGAGATGCGGCAGATCGCCGAGCCCTACATCCGGCGCCGCGCCTCCCGGCACCTCGAGAAGGGCCGGGTGGTGATCTTCGCCGCCGGCACGGGCAACCCCTTCTTCACCACCGACACCGCCGCCGCCCTGCGGGCCATGGAGATCAAGGCCGAGGTGATGCTGAAGGCCACCAAGGTCGACGGCGTCTACACCTCCGATCCGATGAAGGATCCCGACGCCCGCCGGTACCGGTCGCTGAGCTACATGGACGTGTTGCAGAAGGAGCTCAAGGTGATGGACGCCACCGCCGTCTCCCTCTGCATGGACAACGACCTCCCCCTCGTGGTGTTCGACCTCACCGTGCCAGGGAACGTGGTGCGCATGGTCCGGGGCGAGGACGTGGGGACTCTGGTGGGCAAGGTGCCCACCGTCATCGCTTGATTGACGCTCGAGTTCGAGGAGCGCAGCAAACATCGCCGAAGGAGCGACACGAGATGGCTGGCGAGCAGATCATCAACGACTTCAAGGTACGGATCGAGAAGACGCTGGAGGATCTTCGGCGCGAGCTGGGGAAGATCCGCACCGGCCGGGCCAACGCCAGCCTCCTCGACGGGATCCAGGTCGAGTCCTACGGCTCGAAGATGCCGCTGAACACCGTGGCGACGATCACCGTGCCCGACGCTCGCACCATCGTGATCAAGCCCTTCGACCGCTCGCAGATCGCGGCGATCGAGAAGGGGATCAACGAGTCCAGCCTGGGCATCACCCCGCAGAACGACGGCACCGTCGTCCGGCTCCCGATCCCCGCCCTCACCGAGGAGCGGCGCAAGGAGATCGCCAAGCAGGTGAAGAAGCGGGGCGAGGAGCGCAAGATCGCGATCCGCAACCTCCGGCGGGACGCCAACGATCAGATCAAGGCCCAGACGAAGGAGAGCGCGCTCTCGACCGACGACGAGAAGAGGCTCCTCGACCAGGCCCAGAAGGAGACCGACGCGGGGATCGCCAAGGTCGACGAGATCGTGGCCCGCAAGGAAAAGGAGGTCATGGAGATTTGAAGGCGGCCGGCCGTCGCGGTGTCGGAGGCGCGCGCGGGGGGCGGGCGTCCGTCCCTCGGACGGCCGGCTCCGACGCCGGCGGCGCCGGGAAGCGCGCGGGGCCTCGTCCCACCGCCCGGGCGGAGCGGCTGCTCGATCTGGTGAGCTTCCTGCTCGGCGCCGCGACGCCCGTCTCCTGGACCGATCTGGTCGAGGCGTTCCCCGCCGACTACGGCACGGGCACGGTCGAGTCCTGCCAGCGCAAGTGGGAGCGCGACAAGCGCGAGCTCCTCGATCTCGGCATCCCCCTGGAGCGGGTGGAGCAGGACGAGGAGCGGCCCGCGGGCTGGGTGATCGATCGCCGCCGCTACTACCTGGGCGACCTCGGCCTCACCACGGAGGAGCGGACGCTGCTCTCGGTCGCCGGGGCGGCGGCCCTGGCCCAGCCTCACTTCCCGCTCCGCGCCGACCTCGCCCACGCCCTGGACAAGCTGCTCTTCCGCGAGCCGGCGGGCGCGAGCCCCCTCGCACGGCGGCTGGTGGTGCACCTGCCGTCCCGGGGCGCGGAGCGGAAGGCCGGCGTTCTCGAGGCGCTGGGCCGGGCCCTCTCCGAGCGCAGGCCGGTGCGGATCCGATACCGCTCGTTCGCCGGCGAGGAGACCGAGCGGGAGGTGCTCCCCTGGGGCCTCGCCTATCGCAAGGGGGCGTGGTTCCTGGTGGCGCACTGCCGGCTGCGCGACGCCCTGCGGACCTTCCAGGTGGAGCGCATCGACTCGCTCGTCGCCGAGGGGCGCCCCGGCGCGTACGAGATCCCCGCGGACTTCGACGTGGGCGAAGTCGTGGGCCGGGAGCCCTGGGAGTTCGCGGTGCACGAGCCGGTCGACGCGGAGCTCCGGCTGGATCCCGAGGTGGCGCTGCTCGCCTCGGGGCGGTTCGGAGCCAAGGCGACCATCCTCCCGCAGCCCGATGGAGCGGCGATCGTGCGCCTCCGGGTGACCTACCTCGACGCGCTGGTTCGGGAGATCCTTCGCCTCGCGCCCCACGCCGAGCTGCTCTCGCCCGCCGGCGCGAGGGAGGCGGTCGCCGCCAAGGCGGGCGCGATCGCTCGGATGCACGAAGGACCGCCGGACGCGGAAGGGGCGATCGAAGTCGCCCCCGGCGCCGATGCGCGGTCCGGGTCCGGGGAAGCGATCGTGGCGAACGTCGAACGCGCGTCGCGCGCCTCGGCCATGCCGGGCCACGGCGCCGGGTTCGGGCCCGGTGCGGAGGGGGAGAGCGGCCCTCGTCGCGCCGCGGCGAGCCGAGAGCCGGGGCGGGCGCCCGGTGGGGCCGCCGCCCCGAGGCCGATCGGCGCCTCCGAGCTGCACGAGCGCCTGCGCCGGGCGCTCTTCCTCGTCCCGTACGCGGCGGCGCGCCCCGGGTGCCCGCTGAAGGAGCTGGCGGCGGCGGTGCGCCTCGGGGAGGAGGAGCTCCTCGCCGAGCTGGACTTCCTTCGCATGGTCGGGAAGCCGCCGTTCTCGCCCGCCGACCTCCTGGACATCGACGTCTTCGACGGAAGGGTCCACGTCGCGCTCCCCCAGGGGCTGCTCGAGCCTCCCTCGCTCACGCCGCTCGAGGCCGCCGCCCTGGACGCGGCGGCCACGGCCCTCGCCGCGGAGGGCGGCGCCGCCCTCGAGCGCGCCAGGGGCAAGCTGCGCGCGGCGGTCTCACCCGCCGTGCGGGAGCGCTTCGATCGCATCGCGGGGCGGGTCGTCCTCGACCACGGGAGCCTCCCCCCGGAGGTCGCGTCCCTCGTCGATCGAGCAATCGCGCGGAAGCGGGAGCTGGAGCTCACCTACTGGACGGCGGGGCGGGGGGAGGCGACCCGCCGTGTGGTCCGGCCCCTGGAGCGGGTGCTGCACCAGGGCTACTGGTACCTCTACGCCTTCTGCACGAAGAAGCGCGACCGCCGGCTCTTCCGCCTGGACCGGGCCGCCGATCTCGTCCTCCTCGATCGGACCTTCGTCCCCAGGCGGGTGGACGACCACGCCGCGTTCCGCCGCGACTCCCTCTACGATCCCGCCCCCGACGCCGCGATGGCCCGGGTGCGGATCGAGCCCGGGCCGTGGGCGGATTCGGGGCTGGTCGAGCGGATTGGGGCGAAGGGCGTGCGCCCCCTGGGCGACGGCTCGCTCGAGGCGTCCTTCCCCGCCGACGGGGACGCCTTCGTGGTCTCGACCGTGCTGTCGATGGGGGGCTCGGCCCGGCTCGAGACGCCTGCCGAGCTGCGGGAGCGGACGCGCCGGGCGGCGGAGGCCGCGGCGCGTGCTCACCGGAGCTGAGGCTCCGAGCGCCTCGAGGGCGAGACCCGCCGGCGCGGCCGGCGGGTCCCGGAAGCGTTGGCTCAGAGCTCGACGTGGAAGGTGGCGTTGACGTCCACCTTGGTGTCGGAGACCACGTGGGTGGGCCGGTCGACGATCGCCGAGAGCTTCATCGTCCCCTTGGCGTAGTCGATGAGGTTCTTCTCCACGGTGTCGAGGGTGATGGCGGTGTCGCCCGGCTTGATCTCGCCGCTCGCGATCTCGACACGCTCCAGGCCCTCCCTCTCGATGTAGAAGGCGATCTTGCCCAGGAAGTCGAGGGTCCCGTCGCCCTGCACCTTGAGCCGCAGCGCGATCAGCTCCAGCGACTTCACGTCGTTGATCGACATCCCCGAGTCCTCGAACTTCTTCTGCTTGGTGATGTCGAGCGCCTGCAGGTTCGCCGGGATCTCCCCGATCTCGCCCTCCAGCTCGGCGTCGGTGACGGGGATGAAGGTGTCCGGATCCTCGGCCTTGAAGTCGATCGTGCCCTTCACGGGGACGTCGAAGGAGGCCAGACCGCAGGACGCGATGGCGAAGGGAAGGACAAGGGCTGCGAGAGTGGAGCGCATGTTCGACCTTTCTTGATTCGCGCCGTGCCCCGGACCGAGATGTGCGGGCGTGATGCGCGAGCCGGCAGGGTGACCCCCGTTCCGCCCCACCTTGCTACAAGAGGTGAAGGTCGATCGCAAGGAAGTGGGCGGGTGGTCAAGGGTCGCCTAACTCGCCCATGGGATGCGCCGCCGCCAAGGCCGCACCGCTCCCGCCGGACCTCGCCCCGCGGTTCGTCAGCCAGGTCTGAAGCTCGTCGAAGATCGAGTACGCCACCGGGACGATGAGCAGGGTGATGAGCAGCGACATCGCCTGGCCGCCGACGATCACCTTCGCCAGCGAGCCACGCGACGCGGCCCCCGCTCCCTGCGCCAGGGTCATCGGCGCCATCGCGGCGACCAGGGTGAGGGTGGTCATCAGGATCGGCCGGAGCCTGGCCCGGTTGGCCTTCAAAATCGCCTCGCGCAAGGGGAGGCCCGCGTGCCGCAGGGTGTTGGTGTAGTCGACCTGGAGGATGCCGTTCTTCTTCACCACGCCGAGCAGCATGAACACGCCCAGGGCCGAGTAGACGTTCAGGCTCTCACCCGTGAGCAGCAGGGAGAGCAGGGCGAACGGCAGGGTCAGGGGCAGGGCGAGGAGGATCGTCACCGGGTGAATGAAGCTCTCGAACTGCGCCGCGAGCACCATGTAGACGAAGACCATGGAGAGGAGGAGGGCGAGGCCGAACTGGGTCGCCGTCTCCTCCATGGTGCGCGCGTCTCCCGAGAAGACCACGTCGTAGCCCGGCTGCAGGTTGAGATCCTGGACGAGCTGCTCGGCCCTGGCGATGGCGTCGCCGAGGGCCACCCCCGGCGCCGGGTTGGCGGAGAGGAAGACCTGCCGCATCCCGCCCAGGCGCAGGATGGTGGTGGGGCCCAGCTCCTCGGTGAGCCGCGCGATGGCCTCGAGCGGCACGAGCTCGCCGCTCCTGGTGCGCAGTTGGATGCGCCCGACGGCGTCGAGGCTGGAGCGATCCGCCTCCCGGAGGCGGAGCCACACGTCGTAGCGCTCGTCACCCTCCCGGTAGGCGCTGACGATCTCGCCGCCGACCAGGGTGCGCAGGGTCTCCGCCACGACCCGGGCGTCGATCCCCAGGTCCGCCGCCTTGGAGCGGTCGATCCGGACGCGCACCTCGGGGAGCCGGTCCGCCGAGCTGCTGAACGCGTCGACGAAGGTGGGATCGGCCCGCATGGCGCCCAGCAGTGTCCCCAGGTACTCCTCGAGCTTGTCCAGATCCGGCCCGCGCAGGGACATGCGCAGCTTGCCGCCGTAGCCGCCCCTGCCGAGGCCCGAGGTGTTGATGGCCCTCACCGTGGGGCGCAGGTCCGGATACTTCGAGAAGATCCGCCTAGAGGCGAGCATCACCTCCTGCTGGGTGACCTTTCGCTCCTCGATGGGGACGAGGCCGACGTAGACGTTGGCGCGGGTGGCGGAGCCGGAGCCGCCGCGGGTGTCGCCGACCGAAGCCAGGACGTCCTTCACGCCGGGGAGCGCCGCCACCTGCGGCTCGATCTCGGCGAGCACCGCGTCCGCCGCTTCGAAGGAGGTGCCGGGGGGCAGCTCCATCGAGATCTCGAACTCGCTCTGGTCGTCCTCGGGGAGGAAGTCCTTCTGCACCATGAAGTACAGGGGGATCGAGGAGACCACGCAGGCCAGGCCGATCCCCACCACCACGAGGCGGTGGTCGAGCGCCCATGCCACCATGCGCTCGTAGCGCGAGTCCAGCCACCCGTTGATCCGGTCGGGGATCGCGCGCCAGCCGGTCCTCGGCGCTTGCCCGCCGCCCGCGTCGTGCCGCAGGAAGCGGGAGGCCAGCATCGGCGTGAGGGAGAGGGAGATGAAGAGGGAGACCATCACGGCGACGGACACCGTGACCCCGTAGCTGGAGAAGAGCCGCCCGATCTGGCCCGTCATGAAGGCGATCGGCAGGAAGATCACCACCAGGGAGAGGGTGGTGGCGCTCACCGCCAGGGTGATCTCCTTCGTCCCCTCGATCGCCGCCTGCATCGCGGAGATCCCCCGGGTGGTCATGTGCCGGTGGATGTTCTCGATCACGACGATCGCGTCGTCGATGACGATGCCCACCGACAGGGTGAGGGCCAGGAGGGTGATGTTGTTGAGCGTGAAGTCGAAGGCCTTCATCGCCGCGAAGGTCGCCACCAGCGACGCCGGGATCGCCACCGACGCGATGAGCGTCGAGCGCAGGGAGCCCATGAAGAGCAGCACGGCGAGGGAGGCGAGGATGCCGCCGAGGACGAGGTGGTGCTGCACCTCCTCCGCGCTCTTGCGTACGAAGACGGAGCTGTCCCGGAGGACGAGCATCTGGCTCCCGGCGGGGAGGTTGGCGCGCAGCGTCTCCAGGCGCTCCTCCACGGCGTCGGCGGTCTCCACCAGGTTCGCGCCGCTCTGCTTCTGCACGGTGAGGGTGACCGCCTCGGTGCGGTTGAGGCGGGACACGCCGCGCGGCTCCAGGGTGCCGTCCTCGACGGTGGCCACGTCGCCCAGGCGGATGGGCGCGTTGGTCACGGGATCGTTGGCGACGATGAGCCGCTCGAAGCCGCGCATGTCCGCCACGCGGGCCATCGTCCGCAGGATGTCCTCGCGGTCGCCGCGGGTGATCCTGCCGCCGGGGATCTCCACGTTCTGCGACTGGATGGCGCGCTTCACGTCGCTGGAGGTGAGGGCGAACGACGCGAGCCGCTGGGTGTCCAGGTGGATGTTGATGGCGCGCTTGCGCCCGCCCTCCACCGTCACCTGGCCCACGCCGGGGGCGGTGCCGATGAGATCCTTCACCCGGGTGTCGGCGAACTCGGTGAGCTCGCGCAGGCTCTGCGGGCCCGAGATGGCGACGGCGAGGATGGGCGTCGACTCCGAGTCGAACGCGCTGATCGAGGGCGGATCCGTCCCCTCGGGGAGCTGCCGCAGCACCGCGCCCACCTTGTCCCGCACGTCCTGCACGGCCTCGGCGACCTTGCGCTCCAGGGTGAAGGTGACGCGGATGTAGGAGAAGCCCTCGCGGTTCACCGACAGCATGTCGTCGATGCCGGCGATGGTGTTGAGCTGCTCCTCGATGGGCTTGGAGATGGCGCTCTCGATCTCCTCCGGCCCCGCGCCGGGGAGCGAGGTGAAGATCGAGACCACCGGCATCTCCACCTTGGGGAGGAGGTCCACGCCGAGGTTCACGTAGGAGATCGCGCCGATCACCACCAGCGCCACCGACATCATGGTGGCGAAGACGGGGCGCTTGACGCTGAGCTCCGAGAGGTTCACCTGTCGCTCCGCTCGGCCTCGACGACCTTCACCTCGGCGCCCTCGTACATCCGGGCGATGCCGGTGAGCACCACCTGCTCGCCGGAGCGGAGCTCCCCCTGGAGGAGGGCGTCGCCGCCGCGCTTGCGCAGGATCGTGATCGGGCGGGCCCTGGCCTTGCCGTCCTCGACGACGAAGATCTTGTTCACGCCGGCGACCTGGGAGATCGCGGTCTCGGGGATGGCGAAGACCTCCTCCTCCGTGCCCACCCGGATGCGCGCCCTCGCGAAGAGGCCGGGCTGCAGGGCGCCCTCCCCGTTGGCGAAGAGCGCCTCCACCGGGAAGGTGTGGGAGGTGGCGGAGACCAGCGGGCCCACCCGGGAGACCTCGCCCGAGAACGTAAGGCCGCTCTCGTCCAGCTCGATCTCGACCGGCATCCCGGGGCCGATCCGGCCGGCGTACCGATCGGGCACCTCGCCGTGCATCTTCAGCGGATCCGTCATCACCACGATCGCCACCGGCTGCCCCGCCTTCACGTAGTCGCCCAGGGCCACCATCCGCCGGGCCATCGCGCCCTTCACCGGCGACGAGATGGTGGCGTCCGCGAGCTTCTTGCGGGCGAGGCCGAGGGACGCGCGGCGGCCCTTGGCCAGGGCGAAGTTGGATCGGGCGTCCTCGAGGGCCTTCTGGTGGGCCGCCTCCGCCACGCGCTCGCGGGTCGCCAGCGTGTCGAGCTCGCCCTCGGCGAGGAGCCCGCGGCTGGCGAGCTCGGCGCCCCGCTGGAGGTTCCGCTTCGCCTCCGCCAGATCCGCCTCGGCGCGGCGCACGTCCGCCTGGCCGTCGGGATCGAAGCGATCGAGGTTCCGCGAGTCGATCCCGAGGCGGGCCAGGCTCTGCAGGTACTCGCTCTCCGCCTGCTCGACCTTGAAGCGGAGCTCCGCGGCGTCGAGCTGGAGGAGGGGAGCGCCCGCGTCGACCCGGTCGCCGAGATCCGCGAGGATCTTCTGCACCCGGCCGTCGACCTCGGCGGCCACCGTCACCTCCTCGGCGCCGCCGAGGGTGCCGGTGAGCTCGACCACCTGCTCCACCCGCTCCGCCTGCACCACGGTCGCCTGCACCTGCACCGGTCCCGACTGCCTGGCGGCGGGCGCCTTGCCGCCGCTGCAGCCGAAGGCGAGGAGCAGGGTTCCGATCGTGGAGATCCGCTTCATTCGTTCGTGCTCCATCTGCCGAGCAGGCGCTCGAGCTGGGCCGCCGCCACCGAGACGTCGAGGGCGCTGCGCACCCGATCGGCCCGGGCCGAGGCGAGGGTGGCCTGGGCGTCCGCGAGCTCGAGGACGCTGCCCAGGCCGGTCTGGTATCGCCCCTCCGCGAGCCGCATCCCCTCCTCGGCGGCGGCCTCGCGCTTGGTGGCGGCGGCGAGGCGGGCCCGCGACTCCGTCACCGCGAGGATGCCGCTCTGGACGCCGACCCGGAGTGAACGCTGGAACGACTCGAGATGCGCCTGGGCCGCGGCGAGCTCGGCGCGCGCCTCTCGGATCGCGGCGAGATCCGCGCCCCCGGCGATGAGGGGGATGCTCAGGTTCACGGTGGCGGTCCAGCCGGCGCCCAGCTCGTCGAGGGAGGTCCCGCGCAGGCCCACGTTGCCGGTGGCGCCCAGCGAGGGGAACAGCTCGGACCACGCCTCGTCCAGGCGCTGCGCGGCGACCTCCACCGACAGCCGCGCGGCGCGGGCGTCGGGGAGCCGATTCAGGGCGTCGTCCAGCGCCTGCTCCAGGGGCGGGACGTCGCCGAGGTCGCGGGGCGGAGGTGCCACCAGCGAGGTGTCGTCCGGGAGCTCGGGGAACCCGCAGGCGCTGGCGAGCTGGGCGAGGGTGATGTCGCGGGCGTTGATCGCCTGGATGAGGCGGTACTCGGCGTCCGCCACCTCCACCTCCGCGCGGGCCACGTCGTAGGTCGAGCGCAGCCCCACCTCCGCCCGGGCCTTCGCGAGGGAGAGGTGCGCCTCCGCCTGGCGCTTCGCCTCCTCCATCGCCGCGACCAGCTCGTCCGAGGCGAGGGCGGCGCGGAAGGTCGCCTCCGCCGCCACGTCGACCACCTCCCGCTGGACCTCCTCGAGGGCCCGCGCCTCGTCCGCCGCGGCGTACGCGCGCTGCAGCCGGTTGGTGGTGCGGCCGAAGTCCCAGATCGTCTGGCGGAGGGTGATGCCGCCGCTCCACAGCTCGAAGTCCGCCGGACCCAGCAGGCCCCGCGACCCCGAGATCGGCGCGGTGGTGGGCGCGTTCCCCGGGCCGCGACCGGTGCCGAGGGAGGCGCCGCCGCTGCCGCGGGTCGCCAGGAACGAGGCGTCGCCGTCGAGGGTGGGGAGGAAGCCGGAGAGGGCGATGGCGGCGCGGGCCTGGGCCGCGGCGGTCTGGGCGCGGGCCGCCGCCACCGCCGGATGCTCGAGGCGCGCGTTCCTGCGACACGCCTGCAGGGTCAGCTCCGCCGCGGCGCCCGGTTCGGGCAGGAGGACGGCGAGCACGCAGGCAATCGGGATGGCTCTCCGGGACAAGGGCATTGCTCCGTGGGGCGCGAGCGTCGTGGGCGAAGGCGCGATCTTCGCGGACCTCCTCGCGATCGCGAAGCGCCTGGGGTCCTAGCAGGAGCGGCGGGCCAGGGGCAAGCGAACCTGGCGATCGCCCGCTCCATTCCCGAGGGACGCTCGCCGTGTGCCCGGGCTCGTCTCCTCGTGGCCGATCGGGGGCCGGGCGAGCGGGCCGCGCGCGGGCGCGGCTTCCGCGCGTCATCGCTCTCGAGCGATGGTGCGGCGGCGTGCCCATGCCGGTATGTTCCCCCCGCCATGAAGACGGAGATCCTCGAGGTCGTCGCCGGGCCCAAGGGGGAGCGGGCGATCCAGCGCGCGGCGCAGCTCCTGCGCGACGGCAGGCTGGTCGCCTTCCCCACCGAGACGGTCTACGGCCTCGGCGCGCTCGCCCTCGATCCGATCGCCGTGGCGCGGATCTTCGAGGCGAAGGGGAGGCCCACCCACAACCCGCTCATCGTCCACGTCGCGGATCGCCGCCTCGCCCGCGAGGTGGTCGCCTCCTGGGGCGAGCGGGCCGACGCCCTCGCCGACGCCTTCTGGCCCGGGCCGCTCACCCTCGTCCTCCCCAAGTCGACGCGTGTGCCTGCCGCCATCACCGCTGGTCTCGACGCGGTCGCGGTGCGGATCCCCTCCCATCCGGTGGCGCGCGACCTCCTGGCGGCGGTGGGCGCCCCCGTCGCCGCGCCCAGCGCGAACCGCTACACCCGGATCTCGCCGACCACCGCCCGCCACGTGGAGAAGAGCCTGGGCGGGCGGATCGACGCGATCCTCGACGGCGGCGCCACGCCGATCGGCATCGAGTCCACCGTGCTGGATCTCTGCGCCGAGGTCCCCCGGCTCCTCCGCCCGGGCGCGATCTCCGCCGACGAGCTCCGCGAGGTGGTGGGCCGGGTGGATCTGGCCACGGCCGCGCCCGCCGAGGGTGCCGCGAGGCCCTCGCCGGGCCTGTCGCCCCGGCACTACGCGCCGGCGGGGCGGGTGGAGCTGGTCGCCGGCGGCGACATCGAGGGCCGCCTGGGTGGCGGCGAGCGGGTGGGGGTGATCGCGCGGCGGCGCAGGCCCGGCGGCGCCGGGGTGGCGGCGTGGCTCGAGCTCCCCGCCGACGCCGGGGGCTTCGCGCGGCAGCTCTACGCGGCGCTGCACGCGCTGGAGGACGCCGGCGTCGAGCGGATCGTGGTCGAGGCCGCGCCGGACGGCACCGCCTGGGACGGCGTCCGCGATCGGCTGCGCCGGGCCGCCACCCCCGCCGGGGCGTGAACGCCACGACGAGGGGCTTGCCGAGCCCCGAGACGCCGCCCCGGTCCGGAAAAAGCGGACGCCCGGCCGATGGTTCGACCGGGCGTCCGTAGGTGGTGGAGCTGAGGGGGATCGAACCCCTGACCTCTAGAGTGCGATTCTAGCGCTCTCCCAGCTGAGCTACAGCCCCAGAATTCGGGCGGAGATCGCCGCCACGAAAAGCGCGCGGAACCTACCGATCCGGGCGGTTGCCTGTCAAGGCGGATTCCGCGGTTCGGCGAGACGCTCGATCGTCTGCGCTCCCGCAACCCAGCGTCGTGGGGGGCGGGGCGCCGTCGCGGGGGGGGCAGGCGCGGTCGAGGAAGGCTGGCGCGGATGCAAAGGGTCGTGCCCGGACGCGGCCGAGGCGTCTCGTCGTCGGGCGAGAACGTCACGTCGGCACCCGTGCCCGGACGCGGGTGGCCGAGGCCCGGTGCGCCGGGCCGCCGATGGAGCGAGGCCGAGGGGTCGATTCGTTGACAGCCCGGGGGGCGCTTGCTAGGTAGAATTTTTCATAACTCCGTGTCCAGCGACGCCTGCGCCCCGCCCCTCGGGCGCATAAGGTGGCGAACATCCATGGCCGAATCGACTTCGGGGACGAAGCCCACCCCCGCCGAACTGGCGGGGCTCGAGCACGCGTTCGCCGTCGACTCCCAGTCCGAAGCCTACCGCCCCCTGGCCGAGGCCTACCTCGAGCTGGGAAGGTACATGGAGGCGATGGTGGTGGGGAAGGCGGGCGCCCGCGCGTTCCCCACCTCGCCCGAGCCTCGCCTCCTCCTGGCCCGGATCCACTCGAAGCAAGGCCGGCACCGCAAGGCCTTCGAGGAGGCGGCCGCGGCGGTGGGGCTCGCCTCCGGCTCCGCGGCCGTCCACCTGGCCGCCGCGCGCATCCACCTCGCAGGCGACGATCGGGGCCGGGCGGAGGAGCTCCTCCAGCGGGCCCTCGAGCTCGCGCCCGAGGATCCCGAGGTCGAGACGCTGGCGGCGGGGCACGGCATCGAGCTGAAGCGCCCCGCACCGCCGGAGCCCGAGCCTCCCGCGGCCCCCGCGCCATCCGCCGCCACCCCTGACGCCGAGGCGGCCCCCGCGGCGAAGGCGCCGGCCGAGGCCGCGTCCACCGGCGCGACGCCTGCCGCGACGCCCGCCGCGGCGTCGGCGGCCCCGGCGCCGCCCGCCGCCCGCCGCGACGCCCCGGCCCGACCGATCGCGAGCCGCCCGGCCTTCGACCCCTCGGCCTGGGACGACGACGAGGACGAGGCCCCGCCGTCGCCCCGCGCCCGGCGTCAGCTCGTCGCGCTGGCGACCACCGCGATCCTCGTGGTCCTCGGCCTCGGCGGCTGGTACGGCTTCACCCGCTGGTCGGAGGCGCGGACCCTCGAGATCTCCCGGCTGCTGGACGAGACCAACGACCATCTCCGCAAGGACACCTACGCGTCGTACAAGGCGGCCTCCGCCACCGCCGATCGCATCCTCGCGCTCGACTCGAAGAACTGGGTCGCCCACGCCTACCTCGCGTACATCGACGCCCTGCGCTGGGGCGAGCAGGGAGAGGGGGACGACTTCGCGCGGCGGGCCAAGGAGCACCTGTCGAAGGCGAAGGCGGCGGGGCAGTCCCATGGCCGCATCGTCGCCGCGGAGGCGTACATCCAGTTCTTCGACGGCGATGCCAAGGCCGCCGAGGAGACCATCACCAAGGTCCTCGAGTCGGGGCAGCGATCGGGCCTCCTCTACACCACCCTCGGCACCATCCAGATGTGGGCGGGGGATCTGGAGAAGGCGGCGGCCTCCCTCAAGCAGGCCCAGGCCCTCGAGCACAACAGCGTCCGCGTCCTCTCCGAGCTGGGGCAGCTCCACCGGCGGCGGGGGATGGACGCCGACGCCTGGACCTTCTACGACTCCGCGCTCCGGATCGACGGCGACCACGCCGACTCGCTCCTGGGCAAGGCGTTGTTGGTGCTGGACGCCAACGAAGTCGACCGCCCCAAGGCCGATCGCGACAAGCTCCTGGCGGAGGCCGAGCGGCAGATCGACAAGGTCTCGAACCTCCCCGAGGGCGCCATCTCGGCGAGGCAGCTCGCCCTCTCCAAGTTCGCGCGGGCACAGCTCCTCTTCGCGCGCGAAAGGGCGGACGACGCCGAGCGGCTGGAGAAGGAGGCCTTCACCCTCGACCCCGGCAACCCGGACATCCGCCTGATGCGCGGGCGGCGCCTCCTGCGTCGCGGCGACGTCGACGGCGCGGTAGCCGACATCCGCGAGGCGATCCGCATCGAGCCCAAGCGGGCGTCGTTCTACGTCGACCTCTCCCGGGCCCTCCTCGCCAGGAGCGGGGGCGCCAAGGAGGCGGTGGAGGCGCTGAAGACCGCCATCGAGACCTTCCCCGACAGCGGCCGCATCTGGGTGCTCCTGGGCGACGCGCACCGGGCGGTCCCCGACATCGATCAGGCGCGCCGCGCCTACGAGCGCGCCATCGAGGCCCAGGGGGGCCGGATGCCCGAGGCCCGGGTGAAGCTCGGCGCGATCTGGCGGGAGAAGCGGGAGTTCGCCAAGGCGGAGGAGGAGCTCGACCGCGCCCTCAAGGAGCTCGGCCTCACCGCGTCGGGGCCGCTGTTGGCCAGCGCGCTCACCGAGCTCGGCCGGGTCTTCGATGAGCGGCCGAATCGGGACGAGCAGCAGGCCTTCGAGCGGTACGCCCGCGCGATCGCCGCCTCCGAGGGCTTCGCGCCCCCGCACTTCCTGGTCGGGCGGATCTCCGCCGCGCACCGGAGCCGCGAGCAGCGCCGGCAGGCGATCGACTCCCTCGAGACCTACCTGCGCCTGGCGCCCAAGGGCGACTTCGCCGACGAGGCGAGGGCGCTCCTCGGCCGCCTCCGCTGACCTCCGGTCGGAGGATCGATCGCAGGCGGCTCGCCGGCGGGGATCGATCGCAGACATCGCGTCGGGGATCCGATCGCCGACGCCTCGTCGGAGGGACCGACCGGCGCGATCCCCGGCGGGGTCTCAGTAGAGGTCGTCGTCCTCGGCGTGCTCGTCGATCGGCTCGTCGTCGACGTCGTCGCCCTCGTCGGCGTCGTCGACGTGCTCGTCGTCCAGCTCGTATTCGTCGGAGCTGGAGGAGGCGCGCTTCGGCGCGGCTGCCGCCTTCACCGCCTTGGGAGGCGGCGTCTTGAGGGCGGGATCCTCGCGAGGATCGGCGCCGCACTTGGGGCAGCTCGGATTCGGCTTGTTCAGGTCGTAGAACTTGGAGCCGCACTTCCAGCAGACGTGGCGGCTTCCCAGATCCTTCGCTGGACTCATCAGGCCTTCCTCGGTGCTCGCGAACGAACGGCCGCGAATTAGAGCTTGGCCCCGGAGCAAGTCAAGAGCATCCGATCCCTCCCGCCGAATGGAGTAGATTGCTCGGCTATGCGCTTCACCTGCGAATCCTGCGGCGCCCGCTACCGCCTCGCCGACGAGAAGGTCCGCGGGCGTCTCGTCCGGGTCCGCTGCCGCGCCTGCGCCGCCACCATCGAGCTGCGGGACGGGGCGCCTGCCCCCCCGAGGCCGCCGCGCCGCTGGTTCGCGCTCGTGTCCGGCGAGCAGCGCGGCCCCCTCTCGGACGAGGCCCTGCAGCGGGAGATCGAGGAGGGTCGGGTCCTCCCCACCACCTTCGTCTGGCACGAGGGGATGGCGGCGTGGCAGCGGCTCTCGGACGTGCCCCGATGAAGCTCGCCTCCCGGATCGAACACACGCTGCTCCGCGCCGACGCCCGGCCGGCGGACGTGGAGCGCCTCTGCGACGAGGCCACCGAATGGGGCTTCGCGGGAGTTTGCGTCAACTCGTCCCACGTCGAGCGGGTGGCGGCCCGCCTCGCCGGTACGGGGATCCTCCCGGTGGCGGTGGCGGGCTTTCCGCTGGGCGCCTCCTCCACCGCGGCGAAGGCCTTCGAGGCGGAGTGGGCCGCGCGGCACGGGGCCCGGGAGATCGACGTGGTGATCGCGGTGGGCCTCCTCCTCGCGGGCGATCGCGGGGCGGTCCTCGCCGACCTGCGCGAGGTGGTGCATGCGGTGCGGCCCCTGCCGGTGAAGGCGATCCTGGAGACCTGCCTCCTCGATCGGGAGCAGAACCTCGCGGCCTGCGCGATCGCGGAGGAGGCGGGCGCCCGCTTCGTGAAGACCTCCACGGGCTTCGCCGCCGGCGGCGCCACGGTCGAGGACGTGGCGCTCTTGCGGGAGGCGGTGGGGGATCGCCTCGGGGTCAAGGCGTCCGGCGGGATCCGGACCGCGGCGGACGCGAGGGCGATGGTCGAGGCGGGGGCCGATCGGATCGGGGCGTCGGCCTCGGTCGCCATCGCCCGGGGCGACCTTCGTTGAAGCGGCGCCCTCACGCGTGGTAACCGATCCGGATGCGCGCGTACGAGCTCATCCTGCGAAAGCGCGACGGGGGGAGGCTCACCCCCTCCGAGATCGAGTGGTTCCTCGGCTCGTACACCAAGGGTGAGATCCCGGACTACCAGGCCTCCGCGCTGCTCATGGCGATCTTCTTCCGCGGCCTGGACGACGGCGAGCTCGCCGCGTGGACGGCTGCCATGCTGGAGAGCGGCGACCGCCTCGACCTCTCCGACGTCCCCGGGATCAAGGTCGACAAGCACTCCACCGGCGGCGTCGGCGACAAGGTGTCGATCCCCCTCGTCCCCCTGATGATCGCCTGCGGCGTCCCCGTGCCGATGATCGCCGGGCGCGGCCTCGGCCACACCGGCGGCACCGTGGACAAGCTCGAGTCGATCCCGGGCTTCCGCACCGACCTGGACGTCGCCGCCTTCCGCCGTCAGCTCGGCGAGCTCGGCGGCGCGATCATCGGCCAGACCGAGCGGCTCGCGCCGGCGGATCGGAAGCTCTACGCACTGCGCGACGCCACGGCGACCGTGGAGTCCATCCCCCTCATCGCCAGCTCGATCATGTCGAAGAAGCTCGCGGAGGGCTGCGACGGGCTCGTCCTCGACGTGAAGGTGGGCGCCGGCGCCTTCATGAAGGACCTGGAGTCGGCTCGGCTCCTCGCCGGCACCATGATCGAGATCGGCGCCCGCATGGGCCGGCGGATGTCCGCGCTCGTCACCCGCATGGACGAGCCGCTCGGCGCCACCGTGGGCAACGCCCTCGAGGTGCGGGAGTCGATCGATCTCCTCCGGGGAGAGGGCCCCGCGGATCTGGAGGAGCTCACGGTGGAGCTCGGCGCGGAGATGCTCGTCCTGGCCGGCGCCACCGTCGACGCGGACGAGGGGCGGGCGGCGGTCCGGAGCGCGATCGCGTCGGGCCGGGGCCTCGAGGCCTTCGCCCGCCTGGTGGCCGCCCAGGGCGGCGATCCCCGCGTCGCCGAGGATCCGACGTCGCTCCCCGCGGCGCCGCGGATCGTCCCGATCCCTGCCCCGAGGGCCGGGTTCGTGGGCGGGATCCGCGCGGACGAGGTGGGGCTCGCCGCGGTGGTCCTCGGCGCCGGACGAAGCCGCAAGGAAGACGCGATCGATCCCGCGGTGGGCTTCGTCCTCCACAAAAAGGTGGGCGATCCGGTCGACGCCGGGGAATCGATCGGCCTGGCGCACGTTGGAGGCAGGCCGGGAGACCGCGCCGCCCTGGAGAGGGTGGCGGCAGCATTCACGATCGCGGACGAGGCGCCGCCTCGCCGCCCGTTGATCCTGGAGAGGATGTCCCGATGAAGTGGCAGAAGCTGGCATGCGCCGTCGTGATCCTCGCCTGCGCGCCGGCGGTGGCGGCCACGCCCGCCAAGACCAGGAAGGAGCGGCCGAAGCCGGCGCGGGTGGTGGCGATCCCCGCCGCCGACGTCGGCCTCTCCATCACCACGACCGAGCCGAGCCCCATCCCGGAGCGCTGGCACGACGCGCTGGGCAAGGGGCTCCCCGTCGGCCAGCGGCTGGTGCAGACCCTCGTCGGCGACCTGGACGGCGACGGGAAGCCCGAGTGGATCGCCGTGGGCGAGCCCACGCAGCGCGCCGCGAAGGGGGTCTCCCTCGCCATCTTCCGGCCCGCCGCGGGCGAGAAGCCGCCCGAGCTGCGGTTCGCCCAGCTCCTCCAGGAGCCGAGCCTGCGGGTGGCGGGCGCGCAGGTGATGGAGGTCCGTCCCCTCGGGCAGGCGGTGGTCCTGGTGGGCGCCGAGCCGAACCGCGCGGGCGACAGCCGCTTCGTCGTCGAAATCTACGCGTGGAACGGCGAGGCCTTCCGGCCGATGGTCCCCCAGATCGCGGAGTTCCGCAGCCAGGGCGGCTTCTCGATCGAGCCGGGGGAGCCGCCGTACCAGGGCGACGAGCTGGTGGTCTGGACCTACCGGCTCGGCGAAGACGAGCAGCTCTACGACTGGCACTTCTACGAGTTCAAGCGCTGGCGGTGGGACGGCGTCCGGTTCAAGTCCGAGACCCTGGAGACCGTCACCCCCGAGAAGCTCCCCGATCCGGACGCCGCCCGCCGGGCGGCCCGCGCCAAGAAGCCGGACCTGCGCCGGCAGATGCCGCGGGTGGCGGAGGTCCCTTGACCGCGCCCCGAGATCTCTTCGAGCGGGTGGAGGCGTCGGTCGCCGAGGTGCGCAGGCGCATCGGCTTCGATCCGCAGGTGGCGGTGATCCTGGGCTCGGGCCTCGGCGGCTTCGCGGATCGCTTCGCGGATCCGGTGTCGATCCCCTACGCCGAGCTCCCGGGCTTTCCGGCGTCCAGCGTGCCCGGCCACGCGGGGCGCCTCGTGGCGGGGACGCTCGCCGGGGTGCGGGTGGCGGCGATGCAGGGGCGCATCCACGCCTACGAGGGCTACGCGCCGTGGCAGGTGGCGTTCCCGACGCGGGTGCTCTGCCGGTGGGGGGCGAAGGCCCTCGTGGCCACCAACGCCGCCGGCGGCATCCGGGCCTCGCTGCGCCCCGGCAGCCTGATGCGGATCACGGACCACCTCGACCTCTCCGGGACCAACCCGCTGGTGGGACCCAACGACGAGAGGCTGGGGCCGCGCTTCCCGGATCTGACCCGGGCCTACGACCCCGGGCTGGCGGCGGCGCTCTACGAGGCGGCGCGCTCCGCGGGCGTGGAGCTCGACACCGGGGTGTACGCCTGCGTGCGGGGCCCGAGCTACGAGACGCCGGCGGAGATCCGGATGCTGCGCTCGTTCGGCGCCGACGCCGTGGGGATGAGCACGGTGCCGGAGGTGATCGCGGCGCGGCACATGGGCGTGCCGGTCGCCGGGATCTCGTGCATCACCAACCTCGCGGCGGGCCTCGGGGCGCAGCCGCTCACCCACGCGGAGGTCGCCGCCACCGCGGCCCGGACCCAGGAGCGCTTCGCGGCCCTGCTCGAGGCCTTCCTCCCCGCGGCCGCCGCCTCCTCCGCGGCGCCTGGGGCACACTGACGCCTCCGCTGCGACATCCCCGGCGCCGACGACGCCTCTCACCCCGCGGCCGCCGCCTCGGGCCGATCGACCGCCCGGGCGCGTTCCTCGTTGCGAAGGGCGAGGGCGCTTGCCATGCTTCGCGGCGATGGCGACCAGGCGACGAGCGTCCCCCACCCAGACCCGCGCTCCCGTCCGGGACGCCAGGCTGCGCCGCCTCCTCGTGGCGGCCCTCGCCGCCCGGCAGCGGGCCTGGGCGCCCTACTCGAACTACCAGGTGGGCGCCGCCGTCCTCGGCGACGACGGCCGGGTCTACGCCGGCTGCAACGTGGAGAACGGCTCCTACGGCGCCTGCCTCTGCGCGGAGCGCAACGCGGTGGGGCAAGCGATCGCCAGGGGGGCGAGGCGGATCCTCGCGGCGGTGGTGGTGACCCCGTCGAGCCCGCCGGCGCCCCCGTGCGGCATCTGCCTCCAGACCTTCGCCGAGTTCGCGGACGGAAGTCTCCCGGTGCTCCTCGCCAACCCGGAGGACGAGGAGCGCCGGTTCACCCTGGACGAGCTCCTCCCTCACCGCTTCGACGCCTCCGCGCTGCCCGGCTGAGGCCGCCGCCCCCCCCCCCCGCGTGCACTCCGGGTTGAAAAATCGGATGGGCGGGCTTAGGTGGGGCGGCATGAAGGTGTTCCGATCGATCGACGAGGCGCGCGGGGCGCTGTCCGGCTGCGCCGTCGCGATCGGGAACTTCGACGGCGTCCACCTGGGCCACCGGCAGCTCCTCGCCGAGGCGAAGGCGCTGGCCGCCGCCAGGGGCGCGCCGGCGGTGGTGCTCACCTTCGAGCCACATCCGGCGCGGGTGCTCTCCCCGGAGTTCGCGCCGCCCCTGATCGCGACGATGGCCCGCAAGCTGCGCCTCCTCGAGGACGAGGGGCTCGACGCGGTGGTGATCCAGCCCTTCGATCGGGCCTACGCGGCGACCTCCGCCGAGGCCTTCGTCCGCCGCGACCTCGTCGAGGCCCTGGGGGCGCGCGACATCGTGGTGGGCTTCGACTTCACCTTCGGCAGGGGCAGGGCCGGGACCCCGGAGGCGCTCGCCCGCCTGGCGGGGGAGGACGCCGAGGTCCACGTCGTCCCCGCCTATGCCCGGGATCGGCTCGTGGTGAGCAGCAGCAAGATCCGAGAGCTCGTGCTCGCCGGGAGGGTGGCGCAGGCGGGGGAGCTGCTCGGGCGGCCGTTCATCGTGGACGGCCGCGTGGTGCCGGGGCGGGGCAGGGGCCGCACCATCGGCATCCCCACCGCCAACGTCGATCCGGCGACCGAGCTCCTCCCCGCCGCCGGGGTCTACGCCGTGCAGGCGGTGGTGCAGGGCCTCGAGGGGCTCTTCGCCGGCGGCGCCAACATCGGCCGCAAGCCCACCTTCGGCGAGGGGGAGCTCACGGTGGAGGTCCACCTCCTCGGCCTCGAGGCGGACCTGTATGGACGCGACATGGCGGTGGCGTTCCTGGAGCGGCTGCGGGGCGAGCGGCGCTTCCCCTCGGTGGAGGAGCTCGTCGGGCAGATCCGCCTCGACCTGGAGCAGGTGAGGGAGGTGGCCCGACGGGCGCCCCCGACGCCGCTCCGCCTCGCGGCCGATTCGTTGACTGGTCCGGGGACCCGCCAGTAGACTCGCGACCTTTCCGGCCGCAGGAGCAGGCGCAAGCCCACCACGGAGGCGGCGGTACGTCCGCCCGCGCCGAGCGATGCGGCAAAGGGGTCGGTGGATGTCGGGTCGGCTCGGTGAACTGCTGGTTCGGGAGAACTTGATCTCCGTCCAGCAGCTCCAACAGGCAAAGGACGAGGCGCGCAAGTCGGGCCGGCGCATCGGCTCGGCCCTTCTCAAGGTCGGCGCGATCGAGGAGTCCAAGCTCACGGACTTCCTCAGCCGTCAGTACGGTGTGCCCTCGATCGATCTCAAGGAGTTCGAGATCGACGAGGAGGTGCTCAGCCTCATCCCCCGCGACACCTGCGAGAAGCACGTCGTCATCCCGGTGAACCGCGCCGGCGCCTCGCTCATCGTGGCGATGGCCGATCCCTCCAACATCTTCGCGGTCGACGACCTCAAGTTCCTCACCGGCTACAACATCGAGACGGTGGTGGCCTCCGAGGCGGCGATCCGCGACGCGATCGACCGCAACTTCGCGCCGCGGGAGCCCTCCTACGAGGACGTGCTCGAGGGCTTCGACGAGGACGAGATCTCGGTCGAGCACGCGGAGGAGGAGGCGAGCGTCATCGACCTCGAGCGCGCCGCCGACGACGCGCCGGTGGTCCGCCTCGTCAACCTCATCCTCATCGACGCCATCAAGAAGGGGGCCTCCGACATCCACGTCGAGCCCTACGAGAAGGACTTCCGCGTCCGTTACCGCATCGACGGCGTGCTCTACGAGGTGATGAAGCCGCCGATCAAGCTGAAGAACGCGATCGTCTCTCGCCTCAAGATCATGAGCGATCTCGACATCGCGGTGCGGCGGCTCCCCCAGGACGGCCGCATCAAGATGAAGCTCGGCAAGGGCAAGGAGATGGACTTCCGCGTCTCCGTCTGCCCGACGCTCTTCGGCGAGAAGGTGGTGCTCCGCCTGCTCGACAAGTCGAACCTCCAGCTCGACATGACCAAGCTGGGCTTCGAGGAGCAGCAGCTCGAGTGGTTCATGGAGGCGATCGAGCGGCCCTACGGGATGTGCCTCGTCACCGGCCCCACCGGCTCCGGGAAGACGACCACGCTCTACTCCGCGCTCGCCAAGCTCAACCAGACCACCGACAACATCTCCACCGCCGAGGATCCCGTCGAGTTCAACTTCGCCGGCATCAACCAGGTGCAGATGCACGAGGACATTGGCCTGAACTTCGCCTCGGCGCTGCGAAGCTTCCTCCGCCAGGACCCGGACATCATCATGGTCGGCGAGATCCGCGACTTCGAGACCGCGGAGATCGCGGTGAAGGCGGCGCTCACCGGCCACATGGTGCTCTCCACCCTCCACACCAACGACGCGCCCGGCACCGTCTCCCGTCTGCTCAACATGGGCATCGAGCCCTTCCTGGTGACGTCGTCGGTGAACCTCATCCTGGCCCAGCGCCTCACCCGGCGGCTCTGCCCCGAGTGCAAGAAGGTCGCGGACGTCCCCGAGCAGGCGCTCCTCGACATCGGCGTCCCCGCCGAGGAGCTGGGCACCTTCGAGGTCTTCGAGCCGGTGGGCTGCAGCGCCTGCAACAACCGCGGCTACAAGGGCCGCGCGGCGGTCTACGAGGTGATGCCGTTCTGGGACGGCCTGAAGGAGCTCGTCATCAACGGCGCCTCCACCGCCGAGCTCAAGCAGGAGGCGATCCGGCTGGGCCTCGTCACCCTGCGCATGGCCGCCATCAACAAGCTCAAGGCCGGGATCACCTCGATGGAGGAGGTCGTCGGCAACACCGCTCCCGACAGGTTCTAGGAGATCCGATTTGGCAAGCTTGCATCAGCTCCTCAAGGCGATGGTCGAGAAGGGGGCCTCCGACCTCCACATCACCACCGGATCGCCGCCGCAGCTCCGGATCGACGGCAAGCTCATGCCCTTGAAGATCCCCCCGCTCACCCCAGTGGAGACCAAGCAGATCTGCTACTCGGTCCTCACGGAGGCGCAGAAGCACAAGTTCGAGGAGGAGAACGAGCTCGACCTCTCCTTCGGCGTGAAGGGCCTCTCCCGGTTCCGCGCCAACATCTTCATGCAGCGCGGCGCCGTCGCGGGGGCGTTCCGGACCATCCCCTTCCAGGTGCGCAGCTTCGCCGAGCTGGGGCTGCCGCCGGTGATCAGCACCCTGGCCGAGAAGCCCCGGGGCCTCATCCTCGTCACCGGCCCCACCGGCTCCGGCAAGTCGACGACCCTCGCGTCGATCCTCGACAAGATCAACTCGGAGCGGAGCTGCCACATCATCACCATCGAGGATCCGATCGAGTACCTGCACCCGCACAAGGCGTCGGTTGTGAACCAGCGGGAGGTGGGGGCGGACACCAAGAGCTTCAAGCGGGCGCTCAAGTACATCCTGCGGCAGGATCCCGACGTCGTCCTCATCGGCGAGATGCGGGATCAGGAGACGATCGAGGCGGCGCTCACCATCGCCGAGACCGGTCACCTCTGCTTCGCGACGCTGCACACCAACTCGGCGACCCAGACGATCAACCGCATCCTCGACGTGTTCCCGCCGATGCAGCAGGGGCAGGTCCGGGCGCAGCTCTCCTTCGTGCTGGAGGGCGTGATCACCCAGAACCTGCTGCCCAAGGCGAGCGGTCCCGGCCGGGTGCTGGCCATGGAGATCATGATCCCGAACCCGGCCATCCGGAACCTGATCCGCGAGGACAAGCTGCACCAGGTGTACTCCCAGATGCAGGTGGGCCAGTCGAAGTTCGGGATGCAGACTTTCAACCAGAGCCTCTTCAGCCTGCTGCAGAAGCGCCTCATCACCCAGGACGAGGCCTTCGGCCGCTCCTCCGAGCCCGAGGAGCTGCGCACCATGCTGGCGAGCGCCGCCGCCGGGCGGATGGTGCCGACCCGCGGCTGAGCCGCCCGCGGCGCCTGCGGCTTCTCGGGCCTGGCGCCGCCGCGCGCCGGGCCGCGCGGTCCTTTGCCGCCGCCCTCCTCCGCGCGGATCCCCACAGGCAGTTTTCTTTGCACTTTCTGCATCTTTGGTAGAGTCGCGACACTTTCCGGAGGTGTGTGATGGCTGGCCCGGTCGCGGCGCGCCAGGGTGCCAGGCAGCAGCAGCCTGCCAAGCAGGCGCCCAAGCTCCCCGTCTTCAACTGGGTCGCCAGGACGCGCACCGGCGAGGAAAAGTCGGGGGAGATGGAGGCGTACGACGTCGAGTCGGTGAATGTCCGCCTCCGACAGATGGGCCTGCAGCCCGTCAAGGTGAAGAAGAAGCCCGCCGAGATCCACATCAAGATCCCGGGCGTGGGGGGCGTGACCAAGAAGGACCTGGTCATCTTCACCCGGCAGTTCTCCACCATGATCGACGCGGGCCTGCCCCTGGTGCAGGCCCTCGACATCCTCGCCGCCCAGAACCCCAACCCCGAGTTCCGCAAGGTGCTGCTGGCGGTGAAGGAGAAGGTCGAGTCCGGCTCCACCTTCGCCGACAGCCTCTCCGACCACCCCAAGGTCTTCGACCAGCTCTACGTGCAGCTCGTAGCGGCGGGCGAGCTCGGCGGCATCCTCGACACCATCCTCCAGCGGCTCGCCGTCTACATCGAGAAGGCCGAGAAGCTGAAGGGGAAGGTCAAGGGCGCGATGGTCTACCCGTCCATCGTGATCGTGGTGGCAGTCGGCTGCGTCGCGGTGCTGCTCCTCTTCGTCACCCCCACCTTCGAGAAGATGTTCAAGGACTTCGGCGGGACGCTGCCGGGGCCCACCCAGATGATCATCGACTTCTCGAACTGGCTGCAGGGCACGATCTTCTACATCCTCGGCATCGTCGCCGCGGTGGCGTTCGCCTTCTCCCGGATCCTCAAGACGAAGAAGGGCCGCGAGCTCTTCGATCGGATGCTGCTGCACCTGCCGGTGCTGGGCGACATCCTCCGCAAGGTGGCGGTGGCCCGCTTCACCCGCACCATGGGCACCATGCTCTCGTCGGGCGTGGCCATCCTCGACGCGCTCGACGTCACCGCCAAGACCGCCGGCAACGTGGTGATCGAGAAGGCCATCCTCCACACCCGCTCCAAGATCTCGGAGGGCAGGACCATCGTCGAGCCCCTGAGCGAGACGGGCGTGTTCCCGCCGATGGTGGTGCAGATGATCGGCGTGGGCGAGGCCACCGGTGCCATGGACGCGATGCTCGCCAAGATCGCCGACTTCTACGACGACGAGGTGGACGCCGCCGTCGCGGCGCTCACCGCGATGATCGAGCCCATCCTCATGGTGGGCCTGGGCGGGATCGTCGGCTTCTTCCTGATCGCCATGTACCTGCCCATCTTCACGATGGCGCAGAACATCACGTAGCGGGGGGCGAACTTGCAGACGGCCGCGGCGGGTGCCCTGGCGGGGAAGGCAGAGGAGGTCTCCGCCGCCGGCGAGCTGATCAAGCGCCTGCTCTGGATCACGGCGTTTCGCATCGCCGCCGTGACGGCGCTGGTCGGCACCACCGCCGTCCTCGCCTTCAAGGACGGCGAGCCCCTGGGCGGGCGGATCGCGGCCACCCTGTCGGCGCTCGCGATCGGCACCAACCTGCTCCAGATCGGCGTCGCCGTGCTGCTGCGCTACTCGCGGCGCTTGAAGCTCCTGGCGTCGCTGCAGGTGGCGGGGGACGTCGCGTTCGTCTCCTTCCTCGTCTACATCACCGGCGGCTCCGACTCCCTCTTCTCGTTCATGTACCTGCTGGCGATCGTCAGCGGCGGCATCCTCCTCTCCGCCAAGGGCGCCTGGGGCGCGGCGATCCTCTCCTTCGCGGCGGACGCGGCGGTGATCCTGGGCATGCAGCGCGGGATCCTCCAGCCGATCGATCCGGCCTTCCAGCCCAGCCGCCTGGGCCTCGCGCAGCTCCTGCAGGCGCTCATCACCCACGGCAGCGCCTTCGCGCTCACCGCGGTGCTCTCCACCTACGTGGCCGGGCAGCTCCGGAAGGCCGGCGCCCGCGCGGAGGTCGCGGAGGACAGCCTGCTCCGGCTCCACGTGCTCCACGACGCCATCGTGCGATCGGTCGCCACCGGGATCGCCACCACGGACTCCGAGGGCCTCATCAACTTCGTCAACCGATCCGGCGAGGAGATCCTGGGCAGGCCCGCGGCCACCTTCCTGGGGCAGCCCCTCGAGTCGGTCTTCCCCACGGTGATGCGGGAGGCGGAGAAGACGGGGGGGAGGGCGGAGCGGCTGGAGAGCTCGTGGGAGGTGGAGGGGCGGCCCACGCGGCAGCTCGGCTTCACGGTGACGCCCCTCGTCGACGACGACGGCAGACAACTGGGCTCGATCGCCGTGTTCCAGGACCTAACCGCCGTCCGCAACCTCGAGCGCCGGGCGGCGCGGTCGGAGCGCCTCGCCACCGTGGGCCAGCTCGCCGCGGGCCTGGCCCACGAGCTGCGCAACCCCCTCGCCTCCATGTCGGCCTCGATCGAGCTGCTCGCCCAGGGGGGCGAGGGGGTCGATCAGGAGCGGCTGCGCGGGATCGTCCTGCGGGAGTCCGAGCGCCTCAACCGGCTGGTCACCGAGTTCCTCACCTTCGCCGGGCCGGCGGCGCCGCAGCTCGACCTGGTGGATCTGAAGGTGGCGGTCGAGGAGGTCGCGAGCGTCTTCGCCGCCGACCCCCTCGCCTCCCGGTGCCGGCGTCGGCTCGAGCTGCAGCCGGCCTTCGCGCTGGCCGATCCCGCCCAGCTCAAGCAGGTGCTCTGGAACCTCCTCCGCAACGCGGCGGAGGCCTCGGCCGCCGGCGGGTTCGTCGAGCTGGCCACGGGAAGGGCGAAGCGCGCGGGGATGGTCTTCCTCTCCGTCCGGGACCACGGCGAGGGCATCGCCCGCGAGAACCTCGATCGCATCTTCGATCCCTTCTTCACCACCAAGGCCACCGGCACGGGGCTGGGCCTCTCGACCGTCCACCGCATCGTCGAGGGGCTGGGCGGGCAGGTCGAGGTCGAGAGTGTGGTAGGGGAAGGGACACGGATCACCGTCCTCCTCCCGGAGACCCCGGCTCCTTCAGCGGAAGGCTAGGCGAAGATGGCCCACCTGCTCATCGTCGACGACGAACTCTCCATGAGGGAGATGCTGGAGATCCTCCTCCGCAAGGCGGGTCACAGCGTGGTCGCGCTCGACGACGCGTCCGCCGCGTGCGCCCGGATCGAGGAGGAGGACTTCGACCTGGTGATCTCGGATCTGCGCCTGGGGCAGCGCTCCGGGATCGAGGTGCTCGAGCGGACCAAGGCGGTGCGGCCGCACACCGAGGTGCTCGTCATCACCGCCTACGCCACCACCGAGAACGCGATCCAGGCGATGAAGCTCGGCGCCTACGACTACCTCACCAAGCCGTTCAAGGTGGAGGAGCTGCTTGTCGTGGTGCAGAAGGCCCTCGAGAAGCGGGCCCTCGCGCAGGAGAACGTGTCGCTGCGCCGGAAGCTCGGCGAGCGCGGCAAGTACGCGGGCATCCTGGGGAAGAGCGCCGCCATGCAGGAGCTGTTCGCGCTCATCGAGAAGGTAGCGCCCTCGAGGACCACGGTGCTCGTCTCCGGCGAGTCGGGGGTGGGCAAGGAGCTGGTCGCCCGGGCGATCCACGCCAAGGGCGGCCGCGCCGACGGGCCCTTCGTCGCCGTGAACTGCGGCGCCATCCCCGAGGGCCTCATCGAGAGCGAGCTCTTCGGCCACGAGAAGGGGGCGTTCACCGGCGCCGTCTCCGCCAAGCCGGGGCTCTTCACCGCCGCCGCCGGGGGCACCCTCTTCCTGGACGAGATCGGCGAGGTGCCGGTGGCGGTGCAGGTGAAGCTCCTGCGGGCGCTGCAGCAGCGGGTGATCCGGACCGTGGGCGGGACCCAGGATCTCGAGGTGGACGTGCGCATCGTCGCCGCCACCAACCGCGACCTCGCGGTCGAGGTGCGGGAGGGGCGCTTCCGCGAGGACCTCTACTATCGGCTGAACGTGATCGGGCTCAAGGTGCCCGCCCTGCGGGAGCGCCGCGAGGACATCCTGCTCCTCGCCGACCACTTCCTGGAGCGGATCGCCGAGGAGCAGGGCAAGGCGGGCCTGCGGTGGTCCCCCAAGGCCCGGCGGATCATCGCCGACCACGACTTTCCCGGGAACGTCCGGGAGCTCGAGAACCTGGTGGAGCGGGCCGTCACCCTCGCCGACGGGGCGCTGATCGAGCCCGACGTCTTCCCGCCTCACCTTCGGGGCGCGAGCGCTTCGCGGCAGGTGCTGGCGGAGGACGAGCCGATCCCCGAGGGCTTCGATCTGCAGGCCCACCTGGACGCCTACGAGAGGCGTCTCCTCGAGCGGGCCCTCGAGCAGACGGGCGGGGTGAAGACCCAGGCCGCGCGGCTCCTCGGGATCGAGTACCGCAGCATGCGCTACCGCCTCGAGAAGCTGAACATCGAGGCGCCGGGCCCCGACACCCACGGACCGCTGCCGTCGATGGTCTCCCGGCCGATGGACGAGGTCTAGCGGCCCGTCCTCTCGGCGAGCGCGTTCTGGCCGCCGATCGCGGGTGCCGGCACGATCGCCGGCCGCGAGCCCGACCCTGCCGCCAGGCGGCGACGCAGCGGATCCTCCGAGGCCGACGCGCCGGGCGAGGGGCCCGCCAGTCGCCTCAATCCTGCGGGATGCAGCCGGTCTGCTCGATGTCCATGAGGTTGCCGGCGACCCCGGGCGGAACCTTCGGCCCCTTGCACTGCACGTTGATCCGCTGGCCGGGGAGGCGGTTGGCGCGCAGCGGCTCTCCGCCGTAGGCGCCCACGCCGTTGCGCCGGGAGGCGTCGAAGCCGACGCCGGCCCGCTGGGCCACCAGCGCCTCGATCTGGGTGAAGCGGACGTCGTCCTCGATGGCCTCGAACCCGCCGCCCACGATCTCCTCGTGGCGGTCGAAGCCGAGCTCGACCGCCCGCTTCAGCGACGCGAGCGCGGGCTCCCGGCGCCCCTCGATGGCGTAGGCACGGGCGAGGTTGAAGTGGCCCAGCGCGTCGTTGGGTCGGAGGGCGACGAAGGACTCGAAGCGCCTGGCAGCGGCGTCGCCGCGGCGCAGGTAGAGGTGGGCGAGGCCGCCGTTGTACAGGGCCTTCAGGTTGTCCGGCTCCCGAGCGAGGGCCTGGTCGAAGAGCTCGAGGGCGACGCCGAAGCGGTTCGCCGTGGCCTCGGCGATCGCCCGGGAGGCGAGCTCGTCGGCGCTGCCCTCCGGGCCGCAGGCCGCCAGGAGGGAGGCGGCCGCCAGGACGATGAGGTTCCGTCGGCTCATCTCAGTCCTCCTCGAAGATCTCGCGCCAGGAGATCACCACCCGGCGGGGCGCGTTCTGGTTGGCGACCGGCGCCTCTCCGGAGATGCCGGTGGAGTCGCCCCCCTGGTTGCCGACCCGCAGCAGGCCGTCGGGTCCGAGCACGTAGATCTGGCCGTCGGCCGAGACGGGGGAGGGCAGCTTCTGGCCCACCGGCATGTCGCCCAGGACGATCTGCCCCGTCCGGTCGCCCTCGCCGCCGTCCGCCAGGTATCCACACCGGACGCAGCGGTTCCGGTCCTGCACGTTCAGGCAGTAGAGCGACGCCGTGCCGTCCGAACAGGTGGACTTGTCCGGGTTCCAGGTGGTGAAGGAGAGCCAGGTCTCGGTGTTCGGCTGGATCGTGAGGAGCGGCGAGCCCAGCAGCCGGGTGTTGGCGGAGAGGATCTCGGAGAGCTTCACCGCGTCCTCGTCCTCCACGGTGCAGAGGTTGCCCTCGTCCGGGATGCTCGTCGCCTCGCCCTCCGCGTTGAAGGCGCTGGGGCAGGACGCAGAGCCGTCGTCGTCGAAGTAGAAGCCGCGGAAGCCGTACTCCGCCATGGCCTCCGACTGCTCGTCGGGGAAGCTGCCCCGATCGACGCCAGCTCCGGCGAAGAGGTAGACGCGCTTCTGCGCCTTCGGATCGACCATCACCGTCGGGCTGCTCGTGATCGGCTTGTTCTCGCCGAAGGAGAAGATCGAGCAGGAATTCGTCCACTCCGAGGGGTGCGTGCGCATCGGCATCTCGAAGGTGCCGTCCTCCAGCGTGACCTTTCCGAAGGAGATGCGGCCGAGCTGGCTCTCCCAACCGCCGACGTAGGCGACGTCGGTGAAGCCGTCCCCGTCGACGTCGAGGAGCGGGATGTCGGCGACCACGGAGCCCAGCGTGGAGTCTCCGTGCTGGTGGAAGATCTTCAGGAACCTGCCGTTGGCCAGGTTCTGCACGAAGACGTGGGGGTCCTCTCCGGCGGTGCCGTCGCCATGGTAGGCGTAGGCGCCGTCGAAGGGGAGGTTGAGCAAGCGGTACGCCGGATAGGTCTTGCCCTCGTCGTCCATCATGTCCGCGTTGTAGCCGCTGCCGTACACCGCCGCCCAGGTGGGCGTGGTGTGCGAGCCCGGCGTGGTGCTGGACGCGAGGTTCAGGAGGGCGACGCTCGGCAGCGACCAGGTCCGGCCCATGCCGGTGGAGCTCTCGCCGAGATCGTCCACCGTCGACTCCCACATCGGCTTGGGATCGAAGGGATCGGAGACGTCGATCGCGACCAGCCACGAGCCGCCCCAGCCCTGGCCGCAGAGCAGCACCGTGCGCCAGCCGCAGAGCTCGTCTCCGCCGCAGTCGAGATCGCCGTCCTCGGTGAGGTTGTCCCTCACCAGCACGTCGTCGATGCGGCAGGAGAGATCCTGCGAGAAGAACCGGGGCTCCTCGGAGAAGGACTCGAGGATCGCGGAGGACGCGCGGGCGAGCATGTTGACCGGCAGATAGGCCCAGGCCTCGTCGCCAGCCTCCCAGTCGTGCTCCTTCCACTCGTACTCGTCGTCGTCGAAGAG
Source organism: Vulgatibacter sp. (assembly GCA_035565615.1). Classification (GTDB taxonomy): domain Bacteria; phylum Myxococcota; class Myxococcia; order Myxococcales; family Vulgatibacteraceae; genus Vulgatibacter. Next base: position 46,461 of record DATMSB010000143.1, on the reverse strand, counting down.
CTTGGGGCCCGCGTGGAAGGCGTGGATCATCCCGTCGTTCGCGCCGACGTAGATCATCTCCGGCCGGCGCCGCAGCTTGGTCTTGAAGTGGTCGTAGCCGCGGGTCCGGTATTCGTACGGCGGGCCGCCGACGATGGCCGGGCCGCCGTGGTAGATGTCCGCGAGCTTCCAGGCCCTCCCCTCGCCGTGGAGCCAGCTCACCACCCGCTCCTGATCCTCGGGGGTGGAGGGGAGGTCCAAGAGGCGGTGGGCGGTGGCGGCGGAGAAGTTCGGCGGCCGCTTCTCGTCCGACAGGAGGTCGTCGAGCTCGAGGAGATCGGCGTAGGTCTCGAAGACCGAGCCGAGGGCGCCATAGCCGCTCGAGTCGTTCGGCAGCGGGATCCGGCTGCCGTCGGCGAGGGGCAGCGTGACCCCGCCGTCCTCGTCGATGCGATCGGACGGCGCGCCCGTGAAGATCATCCGGGCCTTGGTGCGCTCCGTGAGGCGCCGGCCGGCGTCGAAGACGCACGGGTTGCCTTCCTGCCCGCAGGCGTTCAGATCGACGTTGTCGAGGTTCGTGAACCTCCAGTCGTGGGATGCGGCGGAGGCCTCCTCGAAGAGCCGGATCCCGTAGAGGTGCCCCGAGTATCCGGGCTGCCGGAAGGTGGAGTAGACGAGGAAGTTGCGGGCGACGCGACCGACCTCGCTGGCCACCTGGGGGACGCTGCCGATCACCGGAGCGACGGCGGAGAACTCGCCCTCCGTGATCTTCTGGAACGCGCTCTTCATCTTGTCGACGAGCTCGTTGCGGCGGAGGGCGAAGAGGGCGATGCCGTCGGAGCAGGCCTCGCCCGCCCTGGGCTCGCAGATCGTTCCGTTCGGCTGCTCGGCGGTCCCACCGAGCCGCGCCAGCTTGCTGAGGCTGTGATCCTCGAGGTTGTCCTTGGCGAGCTCCGGGCCGAAGCCGAGGATGAAGGTGCGGACGTCGAGGTTGACGTCGCCGACCTGGATCGAGCGGAGATCCAGGACGGTCTGCTCGAGCTCGGCCTGATCCGGATCGTACTCCTCGTCGAGGGCGCAGCTCTCCTCGCCGTCGGTCACGAGGATGACGTAGTAGCCGCGGCATGCGGCCGCAGGGTCCGAGGACGCCACCTCGATGATGTGCTCGCGCGCCTTCCGCAGCGACTTGGCGATGGGCGTCCCGCCCTCCGGGACCATCGTCCTCACCCGCTCGAGGATGGAGCTGCGCTCGCCGGGGAGCGGATCGTCGATGCGGACGCCGCAGTTCTTCACGTCGCCGTCCTCCGCCAGCTCGCGCTGCCGCCCGGGCTCGAACTTGCCGTAGCGGGCGAGGCCGAGCGTGAGGTTGTCGAGGCCGGGGATCAGGGTCTCGAGCACCGACTGCGCGGTCTCCATGCGAGACGGGCAGTCGCACTCCGCCGGGACGTCGTAGCAGTAGTCGTAGCACTCGCATTCCGGGGGACCGGCGGTCTTGCAGTAATCACACTGCTCGCAGACGTCAGCGTCGTACCGGACGCACTCGTCCGTCGGGCGCTCCTTGCAGACGTCCTCGTCGTGGACCTTGCAGGTGTCGTCCTCCTCTTCGTGACACTCCTCCTTCCACTTGATGCAGGGGCCGTCGACCAGAGCGTACCGGGTGCAGGGGCCGTTCACCTTGTTCCAGGTCTTGCAGCGGTCGAGGTCCGGGACCTGCTCGTAGCGCCTGCAACTGTTCGGGTCGTCGACCTGCTCGTAGCGCCTGCAACTGTTCGGGTCGTCCACCTGGTTCCAGGTCCGGCAGGTGTCCGGCACCTGGTTCCACCTCTTGCACCGGTCGAGGTCGTCGACCTTGTTCCACTTCTTGCAGGTCGTCTGGACCTGATTCCACTTCTTGCAGGAGCCCGGGACCTTGCTCCACTTCTTGCACGAGCCCTGCTGGTATTCACCCGTCCCCTCACGAAGGACGAGGGGCGCCCTCTCGGTGCACTGCTCCCAGGAGAAGACGTCGCAGGTGTCTACGCAACTCTGGTTCCACTCGATGCAATCCTGGGTGCAGCCCACGATCCGCACGTCGCAGACCGTCTCGTCCTCGTACCACTGGTTGTCGCCCTTGCCCTTGAGGACCTGCTCCACCCGGCAGTTGTAGAACTCCTCCTGGCAGCCGTACTCCGGCCCGTAGGTCTTGCAGGTGGTGTCCGTGCACTTGGGGGATTGCTCGGTGCAGGTGGCGTTCCTGCAGTCCTCCGAGGTGCACGCGGTGGGGCCGGAGGCAGGACTCCAGGAGAGGCACTCCCCGCCGTCGTAGACGGGCGGGATCCAGATCATGTTGTATTCGAGGCAAGGCTCTCCATCCACCATGTTGTATTCGAGGCAGACGTCGCCGTCGGTGTAGTTCCACTGGAGGCAGACGTCGCCATCCTTCTTGTAGTACTCCTGGCAGACGTCGCCGTCCTTCATGTTCCACACCAGGCAGACGTCGCCGTCCATCTGGTTCCACTCGACGCAGTTCGGCCCGTCCATCTGGTTCCACTCGACGCAGTTGGGGCCGTCCATCTGGTTCCACTCGACGCAGTTGGGGCCGTCCTTCGTGTGGTATTCGAGGCAGACGTCCCCGTCGACCTGCGCCCACTCCACGCACTCGTCGCCGGGCACCTGCTGGTGCTCCAGGCACTCGTCGGTGGGCTCGCAGATCGTCTTCATGTTCCACTCGAGGCAGGGGCCGGGCTCGCAGTCGTACTTCTCGACCCCGTACTCGAGACACGGCCCCTGCACGCAGTTGCAGTCCTTCTTGGCCCACTCGGCGCAGGTGTCCTTGCAGTTGCGGTCACACCTCTCCTCGCACTCCTCGCGCGTGGCGTTGCACCAGGGCCCCTTGTCCTCGGGCATGCAGGAGCCGAGGAAGGAGGGATCGTCGGCCTGGGCCTCGGTGATGTCGGGGCAGGCCCACAGGTCGCTCCCGTCCTTGCGCCTGCAGTAGTTGGGATGACAGTTCTGGCCCTCCTCCTGGTACAGCCCATCGTAGCTGCGCTCGCCCGTCGTCTCGTCGAAGAGCCCGTCCTGGCACTGCATCGAGCCGGAGTTGTCGACGATGAGGAGCACGTAGGGGTGCAGCTCGGGCGGGAGCACCTCGTACAGGTAGTTCGAGTTCGCCGGCGAGGGCATCAGGAACAGGCTCGCGAGCGAGATCGCGAGGAGGCGCATCCCCGGCGAGGCGCGGTTCGAGCGGTGCTTTCTCATAGGGAGGGTCCTCCGGCGAAGGGCGGACGTCCGCCGGTCCGGATCACGTTCGCGCCGGACGGACCGGCGCCGGCGACGGAGCTGTAGGGGTCTTCCCAGGTCTGCATCATCACGGATCCGCGGATGCGGGCGCGGGAGACGACGCGTCCATTGCGCAGGACCTGGCCTTCGGAGATCACGTCACCGACGGTGCCCGTGGAGCCCGCGCCAATGATCAGGTAGCGATACTCGAACTCGCCCGGACCGCCGAGCTCGACCGGCTCCAGCTCGTCGACGATGCCGGTCTCGTCGAGGACCGACGCGGGATCCATCGTCGCCGAGTAGATGACGAGGCCGGACTCTGCCACGGCGAGGGCCTGGGAGCGGAGCTCGGAGGCGCTCGCGGTGGAGGCGTCGCTGCTGGCGAGGGTGAACGCCGCGGTCCCCAACAGCCCCAGCATCGTGATCACGAAGAGGACCGCGAGGAGGCTGTAGCCGCGAGGCGTGGACCGATCGTGGAGGGTCGAGAGAGAGCGATGCACGGTCGGGCTCCCTAGCGCAGGCTCGAGAAGATCTTCACCTCGAAGACCGCCTCGGCTGGAAAGACACGCGACGTCCCGGGGATGTCGGGATCGAGATCGAGGCCGCTCGTGTACAGCGGGTCCTCGGTGGCCTCGACGACCTTGAAGGCGACGCGCACCGCCCGGATCCGGTTCCAGTCGAGGATGTACCGCATGTCGGCGTCGAACGAGCCGTTGGTGCTCTGCAGCGGCGTGGTCGGCGCGAGGACCGACTCCGGGTCCAGGCCGTAGATGTCGACCGGGTACGCCCCGAGGTAGGGGGGCGCCGTTTCGATCGCCGGGAGCGGCGTGTCGAGCGGGTTCGGGACCGCGTAGAACCTCATGGGCGGCAGGAGGAACGATCCTCTGGCGGCCACGCGCGCGACGATCTCGGGATCGCCGACGTACTCGTTCGGCGTCAGGCTGAGGAGCTGGTAGAGGAAGAGCGCGTGATCGTAGATCGGGTTCGAGTCGCTCCCGCTCGCGTCGAGCTTCATCCGCTCGTCGAGGAGGACGTTGTCGAGCAGGATCGACACCTGCGGCTCCTCGCCCATGAAGCCGAAGGGGTTCCGGATCCGCTCGATGTGCCCGATCACCCCCGTTCCATCCAGGACGGTCCTGCGCGGCACGAACTGGTAGGTGACCACGTTGTCCGGGTTCTGGTTGAAGGGCAGCGACGAGATCGTGTCCTGCTCGGTGCCCGGCGTGGCGCCGGCGGGCGTGATCCAGGCGTTTCGCGCGAGGGTGATCCGCCAGGAGTGGGGATCGAGGATCGCGGCGCAGCCGTCGGGGGTGCCCGGCGACTGCATTCCGGCGATGCAGTGGTAGGGGAGGAACTGGACCGCGTCCGCGGCGCCCCGGATGTCCCGGCCGATCAGCTCCATGGCGAGTCGCGCCTGCGAGGCCAGCTCGATGTCCTTTCGCTGGGCGGCGTTCGCGGTCTGGATCCGGGCGATCGTCATGATCGCGAAGCCGATCACGATCGTCGAGACCGTTCCGGCCACCAGCAGCTCGAGCATCGAGAATCCGCGAGAGGTCTTCATCTTCCGCCTAGTTGAAGGGGAGGAGGACGCTGGTGATCGTCCGCCCTCCGTAGCCGACGGGGGTGGCCCAGAAGACGCGCACGGTCGCGTCCACGGAGTTGGGGAGCACGCCTGGTGAGATCGAGTTCTCCAGGTTGTAGCAGACCCAGTAGGTGTTGCCCTCGAGGCGCACCGGGAACGGGCCGATGTTGAAGGCCAGCACCTCTCCGGCCCCGGGCGGGTTGCAGGCGGCCGGGTCCCCCAGGACGTCGTCGGGGGAGTGGGCGAGGTGCTCGCTCTCCCAGGCGTCCTCCAGGGTGAAGGGGCCGCCGTTGGTGCAGCCCGTCGTCCCGCCCCCGCAGGAAACGGTCGGCAGCGGCGGCGGGTCGAAGCGGATCTCGAACCGGAGCCGGTCGAGGACCGTGTTGCCGATGAACTGGGCAGCGGTCGTCTTGCGGCCGTGGATGGTCTTGGCGAGCGCGCTGGAGACGAGGGGGAGGGTGACGAGCAGGCCGATGGAGAGGATGACCATCGAGGTCATGACCTCGATCAGCGTGAAGCCCGACGCCGTCCCGCGAGCGAGAATCCTGGGGCATCGAGGGGTCATAGGCACTCCCATCCGCCCGCAGCGCGCCGGTAGGCGCGCGCCTTGCCCGTGAGGTTCCGGATCCCGACCGCCCGGTCGAACCCCGGTGGATCGCCGCGGGGCCCGAGGACCAGGGACTCGTCGCCGCCGGAGGGGGTGATCACCTCGCCGTTGGGGAGGAAGCGGATCACGTGGCTCCCCGAGCAGAGGGTGCACGAGGGGATCGGGTCGTAGCCGAGGCCCGCCTCCTGGGCGCAGCCGAGGTCGCCGCCACCGGCGCTCCGGATCTCCACGCCGGGGTACTCCAGGTCGAAGCAGATGCGGGCGTACTCGACGCTCCCCTGGGCCAGGACGTAGCCGGGGGCGCAGTCCACCTCGTTCACCGTCAGGGTCACCGGGCGGTTGGTGCGCGAGGCGATGGCGGAGGCCTGGCGCACGTCCAGCACCAGCTTCCCGGCCGCCGCGTTGGCGCGGTAGCGGGGGAGCTGCTTGCGGAGCTGCCACGTGCCGATCCCGGCGAGGATGCCGATGACGGCGACGACGGTCATGACCTCGATGAGCGTGAAACCCGCTTCGCGACGCATGGCGCCACGCTACAGCAAGAAGCGTGCTTGGCAAGAAACCCACCGGGATCCAGGCGGTTGGACTGCCCGGCGCCCCTCTCGGCCCCCTCCAGGTCCGCAATCGTTGCGGAGCCCTGAACGGATTGCGGCAGGGCCCGGCGCCGATCAGGAGAGGTCGCGCTTCTCGAAGATCATCGCTGCGGCGACGAGCAGCCCCACGGCGTAGCAGGCGCCGTACACGGCGGCGGCCGTCGCCTGGGCGTTCAGGATCGGGAGGCCGTGGATGAGGCGGGAGAGCCCCTCCATCGTCGCCATGTCGGGGAGGAGCCAGTACAAAGCGTCGCCCAGGAACCGGGTCGCGGCCTGCTCGCTGCGGCCCAGGAAGAACCGGAGCTCTCCCGTGAGGTGGCCTGCGATGGTCACGCCCGTCGCGGCGATGAACGACACGGTGGAGGAGGTGAACGACGAGAACAGCACCGCGATGGCCGCGACCAGGGCCAGCTTGAGGAGGAGCAGGCCGAGCGTGGCCGCGTAGGCGCCCACGTCGTACTGGAACGCTCCCTCGTGGCTGTAGGCTGCGATCATCCCGGTGGCGGCTGCGATCATCAGGCCGACGTTCAGGTACACGGTGCCGACGACGCCGAGGTACTTGCCGAGCACGAACCAGCCCCTCGAGATCGGCCGGGCCAGGACCGGGAAGGCCACCCGCTTCTCGAGCTCCACCGCCACCGCCCGGACGCCGAGGAGGATCGCCATCACGGCGCCGCCCAGCGAGATCGCGGAGATGGAGAGGTCGGTCACGATCCGTACGGGCCACCCCAGGGTGACGTTGGAGAGGACCGCCGAGAGGAGGATCAGCGCGACCCCGAAGGCGAGGACGCCGTAGAGGATGCGGTCCCGCAGCGACTCCTGGATGGTGACGCGGGCGATGGCGAGGATGGGTGCGCTCATGGGGCGGCGAGGGCTTCGGGGACGGCGGGTGGACGATACACCATCAGCCGCCGGGGGAGCAGCGGCGACGAGACCGAGCCGGTCGAGGGTTCGAAGTCGATGTTCTCCGAGAGCGGGGACCTCGCGATCCGCCGCGCCTCCGGATCGGCGAGGTCGGCGAGCGACGCGGGCGGCGCGCCTTCCCTCGCGCGATGATCGGCGATCGCCGCCTCGAGGAGCCGGAGCGCCCGCTCCATCTCGAGCTGATCCCGCCGGCGCAGGAACTCCTTCCGGAGCTCGGGGTCCGAGGTGGAGGCGACGGTCGCGTCCAGCGCGGCGATCCCCTCCTCGATGGTGCCGGCGCTCGAAAAGAGGCGAGACGCGAGATCCGGGAGGTACCTGGGGCTCCCGGGGATCCGCGAGGCCCGGAGCACGAGCGCCGCGCCCCGGTCCAGATCGCCGAGGGCGCTCCAGTGGTTGAAGCCGGCGAAGAAGGGGAGCTGCCACCTCCCGGGCACGTGCTCCATGCCGCGCTCCAGGATGGCGTTGGACGCCTCGTAGCGACCGACGCTGGAGAGGACGACCCCCGAGGCCTCGTACGCGTAGCCGAACAGGGGATCGACCGTCACCACGAGGTCGGCGAGGGGCTCCAGGTGCGGCCAGCCGCGCGACTCCTCGCCGGGCGTGCCGACGTACTGGACCAGCTTGAGCCAGTAGAGGTCGGCTATCGAGGTCGCGTGCCCGCCCGAAGCGATGCGCAGCGCGGCTCCGTTGGGGAGCGGCTCCGCGTCCCGCAGGGTGGACGTGTGGGCCTGGGCCTCGACGTGGGCCAGGTGGGCCCCCGCCGAGACGACGAGGAACCCGAGGAAGCGGATCGCTCGGTGGAGGAGAGTGCGGTCCATGGGCCACCGGGACTTTAACGCACGAAGGGACGCCAAGGAAAACCGTGGCGTCCCTCCGAGCTGGTTGCGACCCCGGGTCTTAGTAGACGCCGTCCGGGCTGGCCTTGTGAACCGCCGAGATCAGGTTGGGCCTCGGGTCGCAGTGCTCGCTCTCCGGATCCTGCACGGCCGTCTTGTCGGCGGCCTGCGGCACCTGCACCGCCCAGCACTGGGGGACGTCGGCGCCGTCCAGATCGGCGAGGGCCTCGGCGGTCATCATCGCGACGGCTCCCACGCCGGAGGCGGAGACCTGGTAGTCGAAGTACACGCGGCCCTCGGGCTGCCACCCGAGCGCGTACCAGCCCGTATCCGCGTCGGTCACGTCGAACGGCTGGCGCTGGCCCTTGCTGGCGACGGCGGTGCCGGGCTTCGAGTCGGCGGCGACGTACTCGTCGTTGCTGCCGTAGTACGAGACCTCGGAGGTCTTGATCGCCGCGAGGTTGACCGCCGCCTCGCCCGACTTGGCGCGGAGCTGGTAGCGGAGGAAGTTCGGGATCGCGATGGCGGCGAGGATGCCGATGATGGCGACCACGATCATGAGCTCGATCAGGGTGAAGCCGCGGAGGTTCTTCTTCAGGTTCTTCATTGCTTCTCCTTCCTCGCCCCCGTTTGGAGGGTTCCAGCCAGAGACATGCGGGTTGGGCGAGACGGGTTGGGGTCTCTGCGAAAGCGGTGCCAGGGTGCGGGCAAGGGGGCAACCGGTCAAATTTCCTGCCGCATCGGCCCGCAGAGCCTTGCGGAGGGCGCGATCTCCTGACGGGACGCGGCACCCCGGCGGGGCGTTGCCGTAAATCGTCATGTTCGCTTGGGGGACCAAAGACTGGGGGAGAATTGTCCTCCTTTCGGCACTTCGGCTACCGTTCCGCCCCGTCCGGAGGAAAGGAGCGGGCGGAAGCGATGGATGAGCCGATCCTGGTGACGCGAAGGCTAGGGAAGGTCTACCGGCTGGGCCTGCGCCGCAAGCGCGTGGTCGCGGTGCGGGATCTCGATCTCTCGGTGAATCGAGGGGAGATCTACGGCTTCCTCGGCCCCAACGGCGCGGGCAAGAGCACCACGATCAAGATGTTGATGGGGCTGGTGCTCCCGACCTCCGGCGACGCCTCCATCTTCGGCGTGCCCATCTCGTCGCGGCGGGCGAGGGCCTCCATCGGCTTCCTGCCGGAGAACCCCTACTTCCACGACTTCCTCACCGCCGAGCAACTCGTCGCCTTCGCCGGGCGGCTCGGCGGGGTGCCGCGGGCGACGCTCGAGGAGCGGATCCCCCGCCTCCTCGATCTGGTGGGCCTCTCCAAGGCGAAGAAGCTGCCGCTGCGCCGCTACTCCAAGGGGATGGTGCAGCGGGCCGGGATCGCCCAGGCCCTCGTCGGCGATCCGGCGCTGGTGGTGCTCGACGAGCCCATGAGCGGCCTGGATCCCATCGGGCGCAAGGACGTCCGCGAGGTGATCTTCCGCCTCAAGGAGGAGGGCAAGACCGTCTTCTTCTCCTCCCACATCCTCCCCGACGTGGAGGCGATCTGCGATCGGGTGGGGCTGATGTTCCACGGGGCGATGCGGGATCAGGGCACCCTCGACGACCTCCTCGCCGCCGGCGCCCGCGCCGTCGACGTGATCGCCGAGGGCATCCCCCCGGCGCTCGCCGAGGACCTGCGGGCGAGGGCCGCGCGATCCCTGCCGAAGGGTGACGGGTGGGCGTTTGCCTTCGCCAGGGACTCGGACGCCGACGCGGCGGTGCGCGAGCTCGCCCGTGCGGGCGCGCGGATCGTCGCGGTGGCCCGCCACCGGGAGACCCTCGAGGAGCTCTTCGTCCGCCGGACCGAGGAGACCGGCGCCGCCCACGCCCGGGGCGAAGAGCCGGCGGCCGCCTGATGTCCACCGCACCCGCGCCGACGACGCCGCTGTCGGAACGACCCCTCGCGCTGCTCGCGCTGGCGCTGCTCGCCGTGCCGGTGGCGTACTCCGCCGCGCCGCTGGGCGGTTTCGTCTGGGACGACGTGCCCCTCATCGTCGATTCGCCCGTCGTCAAGGAGGTCCAGCCCCTCGGCAGCTACTTCGATCGGATGTTCTTCGGCGGGCCGGCGGGGGCCCCCACCCGCGCCTTCTATCGGCCGCTCGTCACGCTCTCCTTCGCGCTGGACTGGCGGATCTGGGGCGGGGATCCGTTGGGCTTCCACCTCACGAACCTGGCGCTGCACCTCGCCTGCGTCGCCCTCGTCTTCGCGATCGCGAGGCGCCTGGGCGCGGCGCCCGTCGCGGCGGCCGTCTGCGCGGCGGGCTTCGGGCTGCTCCCCCGCCTCACCGAGGCCGTCGCGTGGATCTCCGGGCGCACCGACGTGCTCGCCGCCTGCTTCGTCCTGGCGGCCCTCGCCGTCCACCGGCCGTCGGCGGGGCGGCGATGGGCGGCGGCGGCGCTCCTGCTCCTCGGCCTCCTCTCGAAGGAGGTCGCGGTGGCGGGGCTCCTGGCGATCCTCGCCCTCGAGGCGGTGGATGCCCGCGGCCGGGAGGCGCGCGGCTGGCTCCGGCGCCTTCTCCCGCCGGCGGCGGCGGGCGGCGTCTACGCCTTCCTCCGACTCCACGCGGAGCTCGCCGCACGCGCGCCCTCGAGGGCGCCGCGGCTCGAGCTCGGACAGCGCCTGCTCCTCTCGCTCGAGGCGGCGGGCAGCTACCTGTGGATGTCCCTGGACGCCCTGCGACCCCGCACCCAGATCGGCTCGATCCACGTGCGCTCCTGGCCGCTGGTGGCCCTCGGCGCGCTGGCCCTGGTGGGCCTCGCCCTCGCCGCGTGGAGGTGGAAGCGCGAGTTCTCGCGTTCGGCGGGCGCTGCCGGGATCGCCGCGTCGCTGATCCTCGTCCCGCTGGCGCTCGTCCTCCACCTCGTTCCGCTCCCGCTCAAGGTGGCCGCCGCGGATCGGTTCCTCTACATGCCCGCGGCGGGCCTCGCCATCGGCCTCGCGGCCTGGACCTCCCGCTGGCCCCCGACGGCCAACCGCCTCGCCGCGGGCTTCGCGCTGGTCTTCCTCCCCGCCGCGGGTTTGTCCGCCTACGCCCGCGTCCCCGACTGGAGGGACGAGGTCTCGCTGTGGAGCGAGGCTGCCGCGCACGCGCCGGAGGGGAATTCACTCCCCTTCGTGCAGCTCGGCATCGCCCTCAGCCGCGTCGATCGGCCGGAGGAGGCGCTGCCCGCCCTGGAGCGGGCCGAGGCGATCGACGGCGACCTCGCCAGGCGAGGGCTCGCCGATCCGATGGGGAGCGGCTCCCGCGAGGCGCGCGCCTTCGCCCTGGCGGCCATGGGGCGCTTCGGCGAGGCGCGTTCGATCTTCGAGGGGCTCGCAAAGGCCCGGCCGTCGGAGCCGGAGTATCGCTACAACCTGGGCGTGGTGCGAACGATGGCCCTGGACTTCGAGGGGGCCTCGGCCGAGCTGGAGCGCCTGATCGAGCGGTATCCGGATCACCGGGAGGCGAGGGCCTTGCTGGAGGAGATCGGCGAGGTCCGCGCCGCGTGGACCTCGCTCCCCCCCGACGCCTCCGGCGACGATCCCGGGACCGCCATGAGGCGCGCCGGCCTCCTCGCGCGGATCGGCAGGCAGCGGGACGCCGCGCGGATCTGGCGATCGGTCGCCGCGGACGAGGGGGCCGATCGGCCGCTGCGCGAGGAGGCGGCGCGGCGGCTCTCCCTCCTCCCTTCCGCTCGCTGAAGGCCGCTTCAGTCGATGCGGGCGGAGGGGGGCGCCTCGGCGGGCCCTCGCACCTCGTAGAGCTCGACCTCGCCCCAGCTCTGCACGAGGCGAAGGTCGCCCCGGCGGACGAGCCCGTCGAAGGCCGCCCGGATCCGATCGGTCCGCCCCGGGCGCAGATCGGCGTTGCCGTCCCGAAGGAAGAAGCGCCCGTGCACGAGGAGGTGGGTGATCCCGTCCGCCCGGAGCCTCGTCGGCGCCTCGCCCGAGTCGGCGGTCTCGTCGAGGAGCGCCTCCAGCCGGTACGCCTCGAAGACCGAGTCGAGCCGGTACGGCCGGCGCAGATAGTAGGTGTAGCCCCGCATCCACACCAGCCAGACCTTGCCGTCCTCCGGCACCCAGCGCTCGAGCTCCCGCATCGGCGGGTAGGAGTCGGGCAGGAGCCGGGTGAGGATCGCCTCCTCGCTGCGCTGCCCCTGCAGCCAGCCGGCGACGTCCTGGCGGCGCCCGAGCTGCGCCGCCGCCGGGTTGAGCCACGCCGCCGCGCCGAGGATCGCCGTCGCGGCGGCGATCGAGCGGAGCCGGTTCGGGAGCCTGTCGATGCCCAGGACGAGCAGCGCGAGGAGCGGGGGGATCGCCACCAGGTAGAAGCGGACCTGCTGCACCGAGAGCGCCCAGAAGATCGACCAGAGGGCGACGAAGGCGCCGGCGAGGCCCAGGTCGCGCCGCTCGGTGCCCGTCGCGGCGCGGCGCCAGAGGAGGAGGAGCGCCCCCACCCCGGCGCCGACCACCGGGCCGAGCGAGCCCTCGAATCCGGTGCGCATCTCCCGCGCGGTGAAGAGCCGGAAGGGGAGGAGCAGGAAGTCGACCGCGCTCCGGCCCATGCCGTAGTTCGAGAGCGTGATCCCGTAGGCGATGTCCCGCCAGGAGTCCCACCCCTCGCCGCCGAAGACGTCGAACGCCACGGGGAAGAAGGGGTTGCCCCGCTCGAAGAGGTTCCGGAGGTAGAAGGGCGAGGCCACCGCCCCCGCGACGAGGGCGAAGAGGAGGGCCCATCGCAGGGCCCGGCGGCCCTCCTCCTCCGTTCGGCGCAGCCCGGAGGCCAGGAGCAGGAGGGCGAGGAACACGCAGAGCGCCACCCCCGGGTACTTCACCGAGGCGGCGAAGCCCGCGCTCACCGCCGCGGGCAGGAGCGCCCGCTGCTCGCCCCGCGCCGCGCGGAGGGCGCCGTCGAGGGCGAGGGTCCCGAGGAGGAGCAGCCACGGCTCGACGTAGGTCGACGTCCCGAACTCGAAGACCGTGGGAACCAGAAGGAAGAGGACGCCCGCCCACCGGGCCATCCACTCCGACGCTCCCAGCGTCCGCGCGAGGCCGGTCGACGCCACGGCGGTGGCGAGGGTGGTCCAGGCCCCCAGCAGCCTGGGGTTGAAGGGAGGATATCGATCCGGCCCCGGGCCGAGGGCGTGGAGCATCGCGAGGATCGACTCCCACCCCAGCGGGAAGGAGGCGAAGACGTTGTCGTCCGGGCGGACGTAGCCGCCCGCCATGGCGAACTCGCGGGGGAGGGCGAGGTGGTAGACGAGGGAGTCCCGGTACCAGGGGGGAACGGTGGAGACCAGGAGGTAGGCCAGCGCGACCACGGCGAGCGCGGCGAGAGGCGCGTCGAGGATGGGGCGGCGGATCGCCGGGCGCAGCGCGGGGTCCCGCGCCGCCAGGACGATCCCGGGGGCGGCCCCCAGGGCGAGCCAGGCCGCGACCGCGCCGGCGGAGAGGGTGCCCGAGAAGCCCAGGACCATCCCGCCCACCTGCCACCAGGCCAGGAGGAGCGCGAAGGAGGCGGCCAGGCGCGTGGACGCCGGGAGGGGGGAGGAACCCTCCCATCTCCTCACGATCGGCAGCGTCGTCAGCGCGAGGGCCGGCACCGCCCACGAGAGCAGGAAGTCGTCGATCCAGGGCATGGCCGGGAGGATATACGGGGGCTGGCGGGCCTCAAAGGCGAACCACGAGCCGTCGGCCGGAGAAACTGGATCGGTGGGTCGCGCGTGGTAGAAGGGGCCGATCTTCCAGGTGGAGGCGAGATGGGCGGCAAGCTCGACGTCGAGGGCGGGCGGCTGCGGGTCGCGCTGTGGCTCGGCCTGGCGCTGGTCGCGCTCGCGATCGCGTTTCGGGTCTTCGAGTTCGGCGTCACCAGCGGCGAGGTGGAGATCGGCCGAGCCGCGTTCGCCTCCCTGCCGGTGATCGGCCTCATCCTCGTCGGCGAGTGCTCCCTCCTCCTCCTCGGTCGCGTGGCGAGTCTCCAGCGCCACTGGCGGCTCGGCGCGGAGCTGCTCCACCTCGCGGGCGCCCTCGCCATCGCCGCGGAGAGCCGCTACTTCCAGGTCACCGGGACGCGGATGGATCTGGAGCTGTTGGCCTACTCCGTCCGGAACGCCTCGACCCTCGGGGGCGTGGCGGGCGTCGGCGCGGATCCGGCGATGCTGGCGAGCGCGGTCTTCGCCTCGCTGATCCTGGCCCTGGCGATCCGCCTCGAGCGGCGCTCGAAGGGCCGGAGCAGGTTCACGGGGGCCGCCCTCGAGTTATCGCTCGCCACCCTGGGGCTGGTCCTCTTCGTCGGCGCCGTCCCTTCGGGGAAGGGGATGAACGCCGCGACGATCGGGGCGATGCTCGGCGACGAGTGGGCGAACCTCCGCATCCGGCTGCAGACGGACTACGTCCAGCCCACCGTCCGCTCCCTCCCGGAAGAGAAGGTCCCGAACTTCCTGATCGTGATCCTGGAGTCGACCCGGGCCGACGCCCTCGGCGCCTACCGGAACCCCGGGGGCGCCTCGGACACGCCGTTCCTGGATCGCCTCGCCTCCGGCGGGGTCGTGGTGGACAAGGCGTACGCGGCGGTGACGCATACCTCCAAGGCCCTGGTCGGCATCCTCTGCGGCGCGTTCCCTCGGCTCCAGACCGAGATCGGCGAGGCCGAGGAGCGCGGCATCCCCATGGCGTGCCTGCCGAACGTCCTTCGCGACGCGGGCTACCGGAGCCGGTTCATGCAGTCGGCGACCGGGGAGTTCGAGCACCGCACGTCGCTGCTTCGCAACATGGGGTTCGACGGCTGGGCCACCAAGGAGGACCTCGACCTCGCTCGCTTCGAGGAGGTCGGGTACTTCGGGATGGACGAGCGCGCCCTCGTCGAGCCGGCCCTGGACTGGCTGTCGGAGTCGGAGGAGCCGTTCCTCCTCACGATCCTCACCAGCGTGACCCATCACCCGTACCACGTCCCCGGCGAGCTGCCGCCCGAGACGCTCGAGGAGCAGTGGGCCCACTACCTGCGGACGATCGCGCATACGGACGAGGCCCTCGAGCAGCTCATCCCCGAGGTGCAGAGGCGGTGGCCCGACACGGTGGTGATCGTGATCGGCGATCATGGCGAAGGATTCGACGAGCACGTCGCCCGGGGGCACAACCTCGTCCCCTACGAGGAGGGCGTGCGCGTCCCCCTGATCCTCGCCGGGCCCGAGGCGAGGCTCGGCGAGCCCCACCGGATCGAGGGGCTCCGCCACCAGATCGACCTCCTCCCCACCGTGCTGAACCTCACCGGGATCGAGTGGGACGGGGCGCTCCAGGGGGAGGATCTCCTCTCCTCCGACGGCCACGAGTACGTGATGTCCTCGTGCTGGCAGTCGAGGCGATGCCTCGCCATGCGGGTGGGGGACATGAAGTTCATCTACCGCTATGGGCGAGGGGAGATGGAGGTCTACGATCTGGTCGCAGATCCCCGCGAGCAGACCAACGTCGCCGGCACCTACCCTTCGTCGCTCCTCAAGGGCGTCGAGTCGATGATCCTGGAGGCCCGGGGGGGCGTGGATCAGTACTACTTCTTCGCCGATCGACGAAGGAGCCGCTGATCCTTTCGCGGATGCGATCCAGAGCCGACGTGGAGGGGGCGTGACCTCGAGCCTCCTCGATTCCGTCTTTTCCGCCTGGGGAGCAGGCGGAGCGATCGAGGCGGTCTTCCTGGCGGTGGTGCTGGCGGTCGCCGCCGCCGGGGCGGTGCTCGAGCGCACGTCGGGGCCCGAGGTCGGCAGGCTCTCCCGATCCGTCCCTTGGGTCGTGGTCGCCGCCGCGCTGGCCTTCTACGCGGAGGGCGTGCGGAGGGCCTGGGCGTTCTCGACGGACGACGCCTTCATCACCCTGCGCTACGCTTCGAACCTCGCCGGCGGCGCCGGCCTTTCCTTCAACCCGGGGGAGGCCCCGCCCGTCGACGGATACTCGAACTTCACCTACCTCCTCTTCGGCGCGCTCGCCATCGCGCTCGGCGCCGATCCGATCCTGACGCTGAAGATCGTGTCGGTCGCGGCGACGGGGATCGGCCTGCTGATCGCCTTCCGCCTGCTCGCGACGCTGGTGGGGCGATCGCTGGCCTCGGTCGGCGTCCTCTATCTGTCCACCTACTACGGCGTGATCTGGTGGTCGGTGAGCGGGCTGGAGACCGGCTTCTACATGGCGATCGTGGTGGGCGCCGTCTGGCTGATCCTGCCGGCGCTGGAGAGGGAGAGCCCGCCCGTCGCCGCGCCCCGGATCGTCGCCGCGGGCCTCCTCTCGGCCGTCGGCGCGATGACCCGGCCGGAGGGCGCTCTGGTGGGCCTGGTCCTCCTCGCGATCCTCTTCGCGAAGGCCGTCCTCGTCGACCGCGCGCGCGGCGCCGGGGCGATCGCCCGGACGCCGGTGGTCCGGTTCCTCGTGGCCTTCGCCGTCCCGCTTGCGGGCTACTGCGCCTGGAGGCTCGGATTCTACGGCCGGATCCTCCCGAACTCGGTCCACTGCAAGGCCGACTGGGTCGCGAACCCCTGGAGCCTGCTCGACGACTTCGTCGAAGCGAACGCGCCCCTCCTCCTCGCGGCGGTCGCGGGACTGGGGCGGGCGAAGGACCCGCGGACCTGGCCGCTCTTCCTCGTCCCCGGGGCCTACGCCGTGATCCTCCACGGGGTCGATCCGATCATCGGCCACGAGACCCGGCACTTCGTCGGCAGCCTGCCCCTGGCGGTGGGAGCGGGGCTGATCGGCGCCGCGTTCCTCGCGAGGGGGCGGGGACGGTGGGCGATCCCCTCCTGGCTGGCGCTGTGCGCCTGGCTCCTGGTGGCGATCCGCCCGCCACCGTTCGACCGGATCGAGCGGCGCGCGGAGGGGTATGCGGAGCGCAACGAGATCCGGCGAGGGATCGCGGCGGAGCTGGATCGGCTCGCAGAGCCGGGCGCCTCGGTCCTGTTGGGCGATGCAGGCATCATCCCGTTCGCCAGCTCCCTGCGTTACCTCGACGCCTACTGCCTCAACAGCCGCGAGATGACCTCCAGCGAGATCGACCGGGATCCGGAGAGGTTCGCCGACGACGTCCTCTTTCGGGAGCGCCCCGAGTTCATCGTCATCAACAACCGAAGGAACTCGCGGCTGGATCCCTACCACTACCTCGGGACGTGGCCGGCGGTGATCGCCCATGGCGAGTTCAAGCGCTCCTACGAATACGCGTGGCATACGGAGGGGGCGCGGTATTCGAGGTACTGGATCTACCGGCGCAAGCACCCTGCCGACGGACCGACGGCCCCGAGCGCGGTGGCGGAGGATCCCTGACCGATCGCCTCCTTCGGAGCGCTCCGGGGCCCGCGCCGACGCCGAAGACCTTGGCCGCGGGGCCGGCCTCGCCCGAACGCCGCCGACGCAATCGCGGGGGGCGGTGTCCGCAGCCATTCCCTGGACGAGGGGGGAGGGGCCCGCTAGGCTCCGAACCCGAGATCTCCCACATTCCCGAGCCCCGGAACGCCGGCGCGCGCACGAGGGTTCTCCAAGGTCATCCCCTGGAACCGGCTCGCCCGTGAACTTGGACCTCCCCGCCTGGTACATCTCGAGCGTCGCGGCGATCTTCGGCGCGCTGGTCGGCTCGTTCCTGAACGT
This sequence comes from Vulgatibacter sp., assembly GCA_035565615.1. Taxonomy (GTDB): domain Bacteria; phylum Myxococcota; class Myxococcia; order Myxococcales; family Vulgatibacteraceae; genus Vulgatibacter. The sequence continues at coordinate 29,056 of DATMSB010000143.1, read as the reverse complement.
GGTGATCGCCCGGGTGCCCAAGGGGCTCTCGGTCGTGCGGCCGGGATCTCGCTGCCCGCGATGCCTGCGGCCGATCGCCTGGCACGAGAACGTGCCCGTGTTGTCGTGGCTGCTCCTGCGGGGGCGGTGCCGGGGCTGCAGGCTCCCCATCTCGATCCGATACCCGCTCGTGGAGCTGGCCACCGCGCTCCTCGCGGTGGCGTGCGTGCGCCAGTTCGGCCCGACGCCCTGGGCCGTGGCGGCCTTCGCCTTCCTCGCCGCGCTGGTCGCGCTCACCTACATCGATCTGGATCACTGGCTCCTTCCCCGGCGGATCACGATCCCGTTCATCGGCCTGGGCGCCGCGGCGTCGCTGCTCGAGGGCGGCCCGGGGATCGCCTCCTCCGCGCTGGGCGCGGCGTCGGGCTTCGCCGCGTTCATCGTGGTCGGTTACGTCGCGGAGCGGATCCTGAAGAAGGAGGCGCTCGGCGGCGGGGACCTCTGGCTCTTCGCCATGATCGGCGCCTGGCTCGGGGCGAAGGCGCTGCTGCCCGTGGCGCTCCTCGCGTCGGCGCAGGGGTCGATCATCGGCGTGATCCTCCTCACCGTGGCCAGGCGCAAGGCTCGTCTCCAGGATCCCGCCCTCGCCCTCGATGCCGCCGAGGGCGAAGTGGCGGCGCTCGATCCCACGGCGGACGCTTCCGCGCCCGAGGTCTCCACAGGCGGTGTCTTCGCGGCCGACGTCCCGGCGGCAGGCGCCCCCGCGGACGGCGGCCCGGCCGCGGGATCTCCCGGCGCCGGCGACGCCGTGCCCCTCGGGCCCGCGCCCGTCACCGCGCTCCCGCCGCCGAAGCCCACCGGCGACGCCGAGCTGGACGCCTGGGTGCCGCCGGAGGGCGCGGTCCCCTTCGGCCCCTTCCTCGCGCTGGGCGCGGCGGAATACCTCTTCTTCGGCGAGAGGCTGGTGGACGGGTACCTCTCGCTCATCGCCTGGAAATGACGCCCAGACGATCGCTCCGCGCCCAGCTCGCGCTCCACGCCCTGGCGATCAGCGTCGTCGCGACGGCGCTCGGCCTCGCGGGGCTCCTCCCCCTGTGGCGCATCGGCGACGAGGCGATCGGCTCGGGCGAGCTGGCCCTGGTCGTGATCGCCGCCGGGGCGGTGCTGGTCTTCGCCGTCTCCTACTTCTTCCTGGTGCGGTGGATCGCCGGGCCCGCGGAGGCGCTCCTCGCCGCGACGGAGCGGGTGGGGGCGGGGCTGGACGCGCCCCTCCTCTCCGACGCGGGGCCGGCCCTCGGGAGGCTGGGCACCGCGTTCGCGCGGATGGAGGCCCGCCTCGCCGAGGAGCGCGCCCGGGTGCGCCGCCAGGTGGCGGAGCTGCAGGCCATGAACGTCGAGCTGCGGGCCGCGCGCGACACCGCCATCCGCCAGGAGAAGCTCGCCTCGGTGGGGCGCCTCGCCGCCGGCGTCGCCCACGAGATCGGCAACCCGGTCTCGGCGATCCTCGGCTACCTCGAGCTCCTCAAGGCCGAGGGGAGCGCGCCCCCCGAATACGTGGAGCGCATCGACAAGGAGCTGGAGCGGATCGATCGGATCGTCCGCGACCTCCTCGACTACGCCAAGCCCCGCGGCACCGATCCGCAGCCGGTGAAGGTCGTCGACGTGGTGGAGCGGGTCCTGCGCCTCGCCCGCCCCCAGCCTCGCTTCCGCGAGGTGCGCCTCGACCTCGAGGACGAGGCCCCGGGCGCGATCGCCCGCGCGGACGAGCACTACCTGGGCCAGGCGATCCTCAACCTCCTGCAGAACGCCGCCGACGCGATGGAGGGGAAGGGGACGATCCGCGTCGTCCTCCAGGCGGAGGACGAACGCGCCGTCCTCCGGGTCGTCGACCAGGGCCCGGGGATCCCGCCGGCGGATCTGCCCCGGCTCTTCGATCCCTTCTTCACCACGAAGGCGCCGGGGCAGGGCACGGGCCTCGGGCTCTCCCTCTGCCAGGGCTGGATCGAGGCGATGGGGGGCTCCTTGCGCGCGTCGAACCTGCCGGAGGGCGGCGCCGAGCTGCGCATCGATCTGCCACTCGTGCGCGGCTGACGCCGGAAACGGGCGGCCCCCGCAGGTTCTGGTAGCATCCGCTCGTCCATGAGCTTCCGCGAGATCCTGATCGTCGACGACGAGGAGTCGATGCGCCACATGCTGCTGCTCTTCCTGGAGCGGCAGGGGATCTCGGCGCGGGCGGCCTCCACCGCCGAGGAGGCCCTGGCCGAGCTGGAGGCGCGCGACTACGACGCGGTGGTCACCGACGTGCGCATGCCGGGCGAGGACGGGATCGCGCTGGTCCGCAAGGGGATGGAGATCTCCCCCGAGACCAGCTTCCTGGTGATGAGCGCCTACGGCTCCGAGGACCTCGCCATCGAGGCGATGAAGGCGGGCGCCGTCGACTACGTGGGGAAGCCCTTTCGCCCCGACGAGCTCCTGCTCAAGCTGCGCATGGCCGCCGAGCGGCGCGGCTTCGCCCGGACCGTGCGCCGGCTCAAGGCCGAGCTGCACGCCGAGCGCGGCCTGGATTCGCTGGTGGGCGACAGCCCCCCGATGCGCGAGCTCGCGTCGACGCTGCGCAAGATCGCCCCGGTGAAGACCACGGTGCTGGTGACGGGGGAGAGCGGCACCGGCAAGGAGCTGGTCGCGCGGGCGGTGCACGAGCTCTCGCCCCGGAAGGATCAGCCCTTCGTCGCGGTGAACTGCGGCGCGATCCCGGAGGCGCTCATCGAGAGCGAGCTCTTCGGGCATGTGAAGGGTGCTTTCACCGGCGCGGTCCGCAGTTCCAAGGGCCTCTTCGCCGAGGCGGACGGCGGCACCGTCTTCCTGGACGAGGTGGCGGAGCTGCCTCCGCAGATGCAGGTGAAGCTCCTCCGCGTGCTCCAGGAGGAGGAGGTCCGGCCGGTGGGCGACGCCCGCTCCTACAAGGTGGACGTCCGGGTGGTGGCGGCCACCCGCCGGGATCTGCGCGAGCTGGTGGAGGAGGGGACCTTTCGCGAGGACCTCTTCTACCGCCTCCACGTGATGGCGCTGGAGCTGCCGCCGCTGCGGGAGCGGCCCTCGGACATCCCGGCGCTGGCGAACCACTTCGTCGCCCTCTACAACGAGCGCCTCCGCCGCTCGCCCCGGATCGAGGGCATCTCTCCCGAGGCGCTGCAGGCGCTCTCCCGCCACCCGTGGCCGGGGAACGTCCGGGAGCTCGAGAACGCCATCGAGCGGGCGATGGTGCTCGCGGAGGGGACGATCCTGGAGGCGGACGACTTCGCGCTGGGAGGCGGCGCCCGGTCGAACGGGCTCCTGCTCGACGACGAGATCTCGATCAAGCGGGCCACCCGCCGGATCGAGGAGGAGCTGATCCGCCGCGCCCTCGGCCGCACCGGCGGCAACCGCACCCGGGCGGCAGAGCTCCTCGAGATCAGCCACCGCGCGCTCCTCTACAAGCTCAAGGAGTACGGGATCTCCTGACGGCGGCCGCCCGCCGCGGCGGGCGCGGCCTGTGGGGATCCCGGACTCCACTCACTCTTCGAATCAATCTCGGATTCTCTCGGTGTGATCGGATCGCCGGCCGCGGGACGCCCGTGCGCCCCCTCCCAATGTTCTTCACAGGAGGGGGTGTAGGAAATTTGCCGAGGTCAAGGCCGATGTTAGGATGCCGACCAATCGCAAGAGGAAGGCTACATGGCCAAGGGAAAGCTGGCGCTCGGGCTCGACATCGGTTCGAGCTCGGTGAAGATGATCCTCCTCAAGGAGACGAAGCGCGGCTACGAGCTGGCCAGCTTCGGCATGGCTCCCCTGCCACCCGAGACCATCGTGGACGGGGCCCTGATGAACTCCGGGGCGGTGGTCGCCGCGATACAGGACCTCCTGGCGGCGCAGAAGGTGAAGCACCGCGAGGTGGCGCTGGGCCTGTCCGGCCACTCGGTGATCATCAAGAAGATCCAGATGCTCCAGATGACCAAGGACGAGCTGGACGAGTCGATCCAGTGGGAGGCGGAGCAGTACATCCCCTTCGACGTCAAGGACGTGAACATCGACACCCAGATCCTCCAGCGCGGCGACGCCACCAACGGCGGCCAGATGGAGGTGCTCCTGGTCGCCGCCAAGAAGGACATGATCAACGACTACTCAGCGGTGGTCACCGAGGCCGGCCTGCAGCCGGTGGTGGTGGACGTCGACGCCTTCGCGGTGCAGAACGCCTTCGAGCTGAACCAGGGCTTCTCCGAGGAGGAGACCGTCGTGCTCATCAACGCGGGCGCGTCGGTGGTGAACGTGAACGTGGTCGCCGGCGGCCTCACCGCCTTCACCCGCGACATCACCCTGGGCGGCAACCTCTTCACCGAGGAGATCCAGAAGAACCTCAACGTCTCCTACGAGGAGGCGGAGGCACTGAAGATCGGCGGCAGGACCACCGACGACGCCGAGGCCGTCGTCCCCCAGGAGGTGGAGCGGGTCCTCTCGGCGGTGGCCGAGCAGGTGGCGGGCGAGATCCAGCGCTCTCTCGACTTCTACGCGTCCACCGCGGTCGACGGCCGGATCGCGAAGGTGGTCCTCTCCGGCGGCACCGCCCGCATCCCGGCGCTGCGCAAGGCGCTGGAGTATCGCGTGGGCGTCCCGGTGACGATCCTCGATCCCTTCGAGGCGATCGAGGTGGACGAGAGGCAGTTCGACCCAGGGTACCTGGCCGAGGTGGGCCCCATGGCGGCGGTGGCGGTCGGCCTGGGATTGCGCCGGGCGGGCGATTAGAGAGGCGAGCGATCCATGATCCGGATCAACCTGCTGCCTGTCCGGGCGGCGAAGAAGAAGGACCTGGGCCTCAAGCAGCTCCTGCTGCTCGCGCTGCTCGTGGTCGGCGCCCTCCTGGGCAACTACTACTGGTGGGCGAGCGTCGACTCCACGCTGGAGAGCACCAGGGCCCAGGTCGCGAAGCTCGAACAGGACATCGCCCAGCTCGACAAGATCATCGGCGAGGTCAACGAGATCTCGAAGCAGAAGAAGGCCCTCGAGGACAAGCTCGCGGTCCTGGAGAAGCTGCGCAAGGGGCGCTCGGGACCGGTGCGCATGCTCGACGAGCTCGCCACCCTCATGCCCGAGAAGGTGTGGATCACCTCGATCGACGAGAAGAACGGGGCGATGACGATGAGGGGGGGCGCGATGACCAACGAGGACCTCGCCGACTTGATGAAGGCCCTCAAGAAGAGCCCCTTCTTCTCGGAGCCGTCGCTGAAGAAGTCGGTGCAGTCGCGCAGGCAGGGGGCGCGCGTCGACTTCGAGCTCACCTGCAGGATCAACTACGCCGTTTGAGCACCGGGAGGTCTGGGACATGGAGCAGTTGATCGTCCGGATCGTCCGGGCCCCATGGGTGGTGAAGATCGGAGCGGTGGTGGCGATCTCCACCGTGCTCACGGCGCTGAACTGGTTCGTGCTCGTGGATCCGACCAACCAGGAGATCCTCGATGCCGAGGAGACCCGCAGGTCGCTCGAGGGGCAGTTCATCGACAAGCAGCAGATCGCGAACAACCTCAACGAGTACCGCAAGCAGAAGGAGGTGCTCGAGGCGCAGCTCGACGCGGCGATGCAGGAGCTGCCGAACGACAAGGCGATCGACGAGCTCCTGCGCCAGCTCAACGACCTGGGCATCAAGAGCGGCCTGACCATCACCCTGGTGGAGCCGCAGGCGGAGGTCCCCCAGGACTTCTTCGCCCGGATCCCGGTGAAGATGAAGGTCGCCGGGAGCTTCCACGAGATCGCGATGTTCTTCGACGCCGTGGGGAAGCTGAAGCGGATCGTCAACGTGGGCGATCTCAAGTTCGGCTCGCCCAAGAAGCAGAGCGAGAAGGTGGTCCTCGACGCGGAGTTCGTGGCGACCACCTTCCGGTTCCGCGAGAAGGCGCCGGAGGACACCAAGAAGAAGCCGAGCCGCCGGCGGGGTAGGAAGTGATGCGAACGACGATCCTCGCGAGCCTGTTCGCGGTGAGCCTGCTGGCGGCCGCCTGCGGCGACGACGCCGCGCCGCCCCCGGCTCCGGCGCCCAAGGCCGCCTCGGCCGCGGCCAAGAACAAGAAGGCGAAGGCCCCGAAAGTGGAAGAGGAGGGCGCCCCCGCCGAGGTGGTAGAGTACGCCTACTCGCCCGCCGGGAAGCGGGATCCGTTCCGCTCCGTCCTGGACGAGATCGTGGTGGTCGAGGCGCCGGTGGTCGACGAGAGCTGCGGTCCGCTCTGCGTCTGGGAGCTCGATCAGCTCCGGGTCGTGGCGGTGGTGTCGGGGCAGGCGAGCCCCGTCGCCATGGTGGAGGATCCCGCGGGCAAGGGTCACCTCCTGCGCCGGGGGATGAGCATCGGCAAGCGCAGCGGCAAGGTCACGGACATCCGGCGCGATCGCCTGGTGGTGACCGAGTACCTGCGCGGCCCCCAGGGGCAGGTGATCCCGACGAAGACGGAGATGCAGCTCCGGGCGAAGGGGTCGACGATCGAGAAGCCGGACGTCGATCTGACGCCGCAGGATGCGCGCGAGTAGAGAACCCACGCCGCGGCACGGGGCGAGAAACGAAGTTTGGAATGGGAGCTTTGGGATGAGCCAGGTCTTCAACAGGGGCGTAGGCGCCGTCTTCGCAGCGGCCACCCTGCTGTTCTCCGTGGGCGCGACCGCCGGCGACGGGGAGCCTGCAGGCGAACCCCTCGGGCCGAACGTGGTGGTCGCGAAGCGCGACGAGGCGACGGTGCGCCATCCGGCGAGCCGGCTCGTGGACGCCCGGGTCTCCACCGACGCCGAGGGCACCAGGATCGAGTTGAAGGCGGACGGCGACGTGGGGACCTTCGATCTCCTGGAGCTGAAGGATCCGCCCCGCCTCGCGATCGATCTGCACGGCGTGGGCAAGGCGGCGGCGCGCGCGCGACGGGTGGACGGCCGCGAGCTCGCGGGCATTCGATACGGGGTCCACGAGGGGAAGCTGCGGGTCGTCCTCGACGCGGATCCGAAGGTGGAGATGCCCGCCTATCGGGTCGAGCGGATCTCGAGGGGCCTGCGCGTCACCCTGGATCGGCGCGTCGAGGCGGCCCCGGTGATGGTGGCCGAGTCCGCCGAGGCGACCCCGGCCCCCGTCGCCGCGGTCGAGGTGCCCGTCCCCGACGCCGCTCCCGTCGCGGCGCCGATCGCCGTCGCCTCCGCTCCCGAGGCGAAGCCGGCTCCCGCCGCCGCCCCGGTGACCAAGGTCCTCGACGTGGCCTTCAAGGGCGACGCCGACAAGCAGAACGTCCAGATCGAGCTGTCGCGCGCGGGCCGGTACGAGGTGACCCGCCCCAACCCCTCCACGCTCGTCCTCACTCTCGAGCGCGCCCAGATCCCGCAGCGCCTCGTGCGCTCGCTGGACGCCTCCGCCTACGCCGGGCCGATCCGCACCATCTCCTCCTTCTCGGACCCCGCCTCCGGGGACGTGCGGGTGGTGGTGGCGCTGGCGCATCCCGCCGACGACCGCATCGAGGCGACCGGCAATAAGCTGGTGTGGAGCTTCCAGTCCAACGAGGTGGCCGAGATCGAGATCGTCGACGAGGCCACCGGCACCATCCGCGTCGCGGCGGACGACACCGAGACGGTGGACCTCCCCGTGGGGCCGCAGCGGAGGAAGCCGGTCTACACGGGCCGGCGCGTCAGCTTCGAGTTCAAGGACATCGACATCCACAACCTCCTCCGGGTGATCGCCGAGGTCTCCAAGCGCAACATCGTCGTCGCCGACGACGTTCGCGGCTCCCTCACCATCCGGCTGCGCAACGTCCCCTGGGATCAGGCGCTGGATCTCATCCTCAAGAGCAAGGGCCTGGGCAAGGAGGTCACCGGCAACATCATCCGGATCGCGCCGCTGCGCCAGATCCTCGCGGAGCAGGAGCAGGCCGCCAAGGCCACCGTGGCCCGCGAGGACGCCATGCCGCTGCGGGTGCGAATCATCCCGGTGAATTACGCGCTGGCGAAGGACGTCGAGGGCAAGGTGAAAAACCTCCTCACCAAGCGCGGCTCGGTGGTGGTGGACGCCCGCACCAACACCCTGATCGTGAAGGACATCTCCGAGGCGATCGCCCGGGTGGAGGCGCTCATCCGCAGCCTCGACACCCAGACCCCGCAGGTGCTCATCGCCGCCCGCATCGTCGAGGCCTCCTCGAACTTCAAGCGGGAGATCGGCATCCAGTGGGGCGGCAACCTCACCGCGAACGCGTCCATGGGCAACGCCACCGGCCTCGCCTTCCCCAACAACGTCAACTCCGCCGGCTCGATCCCCGGGGCGGTGGGCGCCGGCGGGGCCATCCCGGCCCAGCCGAACTGGGCGGTGAGCTTCCCCGCCGCGGTGGCGCAGAGCTCCGGCGGCGCGGTCGGCTTCAGCTTCGGCTCCGCCGGCGGCGCGGCCCTGCTCAACCTGCGCCTCACCGCCCTCGAGACCCAGGGCCTCCTCAAGACGGTGTCGGCTCCGAAGGTGACCACGCTGGACAACACCGAGGCCGTGATCGGGCAGGGCGTGTCGATCCCTTTCTCCCAGGTCTCGGCGGCGGGCGTGAACACCGTCTTCGTCGAGGCGAAGCTCGAGCTGCGGGTCACCCCCCACGTTACCTCGGACGGCTCGATCCTGATGAAGATCCGGGCGTCCAACAACCAGCCCAGCGAGAACATCACCGGCGCCAACGGCCAGCCCGCCATCACCAAGCGCGAGGCGCAGACCGAGGTGCTGGTGAAGGACGGCGACACCACGGTGATCGGCGGCATCTACACCCGCCGCACCTCGGAGAAGCTGGCGCAGGTGCCCCTCTTCGGCGACATCCCGATCCTGGGCTGGCTCTTCAAGAGCGACACCACGACCGACGATCGGACGGAGCTCCTGATCTTCGTCAGCCCCACGATCGTCAACCGCGAGGCTTCGGTGGTCGCGGGCGGCTGAAGGGCCGCACCGGAGATTCGGAGAACGTAATGAGCGCAAGAGTTCGCTTCGGCATCACCCTGGCCCTGCTCTCCGCCGTCGGCGCCGCCTGGGCGTGCGGCGAGGCCACGGGCACGGAGGCGCTGACCCTCAAGTCCTTCCATGGCCTCCGGGCCACCAAGGACGGCTGCTTTCACACGGAACAGCCCATCGTGGGCGGGATCTACGACGTGGACCTCGCGATGGACGGGGGCGGCGACTTCGGGATCTACATCCAGCTCGTCAACAACCTGAAGTCGAACGAGAACCTGGGGGCGGGGCGCCTGAACTCGAACCAGGTGAAGGTGACCGAGATCGAGATCGCCTACGATCGGATCGGGCCCTGGGACTTCCTGCCGGAAGCCGTGAGCATCCCCGCGGGGATCGTGGTGGAAACGGGGGAGCGGCACTTCGCGCCGATCGGCGCGATCCCGCAGAGCATCGCGACCGCGATCCACGACCGACCGGAGATCTTCGAGAACGGCTTCGTGCCGCTGCGCCTCTGGGTGATGGCGAAGGGCGAGCTCTTCGACGGCACCGAGGCCAAGTCGAACGACCTGGCCTACACCATCGATCTCTGCAGCGGATGCCTTCGTCCCGACCCCTGCGGGGGTGGCCCGGTGGAGGCGGTCTGCGCGTCCGCCGCGCAGCCCGACGGCTGGGCCTGCGCCAAGACCACGCCCGGCGGGAACGGCGGCGGAGGTGCCGGCGGCGACTGAGGCGCCCGTCGCGAGGAACGAACCCGGCAGGAGGGCGGGTCCTCTGCCGCATCCGACGAATCGCGGGGCGCGAGGAGCCGCGCCTCGTCGAATCCGCGAACGCCCGGGCCGCTTGACGCGGCGCCGGGCGGTTCTGTAGCTTGCGCCGCCGCACGAGGGCGCCAGGAAAGGGAGGCCCATGAGCTTTCGAGAACACCTCGAGGAGATCTGCAAGGTCGAGGGTGCGGTGGCGGCCAGCGTGATGGGCTACGACGGCATCGCCATCGAAACCATCACCGCCCAGCCCTCCTCGCACGACGTCGAGACCCTGATGGTGGAGTACTCGGGGCTCATGGGGCAGGTCCGCCAGGCCGCGGACCTGCTGCAGTCGGGCCCGCTCTCGGAGGTCTCGATCGGCACCGAACAGCTCATGACGCACCTGCGGCCGATCAACTCCGACTACTTCCTGGTGCTGGCCATGACCCCGGACGGCAACACCGGGAAGGGCCGTTTCCTCCTGCGCGTCGCGGCTCCCAAGCTCGAAAGAGAGCTGTAGCGGTTTCCAGGCCGGCCGATCCGGCCCGAGCTCGCCGCCGCCGGCCTGACGGGGCGGCCCCAACGAAGGATCCGAAGATGGCAGAGATGGTCGACACCACGGAGTTCCGGAACGGTCTCAAGATCGAGATCGACGATCACCCCTACGAGATCGTCGAGTTCCAGCACGTGAAGCCGGGCAAGGGCGCGGCGTTCGTCCGCACGAAGTATCGCTCGCTCCTCACGGGCAATACCCTCGAGAAGAACTTCCGCTCCGGCGACCGGTTCGTCCGACCGGACATCGAAGAGAAGGCGATGCAGTTCCTCTACAAGGAGGGCACCGACTATCACTTCATGGATCAGAAGACCTTCGAGCAGACCTTCGTCCCCGAGGAGAACCTGGGCAACGCGAAGAACTTCATGAAGGAGAACGTCGACGTCCAGATCCTCTTCTATCGCGGCAAGGCGATCGGCGTGACCGTCCCCAACTCGATGGATCTGAGGATCGTCAAGTGCGATCCCGGCGTCCGCGGCGACACCGTCTCCGGCGCGATGAAGCCCGCAGAGCTCGAGACCGGCTTCGTGGTGCAGGTCCCGCTCTTCATCAACGAGGGCGACACCATCAAGGTCGACACGCGCACGGGTCAGTACCTCACCCGCGTCTGATCGCGCGCTCCGATCCCGCGAGCGGCGCCGCGTACGACGCGTGCGCCGCCGAGGATCCGTGACGCCCTGCGTCCAAGTTTTCCGCATTTCCTGCTGGTATCGGCCCGCGTGCACCGTAGAATGCGCGGCTCGAACCCCCTGTTTCAGCGCGGGACGATTTCATCCGGCGCAGCCGTGAGGCGCGGACGTCGGGAGCCGAGAGTTCCACCCTGGAGGAAGCTTTGGAAGTCGAGAAGATCAAGGCGATCATCGAGGCGCTGGAAGGCACTGAGATCACCCGGTTCGAGTACCGCAACGGCGACGAGAAGCTGAAGATCCGCCGCGGGCACGAGCCGGCGTACACCCACGTGGCCTCCGCGCCGCTCCCGCCCCCCTCGGCGGTCGCCGTGGCCGCCCCCGCCGGCGCTCCCGCCGCTCCCGCCTCGGCCGCCCCCGCGGAGGCGGAGGCTGCCCCCGGCGTCGTCGTCACCTCGCCCTTCGTCGGCACCTTCTACCGGGCGCCGTCCCCGGACGCGCCGATGTTCGTCGAGGTGGGCCAGACGGTCCGCAAGGGCCAGGTCCTCTGCATCGTCGAGGCGATGAAGCTGATGAACGAGATCGAGGCCGAGGTCGCCGGCGAGGTGGTGGAGGTCTTCGTCCAGAACGGGCAGCCGGTGGAGTTCGGCGAGCCGCTCTTCCGCATCGAGCCTGCCTGATGTTCAAGAAAGTCCTCATCGCCAACCGGGGCGAGATCGCCCTGCGCGTGATCCGCGCCTGCCGCGAGATGGGCATCGAGACGGTGGCGGTGCACTCCACCGCCGACGCGGAGGCGCTGCACGTTCGCTTCGCCGACGAGTCGATCTGCATCGGCCCGCCGTCGTCGAAGGAGAGCTACCTCCACGTGCCCGCGGTCCTCTCGGCGGCGGAGATCACCGGCACCGACGCGATCCACCCGGGCTACGGCTTCCTCTCCGAGAACGCGGAGTTCGCGGAGGTGGTGAAGTCCTGCGGGATCGCCTGGATCGGCCCGCGGCCGGAGATGATCCGGCTGATGGGCAACAAGGTCCGGGCCCGGGAGGCCGCGCTGGAGGCGGGGCTACCCCTCCTGCCCGGCAGCAAGGCGGCCCTGCGCGACGCGCAGGAGGCCGAGGCGATGGCGAAGAAGATCGGCTTCCCGGTGATCCTGAAGGCGGCGGCGGGTGGCGGCGGGCGCGGGATGAAGATCGTCCGGAGCGCCGACGCGGTCGCCCAGGCCTTCAACACGGCGAGCGCCGAGGCGGTGGCCGCCTTCGGGGACGGCTCGATGTACATCGAGCGCTACGTCGAGAAGCCACGCCACGTCGAGATGCAGATCCTGGCGGACGAGCACGGCAACGTCGTGCACCTGGGCGAGCGGGAGTGCTCGGTGCAGCGCCGCCACCAGAAGCTGATCGAGGAGGCGCCGTCGCCGGCGCTGACCCCCAAGACGCGCGAGAAGATGGGCAAGGTCGCCATCGAGGCGATGAAGCACATCGGCTACAACAACGTCGGCACCATCGAGTTCCTCCTGGACGAGAACGGCGACTTCTTCTTCATGGAGATGAACACCCGCATCCAGGTGGAGCACCCGGTGACGGAGCAGGTGACCGGCATCGATCTGCTGAAGGAGCAGATCCGGCTCGCCGCGGGTGAGAAGCTCGGGCGCAGCCAAAAGGACATCAAGCTCGAGGGGCACGCCATCGAGTTCCGGATCAACGCCGAGGATCCGATCACCTTCGCGCCGTCCCCCGGGCGGATCACCGGCTTCCACATCCCCGGCGGCTTCGGCGTCCGCTTCGACTCCCTCGCCTACGAGCAGTACAAGGTGCAGCCGTACTACGACTCCCTCATTGCCAAGCTGATCTGCTACGGCCGGGATCGGGAGGAGGCGATCGCCCGCGGGCGGCGCGCGCTCGACGAGCTGGTGGTGGAGGGGATCAAGACGAACGCAGCCTTCCACAAGCAGGTCCTGGCCTGGCCCGACTTCGTCGCGGGCGACTACGACACCCGGATCGTGGAGCGGATCCAGCAGGCCGCCACCCGCCGGTCCATCGAAGAGACGCCGTAGAAGCGCCCGCTCTCGGCGCCGCCGCGCCGCCCCCCGAGGGCGTGGCGGGGGGGCCGGCCCGGTTCCTTGACCCGCCCGGATCGTTCGCCTAGGCTGGTGGCTCGCGACCCGGTGGGGGCCGCCTAACTCGTTGATTCGGTTGCGGTTTCGAGCCTCTCAGGAACGCTCGGGAAACCGCCCCCAAGATCCAGCGCGAAGGGTGGTGCCCGGTCATTCCCCAGGGCGTTGCCGAAGGACGGTCCGTACCCTCGCATGGACAAGAACAAGTTCACCCAGGCTGCAGCCAAGCTGGTCCAGAAGGGCCAGCTCGACAAGGCCATCGCGGAGTACCAGAAGGCGAGGAAGGCGGACCCGAAGGACGTCCGCATCCTGCTGAAGATCGGTGAGCTCCAGCAGAAGAAGGGTGACAACCTCACCGCGGCGGCGACGCTCCTGGAGGTGGCGAAGAGCTACGCGGCGGACGGGTTTTTCCTCAAGGCGGTCGCGGTCTACAAGCAGATCGTCAAGCTGGATCCGGATCGCATCGAGGTGAACCTGGAGCTCGCGGAGCTGTACCAGCAGCTCGGGCTCCTCTCCGACGCGATGGGCCAGCTCCGGATTGTCGCGAACCACCACGAGAAGGCGGGCAACGCCGCGGACGCGCTCGACGTGCTCCGGCGCATGGTGGATCTCGATCCCGACAACGTCGGGTCGCGGATCAAGCTCGGCGAGCTCTTCGCCCAGCAGGGCCAGACCCAGGACGCCCTCCGGGAGCTCCGGGTGTCGGCGGTTCACCTCAGGTCCCACGGGCGCATGGACGACTACGTCCGGGTGGGCGAGCGGATCGTCTCGCTCGCGCCCGACGACCTGGCCCTCTCCCGGGAGCTGGCCGCGCTCCACCTCGGCCGCAAGGATCCGAGGCGCGCCCTCGTTCGGCTCCAGGTGAACTTCACCGCGGATCCCCACGACGTGGCCACGCTCGACCTCCTCGCGCGGGCCTTCCAGGAGCTGGGGCAGATCCCCAAGACGATCTCCGTCTACAAGGAGCTCGCCCGCGTCCATCGCGAGGCCAACCGGCTGGACGAGGAGAGGGCCGTGTGGCGCAAGGTCCTGGAGCTGGCGCCGGACGATCCCGACGCCGCGGTCGCCTTCGTCAGGGCTCCGGAGGCCCCGGCTCGGCCGGCACCCGCCGCGACGCCCGCCGAGCCGCATCCCAGGCCCACGCTGGCGCCTTCGTCGGGGCCGGCTCGCGCGGCCGCGGCGGCCCGGGTGTCCGGGGGGCCGAAGGGCTCGAAGGTCTCGAAGGTCTCGGGTGGACCGGTCGCCGGGCGATCGGGGGGGCCGGCCAAGGCCGCGCCCCCCGGGGAGAAGGAGAAGCTCCCCAAGCTCCTCACCGAGATCGACGTCTACCTGAAATACGGCCTCAACGAGAAGGCCGCCGCCCACGTGGCCCTGGTCCTCCAGTTGGATCCCACCTCCCTGGACGGACTGGAGCGCGCGGTCCAGGTGCGCACCGCCGTGGGGGACTCCGCCGGCGCCCTCGAGGCGATGATCGAGGTGGCGCGCCGCTGCCTCGAGCAGGGGGAGCTCGAGCGCGGCTACGTCCACCTCCACAGGCTCATCGACATCGCCGCGGATCATCCGGAGGTCGAGGAGCTGATCGCCGCCTACTCCGGCGGGGACGAGCCCGAGGGAGAGGGAGCGGCGGAGCCCGCCGAGGTCTCGATCCGCCTCGACATCGAGGAGGTCGAGGCCCCCGCCCGGGCCCGCTTCGAGCGGCCGCCGGACGATCCCTTCTTCCCGGAGCCCGCCCCCGAGGCCGCGCCGCTGGAGCGGCGGGTGGAGGCGGGGACCACCCACGCGCTCGATGGCGCGCTGGAGCTGGACGTCCCGGAGGGGGACGAGGAGATCGTCGTCCCCGCGGACGATCTGGAGGACGAGGAGCTGGTCACGCTCCCCGAGGGCGACGAGACGCCCTCGGCGGGGCCTGCGCTGGCCATCGTCCCGGAGGAGCCGCCGTCGGTCGCAGAGCAGGCCCCGGAGGCGGCCACCGCCGCCGTCGACACCCTGGACGACGACGATCTGCTCCTCGTCGGCGAGGGGGACGGAGCGGACGAGGAGATCCTGGAGGCCTGGGATGGCGGCGACGCCATCGTCCTCACCGAGGAGGACATCACGGCGGGGCCCGCCGCCGAGGAGCGGACCGTGGCCTTCCCCGGGGGGATGCCGGGGGACGACGAGATCGTCGAGGAGCCGTGGGCGGAGGCCGCGCTGGAGTTCGCCGGATCGGAAGAGCCCGTCGGCCTCGGCGCCAAGGAGCAGTCGGAGATCGAGTCGGAGCTGGCGGAGGGTGCGTTCTTCCTGGAGCAGGGCTACCTCGCGGAGGCGGAGGAGACCTTCCGCGCGGTCCTCGCCAAGGTGCCGGGGAACGAGCTGGCCCAGCGCCTCCTCGACCAGGCCCTGCAGATGGCGCGCGAGGGGACGCCTCGGTCGGCCGCCGACGTCGAGCCTCCTCCCCCCACCGTGCTGGCGCGGCTGCCGCCCACGCCGGGGTCGGTGAAGGTGACCGAGCCGATGTTCAGCCCCGGCACGGACTCGCAATTCGATCTCGCCGCGGAGCTCGCGAGCGAGCTGGACTCCCTCGGGCCCGCGGCGGAGCGGAGCAACGAGTTCCAGTACTCGGTGGACGACGTGCTCGCCGAGTTCAAGCGCGGCGTCTCGCAGGTCGTGAGCGCCGAGGACACCGACACCCACTACGATCTCGGGATCGCCTACAAGGAGATGGGCCTGCTCGCCGACGCCGTGGCCGAGTTCACGATCGCGCGGCAGGCCTGCATCGGAAAGAAGAAGGAGCTCGACTGCCTGACGATGGCGGGCATGTGCGAGGCGCTCCAGGGCAAGCACGATCGCGCGATCGAGGCCTTCCTGGCGGCCCTGGGTTGCGAGTCGGTGACGCCCGACGCGGCGAAGGCGCTGCACTTCGAGATCGGGCTCTCCTTCGAGGCGCTCGGGGACCTGGCCTCCGCCAACACCCACTTCCGCAAGGTGGCCCACGTGGATCCCTCGTACCGGGACGTCGCGGTGGCGGTGAGCCGCACCGAAGCGTCGCCTCCTCCCGCCCCCGGTCGGAAGCAGGAGGGGCGAGGCAAGCTCTGACAGGCCGCCTCGCCACAGACCCCCCGTGAAGCGACGCTGGGCGCTCAAGTTCCTGGTCCTGGTGGCTGGCACGCTCTGCGCCGCGATGCTGGTCCTGCGCACGGAGTGGGCGGCGCTCCAGCTCTGCATGCGGGCGGAGTCGGCCATCGGCAGGATCCTCGACGGGCCCTTCCGGATCGCGTCCTGCGAGATCGACCCCTGGCGGGCCACGGTGGTCGCCCACGGCGTCCACCTCGGCGCGGGGGGAGACGATCTGCCCGAGCTCTCGATCGATCGCATCGGCATCGACCTCTCCACCATCGCCTTCGGGCCCGCGATGGCGATCCACGCCATCGAGCTGGATCGACCGGAGGTGGTGTGGACCCCCAAGGCCTCCTCCGACGGGGAGGGCGGATCCGATGGCGACGGGACGTGCCTGTCGATCCTGGACCGCCTCCGGGTGGACGCCCTCCGGATCCGGGACGGCACGGTGCGGATCCGGCTGGGAGAGGGGCGGGGCGTCACGGCGGGCGGGATCGACCTGCAGGTGGAGCGGCGCCGGGCCACGATCGCCCGCACGCCGCAGCGCGCCGGCGGGAGCGGTGCCGAGCGCTACGTGGCGCGGCTTCGCCTCGCCGGATCCTACGAGGCCGAGGGCGCCGACCTCCTCTCGCTCGAGGCGCTCGAGGCCGAGCTGGAGCTGATCCCGGCCGAGGAGCGGCTCCGGGTGGAGAGGCTCTCGGCGAGGCTCCCGGGGCTCGAGCTCGGCGCGAGCGGCGAGGTGCGGGACGTCTGCGCCCCCATCCTCGCGCTGCGGGTGCAGGCCGGCGGCGACCTCGCCGTGCTCGCCGGGCACGCGGGCATGGACTCGCTGACCGGCCGCT
The DNA here is from genome assembly GCA_035565615.1 of Vulgatibacter sp. GTDB lineage: Bacteria > Myxococcota > Myxococcia > Myxococcales > Vulgatibacteraceae > Vulgatibacter. The sequence goes on along the minus strand of DATMSB010000143.1, from coordinate 12,145 downwards.
TCGTGGCCGAAGCCCGGATCGACGGGCCCGCCGCCGCGCCGTCGGCGGGCGGCAAGGTGGATCTCGAGGAGATCGACCTGGATGGCTACGGCTTCGGCGACCTGGTGGCGGCGTTCCACGTCGGGGGCGGGCGCCTCCTCGTCGACGAGCTGCTCTGGCCGATCGGCGACGGCAGGGCGCGCATCACGGCGGACGTCGAGCTGACCGGCGACCTCCCGATGGAGGTCGAGGTGCGCACCGAGGCGCTCGAGTTCCACCGGCTGATGACCCGCCTCACCGTGCAGAACACGCCGGTGATGATGGTGGTGGACTCCGTCCACCGGCTCTCGGGGAAGCTGGGAGGCGGCTTCGTGCTCGAGGGGACGAGCTCCCTCGAGATGCGCTCGTTCCGGGTCCGCAACGTGCCGTGGCACGCGCCCGCCGGGACGGTGGTGGTGGAGGTCCCCGGCAAGGCGCAGCTCGAGACCCGCACCCGCATCACCGCGGACAACATCTTCCTCGACGGCGCGAGGATCGACTTCGGGCCGGGCACCCACCTCGACCTCTCGGCGCGGCTCGGCTTCGAGGAGGAGCGCGGCCTCACCATCCACGCCCGCGCCACCCACATCGATCTCGCCCACGTCGCGTCGCACATCGCCGGCCTCCCCGTGGCGGGTGCCGGCGAGATCACCGCGATCATCGACGGCCCCTACGCCGACCCCATCATCGAGGGCGACCTCGATCTGGACGAGGCCCGCCTCTTCACGGCGGAGCTGGGCCGGGTCCGCTCCCACGCGGTCTCGTACCCCGGCCGGCACACCCTGGACTTCCACCAGGTGGTCGGGACCTACGGCGCCACCACCTACGACGGCGAGGTGAAGCTGATCCTCGGAGACGCGCCCACCATCGAGGCCCGGGCCTCGGCGCGCGAGGGCGGCCGGATCCAGGACGTGTGGAGCGCGACGGGGCCGCTCCTGCCGCCCCTGGCGTGGATGAAGGAGCACCTCGGCGGCCGCATCCACGTCCTCCGCGGGAAGGTCTCGGGCCCCCTGCCGGACGTCGCGGGCGAGGGGCGGATCGAGCTCGTGGACGCCCGCTTCCTCGACCGGCCCTTCGATCGGCTGCAGGCGGACGTGGAGCTCCCCGGGATCCACGAGCTCCGCCTCTCCGGCCTCCGGCTCACCCGGGGGGAGGGCGCCGCCGACGCCGACGCCGGCTTCCACTTTCCGAGCGAGGGCGCGCCCAGGGTCCACGCCGTGATCGAGGCGAGGGATCTGCCCATCCGCGACCTGCTGGGAGAGTTCGGCGAGTGGGCGGATCTGGAGGGGGTGGTGGGCGCGAACGCCCGCCTCTCCGGCGACGTGGACGCCCTGGTGCTCACCGGCGAGATCTTCGGCGAAGGGCTCGCGGCCCGCGGCGTCGACCTGGCCTCGACCCGCCTCTCCCTGGAGACGCAGGGCGATCAGGTGAACGTCCGCGGCGTCCTCCTGGGGGCGGGCCCGCTGTCGGCCTCGCTGCGCCTGGTCGAGTCGCTCCCCTTCGACGCCGGCGTCGACCTGGCGGTGGGCGATCTGTCGCGCTTCCTCCCGGAGGATCTCGGCATCGGCGGCGTGCTCCGGGGCACGCTGCTCGCCCGGGGGAGCCTGGTCGACGTGATGGCGTCCGAGGGCGAGCTGGCCCTCACCGAGCTGCAGATCACGTCGGGGGACTTCCAGGCGAACGGCGTCGGCGAGACGAGGCTCTCGTTCGCGGGGCGGGCGCTCGACCTGCACCGCTTCGAGCTGCGGGGGCCCAACACCTCGCTCTCCCTGCGCGGCAGCCGCGACGCCGCGGGCGTCCTGGATCTCCACGCCGCCGGCGCGTTCGACGCCCGCCTGGTGGAGAAGCTCCTGCCCCAGATCGAGTACGCGGGGGGCGTGATCTCGCTGCAGGCGGCGCTCACCGGCCGGTCCGAGTTTCCGATCCTGGTGGGCTCGGCGCAGGTGCGGGACGGCGCGTTCCGGGTCAAGGCCCTCCCGATCCAGGTGCAGTCGTTGCAGAGCAACCTCGCCTTCTCGCAGAACCAGGTGGTGATCGAGGACGCCCGCCTCGGCGTCAACGGCGGGCAGGCGACCCTGGGCGGCACCGTTTCGCTTCGCCGCTTCGCGCCGGATCGCTTCGACCTGGTCCTGAACGGCACCAACATGACCTGGCGAAAGCCCGCCGACTGGCCCGCCGTGGTCTCGGGCCGGGTGACGCTGTCGGGGGGATGGCCGGACGATCTGCTCCTCGGCGGCGAGCTCAACGTGGAGCGGCTCCGCTACGCCCGGGATCTCGAGCTGGAGAAGGCCATGCTCGACTTCCGCAGGCGCTTCCACGCCACGCCGTCCGCCGACGAGGAGGAGCGCATCCGCTTCGACCTGGATCTGGTGGGCGGACGCGACATGCGCATCGACAACAACCTGATCCGCGCCCGGCTCCAGTTCGTGGGATCGCCCACCGGGGGCCCCGGCAGGCTGAAGCTGGTGGGCAGCAACGTGCGCATGGGCTTGCTGGGATCGGTCGAGGTCCTGGAGGGGACCGCCTTCTTCCGCGGGAACGAGTACCGGCTCACCCACGGCATGGTCGACTTCTCCGAGCGCGACCGGATCGATCCCGCCTTCGACGTCACCGCCGAGACGGAGGTCCGCGACTACCGGATCGCCGCCCGCGCCTACGGGCGCCTGGGCGACGACGCGACCACCGGCTACCACCTCGATCTCCGTTCGGAGCCGTCGCTGGCCCAGGCCGACATCGTCACGCTGCTCACCTTCGGGATCACCTCGTGGGATCTCGATCGCGGGGGCAACGCCGCCCTCGGCGCCGGCGTGGCGGCGGAGGCGCTGCTGGCGGTGTCCGGCCTGGACGAGCACGTGAAGCGCTGGCTCCCCCAGACGCCGATCCTGATGGATCCCGACCTGTCGGTGACGAGCCAGTACTCGGAGCTCACCGGGCAGATGGAGCCGATGGCGGTCTTCGAGACCAAGGTGCTCACCGATCGCTTCCGGCTGAAGGCGGCCGCTCCCTTCGCCACCACCAAGGGCCGGCGGGCGTCCGCCGAGATGAAGGTGAGCGAGCGGCTCTCCACCCAGCTCATCTGGCAGAACGAGGTGGTGGGCTACTCCTCCGGCGACCTCGGCATCGACCTCAAGCTGCGATGGGAGTGGGAATGAGGCGCGCGCTCGTCCTCGCCCTCGCGGCCTGCGGCCTGGCGCTGCCGCCGTCCCGCGCGCCCGCCGAGGTCCCTTCGGGGCCGGTGGTGGCGGAGGTCGAGATCCGCGCGCCCGGCCTGACGGATCCCGAGGACTACGAGCCCCTGGTCGCCATCTCCACCGGGGACCCCCTCTCCCGGCGCGCGCTGCGTCGCACCCTCCAGCGCCTCTACGAGACCGGCCGCTTCGCCAACGTCACCGCCTTCACCAGCGGTCTGCCGAGCGGCGCGATCCGCCTCGTCCTCGTCCTCGAACCCCGGCGGCCGATCACCGCGGTGCACCTCGTCTCCGAGGCCCGGGTGGACGGCGACCAGCTCCGCCGCGCATCCGGCCTCGCCAGGGGGATGGAGGTCTCCGAGGATCGGATCGAGGCGGCGGCCACGGGGGTCCGGGAGGCCCTGGCGCGGGCGGGCTACCAGGACGCCCGGGTCCGGATCCGCACCGAGCCCGTGTCCGCCGGCCTGGAGGTCCACATCGACGTGTCGGAGGGGCTGCCCACCCGCCTGAAGGCCTTCGATCTGAAGGGGGATCCCGGCGATCGGGAGCTGTGGATGAGCGCGATCACGCTCGCCGCCGGCGACGTGCTCGATCGCCGCCGGGTGGAGGCCGAGCTGGAGGCCCTCCGCGCCAGGTACCGGAGCGCCGGGCACTGGCGGGCGAGGGTGGGGCAGCCCCGCATTGTCCCGGTGGCGCCCGGCCTCGCCCAGGTGGAGGTCGACGTCGACGCCGGCCCGCGGATGAGCCTGCGGATCCGCGGCAACCACGCTTTCGACGACGCGAGGCTGCGGAGCTTCCTCGCGTACGCGGGAGAGGAGCACCTCGACGCGCTCATGATCGCCGAGCTCGCCTCCCGGATCGAGCGCCGCTACCGCCGCGTCGGCTACTACGACGTCCGCGTGCAGGCCACGGAGCGCACCTCCCGCGACGGCCGAGAGGCGGAGGTCGTCTTCCACGTGGCCGAGGGCGCCCCGCTGCTGGTGCGGCGGGTCTCCTTCCGGGGCAACTACGCCATCCAGAACGACGAGATGCAGGAGATGCTGGCCGAGATCCTCGCCTCCAGCGCCGAGTCGAGGTCGCTGCTCGAGAAGCTGGAGCAGGGGGAGCTCGACCGCGCCCTGGGCACGACGGCGCGGGGCGGCGGCAGCCTCCTCGATCCCTACCTCGTGTACGACGACGAGCTCTACGCCCAGGTGGTGGAGGAGCTGACGGCGCGCTACCGCGATCTCGGCTTCCTCGACGCCCGGATCGAGGCCCCCCGCGTCGAGATCGACGAGGTCCGCCGGCTCGCCGAGGTGGAGATCGAGATCCGGGAGGGGCGCCGCACCCGCATCCGCGCGGTGGAGTACCCGGGGGCCTCCGCCCTCGATCCCGCCGCGCTCCTCTCCCCCTCGAACCCGGTGGCGCCCGGCAGGCCGCTGTCGGAGCGGCAGGTGGAGGAGCGGCGCCTCGAGCTCCGCTCGCTGTACGGCAGGCACGGCTACCTCTACGCCACGGTCCGGGCCGAGGTCGTCCGGCCCCCGGAGGATCCCACCCGGGCGCGGGTGCTCTTCCACGTCACCGAGGGGCCGCAGGTGCGGGTGGGGCGGATCCTCGTCCAGGGGAACAACCGCACCCGCCGGGTGGTCTTCGACGAGACCCTCGGCCTGAAGGAGGGATCGGTCCTGGGGAGCGCCGAGCTCGCGGCCAGCCAGCAGGAGCTGATGCGGCTCGGCCTCTTCCGCACCGCGGTGGTGCGCCCCCTCGACCCCGAGGTGGTGGAGCCCGTCAAGGATCTGGTGGTCGAGGTCCACGAGCGCCCCTCGCGGACCCTGGAGGTCGGCGGCGGCATCTCGATCGCGGACGGGCCCCGCGCCTTCTCCGAGTTCGTCCAGCGCAACATCCTGGGGAGAAACCTGCAGGCCTCCGTGCGCGGCAGGGTGAACTACCAGGTGTTCCGCGACGAGGTGCTGGAGATGCCCGTCGAGCAGGGGCTGGAGCGCTTCGTGGACCTCGGCTTCACCTACCCGCGCCTGTACGGCCTGCCGATCGAGCTCGGCGCCAGCCTCGATCTCATCCACGAGCGCGACATCCGCCCGGCCTACCGGGTGACCCGGTACGCGGCCCTCACCGGCCTGGACTGGCCCATGACCCGCCGGGTGACCGCCCGGGTCGCCTACGAGCTGGAGTCGAACTGGATCGAGCGGGCGCCGGAGATTGACGACGTCTACGCCAGCCTCTCCCGCGCGGACCTGCAGCGGCTGCGCTTCCCCAACGGGAACACGCTCCTGGGCTCCGCCAGGCCGGCCCTCCTCCTCAACTTCCAGGACGATCCGGTGAACCCGCACGCCGGCGTCTTCGCCAAGGTCGAGGCCGACTTCGCCCGCAACCTCGGCGGCGACACGTCGGTGGACTTCGCCAAGGTGTGGGGCACGCTCACCGGCTACGTGCCGCTCGGCGAGCGCACCACCCTGGTGCTCTCGGCGAGCGGCGGCCGGGTGTTCCCCCTGCGCGAGGACTCGGTGACCATCGCGCCCAAGCGCTTCTACCTGGGGGGCGCCGCCACCATCCGCGGCTTCGCCGAGGACGACGTGGTGCCGGAGGATCTGCGGGACGCCCTCCGCCGCGAGATCGCGGACTGCGAGGCGCTGATCTTCCACGTGGGGTGCTCCCGGTCGGCGCAGTTCCTCCAGCAGGGCCGGGCGGTGCCGTCCACCGGCGGCGAGCTCTTCCTCTTGGGCCGGGCGGAGCTGCGCTATCCGATCGCGGGCAACCTGATGGGCGGCGTCTTCCTCGACGCCGGCAACCTCTGGGCGGATCCCTCGAACTTCGATCCGGCGAGCCTGCGGCTGCGCTCCGCCGCGGGCACCGGCCTGCGCTACGGCACCCCGGTGGGCCCGGTGGCGCTCGACGTCGGGTTCAACCTCGAGCCCGACGAGGTGCTGCGGGAGGCGCCGTTCGCCCTGCACTTCAGCATCGGGCTCTTCTAGGGGGCGGCGCGCCGTTCGAGCTCGCGCCGGAGCGCGCCGGTGCCGAGGAGGAGGATCACCCCGGCGACGAGGATCATCCCGCAGTCGAGGAGCACCGCCAGCCCGAGGTGGGAGGCGTCGCTCACCAGGCCCATCAGCCACGGGGAGATCGCGTCCCCGAGGAGGTGGATGACGAGGACGTTGATCGCCACCGCCGACGCGCGCATCGACGGGGGCGCCACGTTCACCAGGACCGCGTTCAGCGGGGCGGTGTTGAAGAAGAGGAAGAAGAGGGCCACGAAGATCGCTGGCCAGTAGAGGCCGGGGGCCCGGAGGAGGACGCCCGCCGCCGCGAAGGGGAACGCCGCCACCAGTCCCCAGCCCGCGGCGCGGAAGTGCCCGCCCCGATCCCGGGCATGGAGGCGATCGCCCAACCAGCCGCCGCAGAGCGTCCCCAGGAAGCCGGCGACCACGAGGACCGCGCCGAAGAGGAAGCCGCCCCGATCCAGCGGCACGCCCCGCTCCCGCTCCAGGAAGGTGGGCCACCACGCGGCGACGCCGCCCATGGCGAAGGTGGCGGCGGTGTATCCGGCGGTGTTGAACCGGAAGCCCGGCGAGGCGGCGAGGGTCCTCACGATCGCGCCGATCCGCGCCGGCGAGAAGCGGGCGCCTCCGTCGGCGGCGCCTCGCCGCGGCTCCCGCAGGAAGAGGGCGGCCACGCCGAGCAGCGCGCCCGGGATCCCCGCCACCAGGAACGCGGCGCGCCATCCGTAGGCGGTGCCGATCACCCCGCCCAGGGTGAAGCCCAGCGCCGAGCCCACCGGGAGCGCGGCGTAGAAGAGGGCGAGGATCCGCCCCCGCCTCCTCTCCTCGAAGAGGTCGGCGAGGTAGCCCGGCGCCACCGCGGCGTAGCCCGCCTCGCCGATTCCGATGAAGCTCCGGGCGAGGAGGAGCTCGTCGAAGGTGCGGGCGAAGCCGCTCCACACCGTCGCCGCCGACCACAGGATCGCGCCGGCGGCCACGATGTGCTTGCGGGAGGCGCGGTCTCCGAGGAAGCCGGTGAACGGCGACACCACCGCGTACACCACGAGGAAGCTGGAGCTCAGGATCCCCATCTGCGCGTCGGTGCGGCCGAAGTGCGCCTGCACCAGCGGCAGCATCCCGGCGAGGACGTAGCGGTCCAGGTAGTTGACCAGGTTGATGAGGGTGAAGATCGCCAGCGCGATCCACGCGCCCCTCGCGACCGGCGCCGCCGCCGGGAGGGCCGCCGCCTGCACCCGCTCTCCGGTGGGCGTGCTCACGGATCCCCGCCGAACCGCTGGTGGAGGATCCCCCAGCGGACGCCGCGATCGCTGACCACGAGCTCCTCGAAGCCGAGGGAGGACATCACCGCCAGGACGACCTCCGCGCCGGCGACGATCACGTCGGCGCGCTTGGGGGGCAGGCCGGGGAGCCGGCGGCGCTCGGCCAGCGGCATCGCCGCGAGGCGCTGCGCCAGGTCCCGCACCTCGGTCGCGCGGAGGCGCCTGCCGTGGACGCGCGAGCCGTCGTAGCTCTCCAGGCCCAGCGAGACGGCGCAGAGGGTGGTGACGGTCCCGGCGATCCCCACGAGCCTCGCGCCATCGGGGCGGCGGGGGGCGCCGCGCAGCGTCTTGGCGAGGTCGTCCCGCAGCGAGGCGAGCTCCGCGGGGGAGGGCGGATCCGTGCGCAGCCAGCGCTCGGTGAGGCGCACCGCGCCCACGTCGAAGGAGCGCTGGAACGAGACCTCGCCCCCTTCGCCGAAGGTCAGCTCGGTGGAGCCGCCGCCGATGTCGACGACGACGAGGGGCTCCCCGGAGGCGCCGAAGTCCCGCCTCGCCGACTCGTACGCCGCCTGGGCCTCGGCCTCTCCCGAGAGCACCTCCACCGAAACGCCGGTCGCCCGCCCGACCCGCTCGAAGAACTCGGCCCCGTTCGCCGCGTCCCGGGCGGCGCTGGTGGCGGTGATCACCAGGCGGGCGGCGCCCGCTTCCCGGGCGGCGGCGGCGAAGGTCTCCACCGCCCGCAGGGTCTCCTCGATCGCCTCGAGCGAGAGGCGCCTCTCCCGGTCGACGCCGCGTCCCAGGCGGGTGAGCTCCATCCGCTCGTCGACCGCGCGCAGGGCGCCGCCTTCGCCCCGCTCCGCCACCAGGAGCAGCACGGTGTTGGTGCCGACGTCGATGGTGGCGAAGCGCTCGGCCACGGCGCGCTCCTACTTCCCGGGGAACGGCCCCCAGGCGGGATCGGTGTACTCGGCGTCGTCCGCGGTGGCGATCCGCCGCTGCACGTTGCCGTCCGCGGACGAGACCCAGAGCGAGCGCCGGCCAGATCGATCGGACGAGAACATCAGCATCCGCCCGTTCGGCGACCAAGTGGGGTGCTCGTTCTGCCCCTGGTCCTGGGTGATCCGCCGGACCCCCTTGGTCTCGACGTCGATGGTGAAGATGTCGAACACCAGGCGCTCGTCCCGGGCGGTGAAGGCGATCTCGTCGCCGCGGGGCGACCACGCGGGCGTCTGGTTGTAGTTGCCCTGCCGGGTGAGGCGCTCCTGCGACGAGCCGTCCGCGTTCATCACGAAGATCTGCGGGGTGCCGTGGCGATCGGAGACGAAGGCGATGCGCTTGCCGTCCGGCGACCAGGTCGGGGAGGTGTCGATCCCCTCGGAGCGGGTGAGGCGGGTGAGCCCGGTGCCGTCGGAGTTGATCACGTAGATCTCCGGGTTGCCGTCGCGGGAGAGCGTGAAGGCGATCCGGGTCCCGTCGGGCGAGTAGGCGGCGCCGGTGTTGAGATCGCCGCGGCCGGAGAAGGCGGCGTTCCTCCCGTTGGAGAGGGTGGCCTTCCAGAGCTGCGGGTGCCCGTTGGGATACTCCAGGCTGCGCTTGAAGAAGGTGAAGACGAGCTCGCCGCCTCCCGGGGACCAGGCGGGGAGGATGGCGATGCCGCCGCGCTCGGTGACGGGGGCGGCGTTCTTGCCGTCGAAGTCGGAGACCCAGATCTCCTTCGCGCCCTTGGAGCGCTTCACGAAGGCGATGCGCGTGGAGAAGGCGCCGGGCTCCTTGGTGAAGTGCTCCACCAGGGCGTCGGCGAACCGGTGGGCGAGGCGGCGGGCGTCCGCGCGGCGGCCCTCGAAGTCGAGGGTGAGGGCGGTGCGCCGGGGCTGGACGTCGTGAAGCTTGAAGGTGGCGCGCAGGCCCTTCTCGCTCTTGGTCACCTGAAACTTCACCAGGCTCTCCGCCCCCACGTCGGCCCACCGGGGCCAGGCGATCCCCTCGGGGCCCATGCCCTCTCGGGGATCGGCGAGGAACGCGGCCCTCGGGATCACGTCGAAGAGCCCGCTCACCTGCAGGTCGAAGGTGAGGGCGTCGTAGATCTCGTCGGCGGCGGCGGCCTCGTCGCCGGAGGCGATCGGCGGCGCCACGGCGATGGGCTGGGGTCGGAAGGTGGCCCCCGAGATCTCCAGCGCGGGCTGCTCCGCTTCCTCCTGGGCGAAGGCGATCGCGGGGAGGGCGAGGGCAAGGATCGTGAAGGGGGACAGAATGCGGCGCAACTCGTCGGCTCCTTTGGGGACGCCAGGGGGCGGCGGCCCGGTACCTAACACATCGATCGGCCCCTCGCTTCCTTTCGCGAGGCGCCCGCTCCGGCTCGGCGCGCCGGCGGAGCCGCCTTCTTCGCCCCTCGCGCCGGGCGAGAGGCCCCGATCCCGCCGCCGCCGCTCAGATCCGGAAGTTGATCGGCAGGGCCTGCAGCGACGCGCGCAGGTGGTCCGGCGGAGGCGGCAGGGGAGACGCCCGGCGCACCGCCGACTCCAGGGCGGCGTCGAAGAGGTCGTTCCCCGAGGGCATCGTGATCCGGAAGTCGGAGATCACGCCGTTCGGCTCCACCCGGATCGTCACCACCGCCCGCAGGCGGATCCGCTCCTCGTCGGGGATCGTGGACGGGACCGTGTAGTTCGCCTGGATGCGGCGCTGCACCAGCGCCAGGTAGCGCTCGCCCTCGGCGGCCTTCTCCGCGTCGCCCAGCGGATCGCCGTCGACCTGGCCGGGCAGCGGATCCGCCGGGCCCTGCCGGGATCCGGTGGTGAAGCGGCGCATGATGTCGTCGAGCTTCTGCTTGGAGTCGTTCTTGGGCGCGGCGGCGGGGGCCTTCGCCTGCTGCTTGGGCTGGGGCGCCGCGGCGGCGACGGGGGAGGGCGCCGCGGCCTCGGCGGGCTTCGGCGGCGGCGGGGTCGGCGCGGGGGGCGTGGCGGCGACCTTCTCGCCCGGCTGCACCACCGGGGCGTCCTGGGCCCGGGACGGCGTCGGCGTCTGGGTGGGGAGGCGGGGGAGGAGCCGCTCGTCCCTGGGGGTCCCCAGGCGCACCAGCTTGGCGGCGATGGGCGTCTGGGGCGGCTCGCGCTCGCCGCCGCAGGCGTCCACGGATCCGGCGAAGAAGGCGGCGACGATCGCCACGTGGAGGCAGGCGGAGATCGTCCACGCCAGGCCGAGGCGTTCCTCGCGGGGGACGAGCCCGGAGCGCGCGTGGGCGTTCTCGGCTTTCGGCACCCGCTACTTCCTCGCGCCCTTGGCCGGCTCCGGGGGGCGCTGCACGGGGTCGGTGATCATCCCCATCGACGGGATGCCGGCCCGCTGGATCGCCGCCATCAGCTCCACCACGAAGCCGTAGGGGAGCGAGCGATCGGCGTGGAGGTAGATCTCCTTGTCGGCCTGGGCCTTGGGGTTCGCCTTGAGCTTCTCCTCCAGCTCGGCGAGCTCGACCGGCGCGTCGCCGATGTAGATGGTCTGGTCCGCCTTCGCGGAGAGGACGAGCTTGCGCTCCTCCCTCGCCTCGATCGGCTTCGCCCGGGCGTCGGGGAGGTCGACCTTCACGCCCTGCTGCATCAGCGGCGCGGTGACCATGAAGATGATGAGGAGCACCAGCATCACGTCCACGAGGGGCGTGACGTTGATCTCGCTGAGGCCGCTACGGCCGCCGCCGCTGGAGAAGCCCATCGAGGAAGACCTACTTCGCGAAGTGGCGCTTGACGATGTTCAGGAAGTCCGACGCGAAGTTCGACATCTCGCTGTCCAGGACCTTGATGCGCGAGACGAAGTGGTTGTAGGCGACCACCGCCGGGATGGCGGCGAAGAGGCCCACCGCGGTGGCGATGAGGGCCTCCGAGATCGGCTTGGCGACCGTGGCGAGGTTGGCGTTGCCGGCCGCGTAGATCTCGCTGAAGGCCCGCATGATCCCCCACACCGTGCCGAAGAGGCCGACGAAGGGGGAGGCGGCGGCGGTGGTCCCGAGGAAGGGGACGTGGCGCTCCAGGTGGGTGAGCTCCGCGGTGGCGGCGCGCCGGAGGGCGCGCTCGATGTTCTCGAGGCCGTCGCCGTCCACCTTGCCGCCGCCGCCCTCGCCGGTGAGCTTGGCCAGCTCCACGTAGCCCGCCCGAAACACCTGCGAGACCGGAGAATCCTTGAGCGAGTCGGCGCGGGCGTAGATGTCGTCGAGGCGGCGGCTCTGCCAGAACGCCTCGAGGAAGGTGACCGACTGGGCCTGGGCCGTGCGAAGCTGCATCATCTTGCGGAAGATGATGGTCCAGCTCCAGCCGGAGGCGAAGAAGAGGACCGCCAGCACGGTCCAGCCCACGGGGCCGCCGGCCCGCACCGCCTCCAGATAATCGATGCCTGCTGCGAAGAAGATCGGCATGTGTCGCCCTTACCGTGGTGGCCGTCGAGCACGAGGAGCGATCTGCGTAGCATGGGCGCCGGGGCCCCGCAACGAACGGACGGGCGGGCAACCGCCGCGCCCGAGGCTTCCTTCCCGGCGAGGTGCGCCTCGACGGGAGGACGGCGTTCCTGCTACGACGGGCCGCGAAACCGGCGAGAGGTCTTCGATGGCGGGCGCGATCGGCATCTTCGACTCGGGCGTGGGCGGCCTCACCGTGCTGCGCGCGCTGCGGGAGCGCCTCCCCAGGGAGCCGACCATCGACCTGGG
>DATMSB010000142.1:0-24015 GCA_035565615.1 Vulgatibacter sp. | reverse complement strand
GGGCGCCGGCGGATCTTCGCCGCCCTCGCGGGCGCCGCCCTCGTCGCCTGGGCGGGCGCAGCCGGCGCCAACCCGCAGAGCGTCATCGAGCTCTGCACCTCGGATCGCGAGGACGGCACGGGCGCCGCCGCCCACCTCGCTCGCCTCATGTCGACCGCGCGGATCGAGATCCGGAGGCCGCCGTGCGCCGCTCCCGCGGGAGGGCGCTATCTCGCCACCCTCGAGGAGAGGGAGGGCGCGGTCCACCTGCACCTCGTCGACTCGGGCGGCGCCCGGCTGGAGCGGAGGGTCCCCTGGCTCACCCGCCTCGAGAGGCCGCTGGCGAGGCTGGAGCTCGAGGGGCGGCTGACGGAGTTCTCGCTGCTGCTCGAATCGCTGCTCGCCGAGGCGCGCGCGGGCCCCCTGCTGGTGCCCGAGCCCATCGCCCCCGTGGTCGCGGATCCGACGCCGGCGCCGAAGTCCATCGGCCGATCGACCGATGGAAAAGCCGTTCGCAAGCGCAGCCGCCCGGCGAAGGCTCCTGCCCCGGCCGAGGCGGTCGCCGGAGCGCCCGTGCCCGGGGGATCGCCGGATCGGGAGGCCCCCGCCACGTCCGGAAGCGAAGGGGTCTCGGCGCCGGCGATCGCGCCCGGCGAGGCGCCCGACGCCACCGTCGCGTCGGCGGCGGCAGGGGGCGCCTCGGCCGCCGCGAGCCCCACGGAGGGTGGGAGCGAGGTCGGCGACGACGCAGGGCCGGCCGATCTCGATCCGGGACCGGCGGAGGGAGAAGAGACATCCGATCCCGCTTCCTTCACGACGAGTGCAGCCCCACACAACACGGACGCGAACTCGCCCGCCGCGAGCGCCGAGACCGGACCGTCCGACGCGGGCGCGCTCGATCCCCCGGAGGCCTTCTGGTCGGGCTGGAGCGTCCAGGTGAGCGGGGTCGGTGGCCTGAGGCTGCGCGGCCCCGGCCTCTCCTCCCCGGAGGCGGGGCTTCGGGTCTCCTTCGGACCGCTGTGGATCCGGGGGGCGATGGAGGGGGAGGCGGAGTGGAACCTGGGCACGCCGATCCGCGTCGGCGCCGCCTCGGCCTCGGCGGGGGCCGAGGTGCCGCTCTTCGGCAAGGGCGCCTGGGGCGCCGCGGCGCTGGCCGGGGTGGGCGTGGACCAGGTCGAGCTGCGCCGGGCCGACTTCGCGGGGGCCCGCCGCTGGAGCCACCGGGACGTGGGGCCCCTGGGGGGCCTCCGGCTGGGCTGGGAGTCGGGGCCGGTTGCGTCGGGTCTGCTGGTCGAAGCACAGTGGATGCCCACCGCCCGGCGGATCTGGCTGCCGGAGGGCACCTCGGGGGTCCTGGGGCGCTGGTCCCTCCGCGCGGGCGTCACGCTCGGCTGGAAGAGGTGATCCGAATGGGCGTCCGCCCACATTCGATCGAAAAGGATGGCGCGTCGGCATCTACCGGCGGCGAGCACGTGACCCTGCTCGACGCCTGCAAGGCGGGAGATCCGGCCGCTTGGGAGCGGCTGTTCCGAGAGAGGAGCGCCCAGCTCTACCGTTGGTCGATCCTCCTGGGCCTGCAGCCGGCCGAAGCGGAGGACGCCGCCCAGGAGGTCCTGGTGATCGCGAGCAGACGGATCGAGACCTGCCGCGCGGACGAGGCGCTCACCTCCTGGCTCTTCCAGATCACGCGGCGCGTCGTGAGCAACCAGCGCCGCAGCGCCTGGTGGAAGCGCGCCATCCTCGGCGAGGGCCCGCCGGAGCCGGCCTTCGAGCACGAGGAGTCGGGTGACGTGGCCCGCGAGCTCGCGGTGCGCGACTGCCTCTCGAAGCTGCCCCGGGCACAGGCCGAGGCCCTCATCCTCATGGAGGTCGAGGGCTTCACCCGGGAGGAGGCCGCCGAGACCCTGGGCATCCCGGCGGGAACGGTGGCGAGCCGGGTGCGCCTGGCCAAGGAAGCCTTCCGCAACAACTGGACGGAGGAGCGACCCGTGCCGGACGAGGCGGGCCTCTCGTGGGGGAAGAGATGAGTGTCGACATGGACAACCACGAAGCCAGCCTGGAGGCGCTGCGCTCCCTCTCGAAGGCACGGCCACCCCGTTCGGCGGAGGCGCGGATCGTCGCCGGCGCCCTCGAGCGCAGGCGCCCGGCCCGGGTCCAGCTCCGCCTGATCCTCGCCGGCGCCGGGGCCCTCGCCGTCGCGGCCCTGGTCTGGGTGGGGATTCCGACGCTGCAGCTCCCCATGGAGCCGATCCAGGTGGCCGCCACCGGCGATTCGGTTCAGGGCGGGGAGGCGCCGACCGCCCTCGCCGTCGGCCCCCATCAGGTCCTCGTCGATCCGGGCGGCAGGCTGCACGTGGAGCACGCCGAGCCGGACCTCTCCGAGCTCCGGGTCGAGGCGGGGCGCGCCCGGTTCGAGGTCGAGCCGCTGGTCGCGGGTCAGCGCTTCAAGGTCCGCACCGACCAGGTCCTCGTGGAGGTGGTGGGCACCCGCTTCTCGGTGGAGGCCGCCGGGAGCTGCAGCGCGGTCGAGGTCGAGGAGGGCCGGGTGCGGAGCACCGACGGCAGGGGCGAGCAGGTCTTCCTCGGCGCCGGCGAGTCCCGCAGGTTCTGCGCCGATCCCGGCTCCGAGGCCGGACTGCTGCGCGAGGCGCTCGTGCTCCTCTCCGGCGGCGAAGAGCTGGAGAAGGCCGCCGGGCTGCTGTCCCGCTTCCGCGCGAGCCAGCCGGACGCCGTCCTCGACGAGGAGGCGCTCTACCACCTCTTCCTCCTGCGGGCGCGCCTCGGTCAGGCCGACGAGGCCCGGACGCTGGCCGGCGAGTTCCTGGATCGGTATCCCGGCAGCGATCGCGCCGAGCGCCTCGGCCAGTGGCTGGGCGCCAACGCCGCGCCCTGACGCCTCCCCCCTGGCGGGAGCCCTCGCGTCGCCCACCTCGGAGAAGCGCCCGTGCGATGGCGGTGGTGCGAGAGGACCGCTGCTTCCTCACGCCTCCCTTCGGGCGGGAACCTCCCGCCCCCACCTCATCCGAGCGCCCGGCCACGCGGTGGCGCGGGAGCCTCCTTCATGCGCATGATTCGCGGGTTCGGCCGGGCGAGGTGGAGGTGGGTTCGAGATGATGCAGGTCGCGATCGCGCGCCACGGGGGACCCGAATGCCTCGAGCCCTTCGAGAGCGACGATCCGGTGGCGGGGCCGGGCGAGCTGCGCATCCGCGTCCGCGCCGCCGGCGTGAACTTCGCCGACGTGCTCGCCAGGATGGGGCTCTACCCCGACGCGCCGCCACCACCCTTCGTGCCGGGCTACGAGGTGGCCGGCGTCGTCGACGAGGTGGGTGACGAGGTCGACGGCTTCGCCGCCGGCGATCGGGTCCTCGCCCTCACCCGGTTCTCCGGCTACGCCGACACCGTCGTCGTCCCCGCCGAGCAGGCGGTCCACATCCCCGAAGGGAAGGACTTCGTCGAGGCGGCGGCGCTGCCGGTGAACTTCCTCACCGCCTTCCTCATGCTCGAGCGCCTCGTCTCGATCCGCCCGGGCGATCGCGTCCTCATCCACGGGGCGGGGGGCGGCGTGGGGCTCGCGGCGCTGCAGCTCGCCAAGGCCCGCGAGGCCACCACCTTCGGGACCGCGAGCATCGGAAAGCACGAGCGGCTCCTGAAGATGGGCCTCGACCACGCCATCGACTACCGCTCCTGCGACTTCGAGGCGGTGGTCCGCGAGCTCACCTCCGGAGCGGGCGTCGACGTGGTCCTCGATCCCAACGGAGGGGACAGCGCCCGCAAGAGCTACCGGAGCCTGGCGCCGATGGGGCGGCTGATCCTCTTCGGCCTCTCGTCGAGCAGCGGCAAGGGCAAGCGCCGCAACATCGCGTCGGCCGCCAAGGCCCTCGCGCGCACGCCGATCTACCACCCCATCAAGCTGATGAACGACAACAAGGGCGTCATCGGCGTGAACCTCGGCCACCTCTGGTCCGAGAAGGATCGGGTCCGCGCCATGCTGGCGGAGATCGTCTCCCGATGGGGTGCGGGGGAGTTCGCGCCGGTCGTCGACTCCACCTTCCCGCTCGAGGAGGCGGGCGCCGCCCACGATCGACTGCACGAGCGCCAGAACTTCGGCAAGACGGTGCTCACGGTCTGAAGGTCCCGCTGGGGCTTGCCGTGCACACGGGCCTGGCAGCGGAGCGGCGGTCCGCCACCGGTCGTTCTCTGCGCCCGGCTCGTCAGCCGCCTCGGTCGTCGCGCCACAGGGACGCCATCGCGGCGTCGAAGGCGCGGCCCGCCTCCTCCTGCAGGGGGTGGCGACCGTCGCGCACCAGGTGCCGGCCGGCGCTCCACACGTCGCGGATCGCGGTGCGCTCCAGGGAGAAGACGACGTTCGGCAGGAGGGTGCGCAGGTCGGCGCCGCGGATCGACGGGTCGTCGAGGTCGATCGCCACGAGGTCCGCGCGCCGGCCGGGCTCGATCGAGCCGGTGGGCTCACCCAGGGCCCGGGCGCCGGCGGAGGTCGCGCAGCGGAGCAGCCTCGCCGCGAGGCGGTCGGGGCGATCGTCTCCTTCGGCGTCTCCGAGGATCGCCCGCTCCAGCTTCTTGAGGCGGAGGTGGTACTCGAGCGCGCGGGCGTCCTGCAGCGGGGCGATCTCGATCTGCGAGTCGGTGCCGAAGCAGACGTGCACGCCGGCGTCGAAGAGGGCCCGCGCGCGGACGATCCCGTCGCCGAGGTTCCGCTCGGTGGTGGGACAGGCGCAGATGGTGGCCTGCGCCTCGCCGAGCAGGCGGATCTCCGTGTCCGTCAGATGCACCCCATGTACGCCGGTGAAGAGCGGCCCCAGCAGGCCCTCGCGGGCCATCAGCTCCGCGGGCCGGGCGCCGTGCTCCTGGACGCATTCCTCCACCTCCCGAGGCTGCTCGGAGAGGTGCATGTGCAGCGGCAGATCGTGCGCCCGTGCGTGGGCGCCGAGCTCCCGGAGCCATTCGATCCGCAGCGCGCGGACGCTGTGCGGCGCGACGCCGACCCGCAGGCCCCTCCCGCGCAGCCTCTCGACCGCCGACAGGGTCTCGTCCGCCGAGGAGTCGATGAAGCGGATCTGCCGCGGGTTCGGATCCTGCCGATGGCCGGCCCGCGCGTACGACACCCGAAGGAGGACGAGCTGGATCCCTGCGTCCTCGGCGGCCTTCGCCACCCGCAGGGCGAGCTCGTCGGGATCGGCGTAGCGGCCGCCCTCGGCCGGATGGTGCACGTAGTGGAACTCGCCCACCGTGGTGATCCCCGCCAGCGCCATCTCCACGAACGCCATCCGGGAGACCGCCTCGAACTCGTTCGGATCCAGGCGCATCGCGGCCGCGTACATCTGCTCGCGCCAGGTCCAGAAGTCGTCGCTGGTCCGCCCCCGCTGCCGGTACTCGGAGCGCCCGCGGATCGCGCGCTGGAACGCATGGCTGTGCCCGTTCACGAAGCCGGGGATCACGAGGCGCCGCGGCAGCCGCTCGGCGGTGGCGCCCGCCGGCAGCGGCCCCACCGACTCGATCCGCCCCTCGTCTCCGATGCCGATCGCCACCTCGGAGCGGATCTCGTCGCCCAAGAGGACGTGGTCCGGAAGCAGATACCTCATCGCCACTCTCCATCGCCGCGCGGCGCGATCGACTCACCCGGGCCCGGGCCCGGGCCCGAGGAGGCCGGGAGTCTACTCGATCCTTGCCGCAGGCCGACGCCGGGAGAGAGCCCAGGGCGGTGACGCTCGCGTCCCGAGGAGGCGCGGCGGGACGCACCGCCTGGACGGTGCGACGGCGAGGAGCGCGAGTCCGACGCGCAGGAGAGAGACCGACGCGTCGCAGCGCGCGGCCCGGAGCGGGCGCAACGCGACGCACCGCCTCGACGTTCGACGGCGAGGAGCGCGGGTGCTCTACGCTTCGAGGCCCGGAACGCGATGGAATCGACGCGCGTCGCGTCGCGCCGTGGGCGGTCCGTTCCCGACGCGGTCCGCGGGAGCGCGATCAGTTCCCGGCGGTGGAGATGGGCGAGCGGCGGTGGTCGCCGTCCTTCGGCGGCAGCGCTTGCGCCACCCGGCTCGCCTGGATCCTCCGGCGCTTCTCCACCTGCCAGGCCTGGTTCCGCTCCATGCTGGCCACGTGCTGGGCGACGTTCTCGCAGGCGATCGCGGAGACGCGCTCGTGGCGCCGCCGCAGCTCCTCCCATTCGCGGCTGCGGGCCTGGGCGTCGAGGAGCCGGGCCTCGATTCGGTGCAGCATCTCCATGCGGCTTCGCTGCTCGAGGGCCAGCCGCTCGCGCTGGCTCTCCATCTCCCGATCGACGCAGCCGGCGCCGAGCCCGGCGAGCAGCAGGAGAAGAATGGCGGACCGCCCGATGCGTGGGACCACGCCCCCTCCTTGCCCAGCCACGGAAGGAGGCCGGCCGAAGAATCTTCGGCATCGGATCGAGCGGCCGCAACGTGGGCGCTCGTGCAGGAGGTGCGCAGCGCCGCTACTTCGGGATGGCCTTCACCATCGCCTTGCCCCCCTTGATCACCACCTTCAGCTCCACCGACGTGGCGTTGTGGCGGGCGAGGACCTCGGGGAGCTGGCTGCGCAACTTCTTCGCGAGCCCCTCGAAGGTCAGCCCCTTCGTGTCCTCCCCGCAGCGCCGCTTCGCCCCGACGTAGGCGTCGTAGACGGCCCGCAGCCTCTCGTCGGATACCTCCGATCGGGGCGCTTCGCCACCCGGTCGAGGCGCTCCGGTCGTGGCGACGCGATCCTTCTGGCTGGCGGGCGCCGCTCCCTCGGGGCTCGCGGCGGCGTCGGCAGCGGAGCGGGCCGTCTCCTCGGCGGAATCCTTCACTGCACGTGTATCACCCGCAGCTTCACCTTTCTGCACGCCAGCGGCTCTGCGACGATACCTCGCCTTCTCCAGGTCGCGGCGGTAGGTCCCCTCCTCCCGCTCGCGCAGCACCCGCGCCCACATCCGCTCGTAGGAGAGGAAGCGGTTGTGAAGGGACTGGAGACGGAAGCGCACGGGGGCGCTGCGCAGCGCCGCGCCCCGCAGCCGGATGAGGTGGCTGCGAATGCGCTGGTGCTCCTCCGAGGGCGGAACCCGCGACAGTCCGAGGAAGTACTGCTCGTAGCGGGTGCGCAGCGACTCGACGTCGGACTCCAGCTCCACCACCGTCCGCAGGGACTCCTCCGCGTTCGCGGCGCTCGCCTGCGCCGCCGCGCGCAGGGCCCGCGGCTCGGTCTTCTTCCCGGAGATCGACGACATGGCGCCGGGATCCTACCACCGGGCGGCCAACACGCGAGATCGCTGCCCCCGGGTGGAGGCCCACCGGCGGCGATCCGGCCGCCCTGCCCCTCCGCCGCCGGCGGGCCGGATCGAAAAAGGGCGCCCTCTCGGACGCCCTCTTCCTTCGGGGCCCTGCCCGGGCCGGGCCCCTCAGCGCCGGCTGGCGAGACGGATCCGGGCCGCCGCGCGCTTGACGCGGGCCCGCTCGATGGCGGCGGCCTCCTCCTCCTGCCGCAGCGTCTCGAGCCGCTTCTGCGCCTGGGCGAGCGCCGCCTGGGCGCGGTCGAGGTCGATGTCGGTGACGCGCTCGGCGCTCTCCGCCAGCACGATCACCTTGCCGTTCGCCACCTCGACGAAGCCACCGCCCACGAAGTAGCGGTGCTCCTCTCCCTGGGCGGTGTAGACGAGCTCGCCGGGTTCCATGCACGCCACGAAGGGAGTGTGGCCCGGCAGCACGCCGAAGCTCCCCTCCGCGCCCGGCGCCTGCACCGTCTCCACCTCCGCGGAGAGGAGCTTGTGCTCGGGCGTGACGATGTCGAGCTGGATCGCCATCGATCGCCTCTCTTACGCCGCCATCTTGGCGGCCTTCTCGAGGACGTCCTCGATCGTGCCGCACATCAGGAAGGCCTGCTCGGGGATGTCGTCGTGCTTGCCCTCGAGGATCTCCTTGAAGCCACGCACGGTGTCCTCGATCCTCACGTACTTGCCGGCCACGCCGGTGAACTGCTCGGCGACGTGGAAGGGCTGCGACAGGAAGCGCTGGATCTTCCGGGCGCGGGCCACCACCAGCTTGTCCTCGTCCGAGAGCTCGTCCATGCCGAGGATGGCGATGATGTCCTGCAGATCCTTGTAGCGCTGCAGCGTGTTCTGCACCCCGCGGGCGACGTCGTAGTGCTCCTGGCCCACCACGTCGGGATCCAGGATCCGCGACGAGGAGTCGAGGGGGTCGACGGCGGGGTAGATGCCCATCTCGGAGATCGCGCGGGATAGCACGGTCGTCGCGTCGAGGTGGGCGAAGGTCGTCGCCGGCGCGGGGTCGGTGAGGTCGTCGGCGGGGACGTAGATGGCCTGCACCGAGGTGATGGCTCCGTTCTTGGTCGAGGTGATGCGCTCCTGGAGCGCGCCCATCTCGGTGGAGAGGGTGGGCTGGTAACCCACGGCCGAGGGGATGCGGCCGAGGAGTGCCGACACCTCGGAGCCCGCCTGGGTGAAGCGGAAGATGTTGTCCACGAAGAGGAGCACGTCGCGCTTCTCCTCGTCGCGGAAGTACTCCGCCATGGTGAGGCCCGAGAGGGCGACGCGGGCGCGGGCGCCGGGCGGCTCGTTCATCTGGCCGAAGACCAGCACGGCCTGGCTCTTCTCGAGGTCGTCGGGCTTGATCACGCCGCCCTCGATCATCTCGTAGTAGAGGTCGTTGCCCTCGCGGGTGCGCTCGCCGACGCCGGCGAAGACCGAGAAGCCGCCGCGCTCGATGGCCACGTTGCGGATGAGCTCGAGCAGGGTCACCGTCTTGCCCACGCCGGCGCCGCCGAAGAGGCCGATCTTGCCGCCGCGGGTGTAGGGGCAGAGGAGGTCGATCACCTTGATGCCCGTCTCGAGCATCTGGGCGCGCACGTCCATCTCCGTGAACGGAGGCGGCTCGCGGTGGATGGGCAGGTGCTTCTCCGCCTTCACCGGACCCTTCTCGTCGATCGGCTGGCCGACCACGTTGAAGATCCGGCCCAACGTTGCGGTGCCCACCGGCACCGAGATCGGCGCGCCGGTGTTCCGGACCTCCTGGCCGCGGACGAGGCCGTCGGTGGAGTCCATGGCGATGCAGCGGGCGGTGTTCTCGCCGAGGTGCTGCGCCACCTCGACCACCAGGTTGTCCGGGCGATCGTCGATGGAGGGGTTGGTGATGGTGAGCGCCGTGTACACGGCGGGGAGCGCCCCCGCGGGGAACTCCACGTCGATGACGGGGCCGATCACCTGGGTGATCTTGCCGTGCGGTCGGCCCTGGGTGTTGTTGATCATGTCGGTTCCTGCGACGGGCTGGCCGTTCGGCGCGCCCTTGAAGTCGTTCGATGCACTCACGTTCATCGTGCCCTTACTTGAGCGCCTCTGCGCCAGAGACGATCTCCATCAGCTCCTTGGTGATGTAGGCCTGCCGCGCGCGGTTGTACTGCAGCGTCAGCTTGCCGATGAGCTCGCCCGAGTTCTTGGTCGCGCTCTCCATCGCCGCCATGCGGGCGCCGTGCTCCGACGCCACCGACTCGAGCAGCGCCCGCCAGACCTGCATCGCGAGGTGCCGCGGGAGCAGGTCGTCGAGCACCGCCTCCCGGCTCGGCTCGTAGAGGAAATCCATGAGCCCGCTGGATTCGTCCTCCGCTCCGGCGTTCGCCGCGATGGGCAGGAGCTTGGTCAGCGTCGGCTTCTGGGAGATCGCCGAGACGAAGTGGTTGTAGAGGAGGAAGACCGCGTCGAGCTTCTCGTCCAGGTAGGCCGCCTGGAGCTCCTCCGCGATCGTCTTCGCCTTGTCGAAGGTCAGCTCCTCGAAGACGCCGACGTAGTCCTTGCGCGTCGCGATCCCGCGGGAGCGCACGAAGTCGCGGCCCCTGCGGCCGATGGTGGAGACCTGGATCGACTCGTAGCGATCCGCGTTCTCGTAGAGGAAGCGCTGGGCGCGCCGCAGGACGTTCGAGTTGAACGCGCCCGCCAGGCCGCGGTCCGAGGTCATCACCACGAGCTCGACCCGGCGCGGCGGCCGCCGCACCAGCAGCGGGTGGGCCTCCTCGTCGGCACGCGTCGCCACCGCGGTGAGCACCTCCTCGATCTTGTCCGCGTAGGGCCGCGCCCGCGTCATCGCCTCCTGCGCGCGGCGCAGCTTCGCCGCGGCGACCATCTTCATCGCCCGGGTGATCTGCTGGGTGTTGCGCACCGAGCCGATGCGCCTCTTGATGTCTCTCAGCGAAGGCACGCCTTGCTCCTCTTCACGGAGGGCCCGGCCGCTCGCGCGCGCCGGGATCCGATCCTCACGCCGTGACCTGGAAGACGTCGGCGAACGCGGCGAGCGCCTTGTCGAGCGCCTCCTTCACCTCGGCCGTCAGCTCCTTCCTCTCGGCGATCATCTTGCCGATATCGGGGTAGCTCGTGTCCATGAACGTGGTGAGCTCGGCCATGTAGCGGCGGACGTCCTCGACCGGCACGTTGCGGATCCAGCCGACGCCGTTCGCGTCCTTCGAGGTCGCCGCGTAGAGCTGGATCACCTGCTTCTCGACCGGCAGGGGCTGGTGCTGGCCCTGCTTGAGGACCTCCACCAGGCGCTCGCCGCGGGCGAGCGCCTCCTGGGTGGCCCTGTCGAGGTCGGAGCCGAACTGGGCGAAGGCGGCGAGCTCGCGGTACTGCGCCAGCTCGATGCGCATGGTGCCGGCGACCTGCTTCATCGCCTTGATCTGCGCGGAGCCACCCACGCGGGACACCGACTGACCGACGTTGATGGCGGGCCGGACGCCCGAGTAGAAGAGGTCCGACTCGAGGAAGATCTGGCCGTCGGTGATCGAAATCACGTTGGTCGGGATGTACGCCGAGATGTCGCCCGCCTGCGTCTCGATGATCGGGAGCGCGGTGAGGGAGCCGCCGCCGAACTCCGGCGAGAGCTTCGCGGCGCGCTCGAGCAGGCGGGAGTGGAGGTAGAAGACGTCGCCGGGGTACGCCTCGCGCCCGGGGGGGCGGCGCAGGAGCAGCGAGAGCTGGCGGTAGGCGACGGCCTGCTTGGAGAGATCGTCGTAGACGATCAGCGCGTGCATGCCGTTGTCGCGGAAGTACTCGCCCATGGCCACGCCGGCGTACGGGGCGAGGAACTGCAGCGGCGCGGGGTCGGAGGCGTTGGCGGCGACCACCGTGGTGTACTCGAGGGCGCCCGACGCGCGGAGCTTCTCCACCACCTGCGCCACGGTGGACTGCTTCTGGCCGATGGCCACGTAGATGCAGTACACGCCGAGGCCGCGCTGGTTGATGATGGCATCGACGGCCACCGTGGTCTTGCCGGTCTGGCGGTCGCCGATGATCAGCTCGCGCTGGCCGCGGCCGATGGGGATCATCGCGTCGATCGCCTTGATGCCGGTCTGCAGCGGCTGCTTCACCGACTCGCGGGGGATGATGCCGGGGGCCTTCACCTCGATCTTCGCCATCTGGGTGGATTCGATGGGGCCCTTGCCGTCCAGCGGCTCGCCCAGCGCGTTCACCACGCGGCCGGCCAGGCCCTTCCCCACCGGGACCTCGGCGATGCGCCCGGTCCGCTTCACCACGTCGCCCTCGCGGATGTGCGCGAACTCGCCCATGATGGCGATGCCGACGTTGTTCTCCTCGAGGTTGAGCACCAGGCCGCGGGTGCCGCCCGGCAGGTCGACGAGCTCGCCGGCCATCACCCCGGAGAGCCCGTAGACGCGGGCGATGCCGTCACCGACGGAGAGGATGGTGCCGGTCTCGGCGACCTCGACCTTCTTTCCGTACTCCTGGATCTGCTGCTTGATGATCCGGCTGATCTCGTCGGCGCGGATTTCCATTGAGTGTCTCTCCATCTCGCGTCGCCCGGCCGGGCCACGCACGAATCACGAAAGAAGCGAAACGTCCGTCAGGCCTGTCCGGACAGCTCCCGGTGCAGCTTGGCGAGCTGCGCCCGGAGGCTGCCGTCGTAGACCACGTTGCCCACCTTGGCGATCACGCCGCCGAGGAGGGAGCGATCCTGCGTCGTGTCGATCTCCACCTCGCGGCGCGTCGCCTCGCTCAGCGCCGCGCGGAGCCGCTCGGAGAGCTCGGGGGTGAGCGGCGCGGCGGAGACCACGTGGGCCCGGAGGCGACCGACCTTGTCGTCCACCATCCGGCCATACACCGCCGAGATGGAGGGGAGGTCGAGGATGCGCTTCCGATCGTCCAGTAGTCGAAGGAGGTTGGCGACCAAGGGGCCGAGCTTCGCGCCGGCGATCACCGCCTCGACGAGGTTGCGGCGTGCTTCACGAGAAGTGTTGGGATCGAGATACATCGACCGGACGGCGGGGTCCTCTCCAAAGGACCGGGACAGCTCGGCGAGCTCGCGACCGACGGGCTCGAACTCGCTCCCGGCCGCTTCGAACAGCGCCCGGGCATACCTCCGAGCGATCGACGACTGAATCAAGGACGCCTCCAGGCTAGCCAAACGCCGCCATGACGAGGGTTTCCCTTCGTGCGGCGGCGGCCTAGAAAGGGAGGCGGCACATAGCACGCACCCGCTTCGGGGGTCAAGGACTATCCCCCGCCCGGCCGCCGCCAAAAAGCCCCGTGGGAATGCCCCTTTGCACGCCATCGGAACGCCGCCGGTCGGGGCATCCTTCCCGCCGCCGGAGGCCGCGCGGCGGCACGCCGAGGGGCCGCCCGATCGTGGGCCTTCGCGCGGGCTTCCCCGTGGCGCGGCGGCGGGCGGGCGCATCGGCCCACCGACCGGTTCTCGGGATCCGATGCGCGTTGCCGAGAGCCGCGCGGCGGGTCGTCCGGCAACGGCCGTTGCGGCTCGGTCGCCGATGGGGCTCCCGGCGGCGGCGACGTCACTTCTCGTGGAGCGCGACCGGCGGCGTCGGTGCGTCCGCCGGTTCGTCCAGGTTCTCCATCTTGCAGGTGCCGGCGAAGATGACGCCCCGCTCGACCTTCAGCGCCGGCGTCTCGATCGACGCCTTCACCCGCGCGTTGCGCTCCAGCTCGATCACCGTCTTGGCCCGGATGGTCCCGGTCACGGTGCCGCCGGAGACGATCACGGTGCCGGCGTGGATCTCCGCCGTGACGTCGGCGCCTTCGCCGATCACCAGGGTGTCGGGGGTGAGGATCTCTCCGGAGAAGCGGCCCTCGATGCGCACCGTCCCCTCGAAGTGCAGCTTGCCCTCGAAGGCGCTCCCCCTGCCGAGCACCGCGTTGATGTCACCGGGGTTGGAAGCCTCGTCGCGCCTCGCTGCAGCCATCTGTTTCCTCTCTCGTGCCGTCGCCCGCTGGGGCCGACGCATCCTCGCCCGGGCGGCGGGCGGCCGGCAAAGAATCTTCCGTCCCTCGACCTCCCGTCGGGGCCCATCCACCGTCCGGGGCGCGCCGCCTGGTCGGCGTCATCTTCGGACTCAACACAGGTGGTAAATCAAAGCTTCACTGACTTTCGGCCTAGCCCGGGATCATCGCCGAGAGGAGCCGATCGAGCTCCTCGTACGAGAAGAAGTCGATCTCCAGCCGGCCCTTCCCCTTGCCCGAGTCGATCAGGCGCACCTTGGTGCCGAGGGCGCGCTGGAGGCGCTCCTCGATCGACCGGATCTCGGCGGAGGCCCGCCGGCCATCGTCGGCGCCGGCTCGCCTCGCGGTCTTGCCCCCCTCCTTCTGCTTGCGGACGAGTTGCTCCGTCTGTCGGACGGAGAGCCGCCGCGCGACCACCTCGCCCGCGGCGCGCTTCATCTGCGCCTCGTCGCCGAGGCCGAGCAGCGCCCGGGCGTGGCCCATGTTCAGCATCCCCTCCTCCAGCGCCTCCTTGATCTCGGAGGGGAGCTTCAGGAGGCGGAGGGAGTTTGCGATCGAGGAGCGGTCCTTGCCGACCCGCTCCGCGCACGCTTCCTGGGTGAGGCCGTACTCGTCGATGAGGCGGCGGTAAGCCTCGGCCTCCTCGACGGCGTTCAGGTCCTCGCGCTGGATGTTCTCGATCAGCGCGATCTCGAAGGCCTGCCTCTCGGTGACCTCCTTCACCAGCGCGGGAACGAACTTGAGGCCCGCCCGCTGCGCCGCACGCCACCTCCGCTCCCCCGCGATGATGCGGTACTGGCTTCCGTCACGCCGGACGAGGATCGGCTGGATCACGCCCTTCGCTCGGATCGACGCGGCGAGCTCCTCGATCCGCTCGTCGTCGAAATTGCGTCGCGGCTGCGCCTTGTCCGGCGCGATCTCCTCGATGGCGATGGTGAGGACCCCGCCGTCGCGCCGGCCCGGCTCGGAGGCCGGCGCGGGAGCGGCTGCGTTCGGCAGAAGCGCCGAGAACCCCCTGCCCAGTCGATTGCCCTTTTCGCGTGCCACTTCCATCGTCGGTCAGTGCTCCTGCATCGGGTGTCGTTCGGCTCGCGGCGGATCCCTTCAGGCGACCGCGCTGCGCAGGCCCGGAGGTCCGTCGTCCTTCTCGAGGAGCTCGCGGGCGAGCGCGAGGTAGCTCTGCGCGCCGGCGGACTCGATGTCGTAGAGGATGATGGGCTTGCCGAAGCTGGGGCACTCCGACAGCCGCACGTTGCGCGGGATCACGCTCTCGAAGACCTGGCCGGCGAAGTAGCTGCGCACCTCGTTCGCGACCTGGGAGGCGAGCGTCGTCCTCCTGTCGAACATGGTGAGCACTATGCCTTCGAGGGCGAGGTCCGGGTTCAGCCCCTCGCGGACCAGGTCGATCGTCGACATCAGGGCCGAGAGGCCCTCCATCGCGTAGTACTCGCACTGGAGGGGGATCAGCACCGAGCTGCAGGCGACCAGCGAGTTCAGGGTGAGGAGGCCGAGGCTCGGGGGGCAGTCGATGATCACGTACTCGTAGTCCGAGGCGCCGGCGAGGGCGTCGCGGAGGCGAAACTCGCGCCTCGGCGCCGTCACCAGCTCGAGCTCCGCGCCGACGAGGTCCCGGCTGGCCGGCGCGAGATCGAGGTAGGAGAACTCGGTCGGACGGACGACCTCGTCGAGGGTCCGGGAGCCGACCAGGGCGTCGTAGATGGAGAGCTCCACCTGGTCACGGACCACCCCGAGGCCGGATCCGGCGTTTCCCTGGGGATCGAGGTCGATCAGGAGCGTGCGCCGCTCGGCGGCCGCGAGGGAGGCGGCCAAGTTCACGGCCGTCGTCGTCTTTCCTACGCCGCCCTTCTGGTTCGAGATCGAGAGGATTCGGGCCAAGGCTGTTCCACTCCTCCGGTGGAGGCTCCACCGGCCATGGATCCACGAGCACCAGAGCGCGAGAGATCCTGTTTGCTACCACGCGTTCGAGCCGGCCCGCAACGGCCTTCCCGTGGCACGGGAGCGCACCCGGGAGGGTCGTGACGGTACCGCCATCGTCACGCAGGGCCAACCTAGCAGATCCGCCCGACAATCGGGCGGTGTTTCACGTGGAACGCCGGTCGGGGACTGTGACGGCGATGCGAGGGGCGGGAGACGAATCGTCGGATCCCGCGCGAAGAAGGTGGGCCCAGACAGTTGTGGTCGGCGGCCAGCTTTCGTTGGGAGGCGACCGCCGTGATCGAGGGTCGTTGGCAGGTGCCCGCCCTCGTTCGGTCCGCGACTCGTTCCACGTGGAACGAACCTACGGGCCTACCTCCCTCTCGAAAGCCAACCCGACCCGTCCGAATCGTGGGTGCAGAACCGTTCGTGGGAGGCCCTCCATCGGCGGCCAGCCGCCCAAGGCGCCGGCGCCGCCTGCGTGGAACTGGCAATTGCGGCGAAGCCCATTGCCTGGGTTCGGTTCGTCACCCTCCGGCACTTCCGGTGCCCTCTCGGAAATCTCGAGACCGCATTCCTCGGAGACGGCCCTCGCAGCATCGGCTTCGCCCGAACGACGCCAAGAAACGGCCGTCCCGAGAACCTTCCCGCGAGCCCCCTTCCCCAGAAGCGCCGATCCGGCCGAGCCTTCCGTGGGAATGCCGACACGCCCGGGACATCCGCCGAAACGTCGTGGAGGCTGGGCCTCGAGCGCAGACGCCGACGCAGGCGGAGCATCTGCAGAAGCGCCGAGGGGGACGGGGCCTCCGCGGAAACCTCGAGACGACTGGGGCTTCCGCGGAAACGTCGAAGCGATGGGGCCTCTGCGGAGACGCCGAAGCTCCGGAGCCTTCGCGGAGACGCCGAGGCTCCGCGGCCTTCGCGGAGACGCCGACACGCGCGGGCCCTCCACGGGAACGCCGCGGAAACGCCCTGCGGAAACTTCTCCGTGGAAGTCGCTCGACCTGGACGCCCTCGTCGTCACCGTCGACGGGATCTCGAGTGGACGCGTTGCCGAAGTCGCACCCGCTGAAGGAGGGATCCTCGGCTCCCGGCAAAGCCACCGGACCAGAAGGGCTCGAGCCCCGGAGGGTCCCTCCCTGGCCCTTTCCGCCAAGCCCCGCTGTCGCCGCAGCAACGGCGGATGGCATCGGTTTCCGCCTCGCGACGGACCCCTCCGTCGACCGAACCCGACCTTCAGGACGCCTTCGGCCCCCGCTCGACCACGACGATCGCCCGCCTGGCGCCGGATGGGAGCTGGTACCGATGCAGGGCGATGGCGGCATCGCCGGGCCGGCGCAGCGCCTCCAGCTCGTCGGCGTCGGGCTGTTCGGAGCCGAGCATCGCCAGGATGCGACCTCCCGGCCGGACGTAGGCGCGGGCGCGCTCGAGCCAGGGCTCCGGCGCCGCGAACGCCCGCGACACCGCGACGTCCACCGTCGCCAAGCCCTCCTTCGAGGGGTCGCCCTCCACCCGGACGTGCCGCGGGCGGGCGTTCTCGATCCGGAGGCGGGCGAGGGTGGTCTTGAGGAAGAGCACCTTCTTCTCGGTTCGATCGACCAGCACCAGGTCGAGGTCGGGCCGGGCGATGGCGAGGGGAACCCCGGGGAAGCCGCCCCCCGTCCCGATGTCGAGCACCGCGCTCCCCCCGGGGACGAAGGGCGCGACCGCCAGCGAATCGAGCACGTGGAGCTCGGCCACCTCTTCGGGATCGGAGATGGAGGTGAGGTTGACCTTCTCGTTCCAGCGGAGGAGCTCGGCGCCGAACCGGCCCATCGCCGCGAGGGCTGAATCGGACAACTCGAGACCAAAGAGGTCCCTGGCGGCCGCCGAGATGGATCGGATCGCACTCTCCACAGAAGGCTTCACGCGAACTTGCTCCAACCCGTTGTAGTTGCAGGGCTTTTCGGATCTTCAGGAGATCGCCACAAGTAATCCACAGGGTTTACCCTCAATCGGCACCTGCACAATGGGTTCGAGGAAGCCCATCGCCGATCCACGGGAGCGCCTTTTCACTTGACTTCCAGATTGTCCAGAGAAGAAACGCCGTGACCTGCGCCGCAAGGGAACCGGAACGCCTGCCAAGGTCCATGTCAAGCGAAATCAGCATGCAATGGGTTGCCATATGTGACATTTCATCGAAGCTCCAGATTGGCCTCAGTTCGATGATCGAGCGTCGTCGAATACCGACCATGCGGGTACTCCATTCGCCTCTCCTGCAGCCTGCCAGGGGCCTTCTCGGCTGCCTCCCCTTCGAGAGGATTATCCACAGGCCTCCCTCCGAGCCATCCGCGCTCTTCTCCGCATTTCCTCTTGACGTTTGGCCTCACTGGACTTCCACCGGCCCGGGCCGTTGCCAGCCGAGGAAGTCCTCCTGGACCACGTGCTCGTGCCTTCGCCCCGGAAGTCGCCGGCCGAAGACCACCCTCCCCAGCTCCAGCCCGCGGGGGCGGCTCCCCCGGCCACGACAAACCCGGCACGAACAGCCCCGACGCGCCGACGCGAGAGCGACCTCTGGACACCGAGGCGCACGAGGTGGCGACGCGGCCGAGCGGGGCGAGGGGCGACGAGGTTTCGGGTCCAGCGGGAGTGCCGACCGCAACCTCTGGAATCGTGCCGGGCAGAGCGACCCGAGAGATCCGCCCGTCGAGCGGAGGGCCGTCATCCCCAATAATCATCGCCTAGTCCGCTCCAGGAGACAGGTGAGTCGAATCGCAGGCGCGCTCCCACCTGCCATCATCGACTCCCCATGTGGAAGAGGAGGGGGATCGACGGAACCGACCCACGATTCTTCGGCACGTGGATTCCCCCGGGGCTCGCCGGCCCCGCGTCCGAGTCCCTACGGCGCCAGGCCCGGCCGCCACGCTCCCTCCCCGAGCATGCCGGCCGATCCCCCCTCGGCGCGCCTCTCCCCCTCTTTTCCCCCAGTGAGTCTGTCACCCACAACGCGCCTCAGCGTTTGCCGCGGACGGCGGCCTCGATCTCGGCGCGGTGATCCTCCAGGTACTTGTCGACCTCCTCGTCGGTGACGCCGAGATCGCGGAGCACCCCTTCGTAGACGAACTGGAACCCCGGCCCGCCGTCCTCGCCGCGGAGCTGGAAGGAGCGCTTCAGAACGGCCGCGCCGAAGAGGGGGTTCTTCTTCTTCTTGGTCGCCATCCGGCACCTCCAATGCTCCGAGGACACGCCGCAAGGGAGCGCCGCGCCGCCCGGCAGATTCTATTCGCCCGCCGGCTCTGGAGGGGCAGGGGGCACGGCCTCCACCACCAGCCTGCGGAGGTTTCCCTCCCCCTCACTGCGGGTGCGGATGTCCGTCACACCTTCGAGTGCGACGTGGATCGCCTTCCGATCCCGCGCGTTCATCGGCACCACGGTGAGGCTCTTGCCGATCCTCCGCACCGAATCCGCCAGCCGCAGCGCCATCTTGCCCATGGCCGGATCGTCCTCGCGGGTCGGCTCTCCCTCGCGGTGGAGGACGATGCGCTTCCGGCCCTCCCCCTCGCGAAACACGATGCGGCCGGCGAGGTACTGCACGGCCTCGAGGACCTGGCCCCTGGGGGCCGCGTCGAGAACCTCCGCCCCGGAGTGAACCCGGAGGGTACAGTGGATCGCCTCCGCGGCGTCCCGAACCTCGACGTCCACCTTCGCGCCCAGCCGGGCGAAGATCTCCGCGATCACCTCCCGAGCGCGCAGGAGACTCTCGGCCGGCGCCCCGGCATCGACCATCCCCGGCTCGGTCGCCGGCCCCTTCTCCGGGGCTCCCTCCGGCTCTCGCTCCTCGTTCATCGCCATCTCACTTGCCCCTCTTCTTCGAGCCGCGGCCCGGCTTCACTTCGACGGTCGCCTGGGACGCCGGCGCGGTGGGAGCGCCGATCGCCGGCATCCCCATCGTCTTGCGCATCCAGAGCTGCTGCCCGATCGAGAGGATGTTGTTCGTGAAGATGTACAACGTCAGCCCGGCCGGGAGTTGGAACATGATGAAGGTGAAGAAGATCGGCATGAAGTACAGCAGCACCTTCTGCTGGGCCGCGTCCATCTGCATGGGCTGCATCTTCTGCGTCAGGAACATCGTCACGCCCATGGCGAGGGGCAGGGCGTAGAAGGGATCCTTCGAGGTCAGATCCGGAATCCAGCCGGTGATGAACGGCTCGTTGTAGAGCTCCACGGACGTCTGCAGCGTGGTGTAGAGCGCGAGCCAAATCGGCATCTGGATCAGCATCGGGAGGCAGCCGCCCAGCGGGTTGACCTTGTGCTGCTGGTACAGCTTCATGGTCTCGAGGTTGAGCTTCTCCCGATCGCTCCCGTACTTCTCCTTGAGCTTGGCGATCTCCGGCGCGAGCTTGCGCATCTCCTCCATGGACTTCATCGACTTCCATGCGAGGGGAAGCGTCGCGATCTTCACGGCCACGGTGAGCAGGATGATCGCCACGCCCCAGTTGTGGATCACGCTGTGGAAGGCGTTCAGGAGCCACAGCAGCACCCGCGCGATCACCGCCCAGAACCCGAGGTCCACCGTCTGATCCAGCTCGGGGTTGCCGACGCCCGGCTGGCTCGCGATCCGAGCGCTGGCCTCCTGCAGGAACTTCATGTCCTTCTGGCCGACGACGAGGTCGTAGGAGAGCGACGCGGTGGCGCCGGCCGCGAGGGACCTGATCGGCGTCCCCAGGTGGGTGACCAGCACGTCCGGCGTCTCACCGACGAGCTCGCAGGAGGAGGGCGTCTCGGGGACCGCGACCGCCAGGAAGTAGCGCTCCTCGATCCCCGCGAAGCTCGCGTTGCCCGGCGGCCGGACGATCGTCTCGTCCGGATCGTAGAGGTGGCGGACGAGCTCGTCGCCGGCGCGGCAGATGTTCTGGGTGGGCTGCGGAGGAGGACCGGCCAGCCCTCCGCATCCTCCCCCCGCCTTCTGTCGGGCGGGATCCACCCGCGCGGGCATGAGGAGGTCGACCACCCCGGACATCGCCTGTGCACCCGTGTTCTGCAGATCCACGTTCAGAGAGATGGTGCGATCCCCGGTGAGCTCGAACCGCTTCACCATCCGGGCGGCGCCCGCCTCGCAGACGAAGGTTACCGACCGGGAGTCGCTCGCCTGCAGCGCGCACGGCGCCCGCGGCCCCAGCTCCGGCAGCCCTCCCTCGAGGACGACGTCGAAGAGGGCGGGATCCTCCGGCGCCAGATCCCCGGCGAGGTCGACCTGCGGCGCCTCCTCGCCGCCCTGCCGCTGCCCCTTGCGTCCCAGGAGCCTGGCCGAGACCAGACCCCCGCCCCTGGTGGAGAAGACGAGGTCCAGGTGCTCGGTCCGTAGCGCCACCTCCTTCGCCACGTGCTCGACCGGCGCCTGGACCGGCTGCACCGCGGCGGCGGCGGCCGGCGGTTCCTTGGCAGGCGCGGGTGCCGCCGCTTCGGCAGCGCCCTCGACCGCGGGAGCCGCCTCCGAAGCCGGAGCCTGCGCAGGCTCCGGCACCAGGCCGAGCTGCGGCGCGAGCCACTGGAAGCCGAGGAGAATCGCGATCGAGATGCCGACCGCGAGGATCAGCCGCTGGTTGCCATCCACTTCGTGAAGCCCTCGCGAAGAACGATCCCGAGGACCGGCGCAGGTGCGCTATGCCGGTCCATCGCCGGACTGCTTCTCGAGCCGGCGCCCGCGGGATGGCGGGACCGGATCGATCCCGCCTGCGTGAAAGGGGTGACAGCGAGCGATCCGACGCAGGGTGAGCCAGAGGCCCCGCCCGGCGCCGTGCTCCTCGAGCGCCTGAAGCGCGTACGCGGAGCAGCTCGGATGAAATCGGCACGAGGCCGGAAGGAGAGGGGAGAGGAGCGCCCGGTAGAACCGGATCGGCACCGCCAGGATCCTCCTCGCGAAGTGACCGATCATCTCGCGCTCCTCCGCGCACCAGGGCCGCCCGGCTGCGAGAGGCGGCGCGCGATCTCGAGGAACTCGGAGAGCAGGGTGTCCTGATCGATCTGGGGAGCTCCGGTCTTGGCGATCAGGACGAGATCGATCGCCTTGGGAAGGGCGTCGCGCCTGCGGCGAAAGATCTCCCGCAGCCGGCGCTTCACCAGGTTTCGCTCCACCGCGTTGCCGACCTTGGCGGAGACGGTGACGCCCAGCCTGCGCTCGCCGGTCGCCGAGGGGAGCGCGAGGCCGATGAGGTGCGCGGTGTGGACCTTCCGGCCCCGCGCCCGGGCCCGAAGGAACTCGTGTCGCTTCAGCAGACGCCGGGACTTCGGGAACGCCTCCTCACCCCGCCCGGTGGCGCCCTCGCTCGGCCTCGGCATGATCGCCCGGGACGATCGCCTACTTCTTGGGAGCAGAGGTCGTGAGCCGCTTGCGACCCTTGGCGCGGCGGCGCTTGAGAACATCACGTCCGGCCTTGGTGGCGTTGCGCTTGCGGAATCCATGGGTCCGGTTCCGGCGGATCTTCTTCGGCTGATAGGTACGCTTCACGACCGACACCTCGAGCCGCCGATCCCGATCGCGACGGCGACCATGGGAGGCGACGAAAGCGTGCGATCAAGCGCATCGAGCGCCTCCCTGTCAAGATCAATCCACTCTCTGGAATCACGTCCCGGCCAACGTCCGGACGATCGCGATCCTTCCGCCTTCACGCATGCTCGATCGGCGTCCCGATCCTCCGTCGTTCCGCAAGGTTCCCGCTAGGCCGTTGACGCGCCGGATCCGTTTTGGCTATGCAACCTGCGTAACGTATCTACCGAGCGAACGGCAGCACACCTTCCCTCCCACCCTCCGAGCGAGCGTCAGCGATCGACCGATCATGGATCGAGGGATTGCGGGCGGGCCCGTCGGGTGAGGCGGAACGGTTGCTTCACGATCCGTCCTTTCCCGCCGGGGGAGCACGATGGAGCGACTCGAGGGGCCGGGGGATCGCGTCCGGCCCGCAGGCCGACACGCTGGCGAGGATCGAAGATTGAACGCCGAGGGAACATCCGTGTGGGAACGAGCGCTCGCCAAGCTGCGCCACTCGACGACCGATTACGCCTACGAAAACTGGATCACCCAGATCGTCCAGCTCGGCAACGACGGCCAGACCCTCACCCTGGGCGTGCCCAACTACTTCGTCCGCGACTGGATCGTTCTCTACTACGCCGACCTGGTCCGGCGCGCGGTCCACTCGGTGGCCGGCGAGCCCATCGCCATCGAGTTCGTGATCGACGAGAGCCGCAAGGCCGGCGCCCAGCCTCCGCCCGCCCCCGCCACGTCGCAGGACGACGAGGTCGTGATCACGGAGGTCGAGGCCTCCAACGGCCGCACCAAGCTCTCCGACCGCTTCACCTTCGAGAACTTCGTGGTGGGGCCCTCCAACCAGCTCGCCGCCGCGGCGGCCGCCGCCGTCGCCGAGAACCCCGGCAAGCAGTACAACCCGCTCTTCATCTACGGCGGCACTGGCCTCGGCAAGACCCACCTCCTCCACGCGATCGGCAACCGCATCCGCGCCCGC
Source organism: Vulgatibacter sp. (assembly GCA_035565615.1). GTDB lineage: Bacteria > Myxococcota > Myxococcia > Myxococcales > Vulgatibacteraceae > Vulgatibacter. The sequence continues at coordinate 1,337 of DATMSB010000142.1, read as the reverse complement.
GATCCGAAGGTCCGGGTGGTCTACCTCTCGGCGGAGCAGTTCCTGAACGAGTTCGTGGTGCTGCTGAAGAAGGGCCAGATGGAGGAGTTCCGCCGCCGCTACCGCGAGGGCGTGGACGTCCTCATGATGGACGACATCCAGGTCCTCAAGAAGGCGCAGGAGACGCAGAACGAGTTCTTCCACACCTTCAACGACCTCCACGACTCCGGCAAGGCGATCGTCCTCACCTCCGACATCCACCCGAACGAGCTGCCGAACATCGAGTCGCGGCTGCGCACCCGCTTCACCTCCGGCCTCACCGCCGACGTGTACGAGCCGCCGTTCGAGGTGCGGATCGCGATCATCAAGCGGAAGGCGGAGCAGGAAGGCGTGAACCTCCCCGACGACGTCGCCCAGTTCGTGGCGTCGAAGGTCACCAGGAGCGTCCGCGACCTCGAGGGCGCGCTCACCCGCCTGGCCGCCCACGCCACCCTCACCGGCCGCGCGCTCTCGATCGCCTACGCGGAGGAGGTGCTGCGGGACATGCTCCCCCAGCGCCAGGCCCTCTCCATCGAGCACGTGCAGAAGGTCGTGGCGAAGTACTTCGGCATGACGGTGGACGACCTGCGCGGCGAGAAGCGGATCCGCCCCATCGCCAACGCCCGCTCGGTCGCCATGTACTTCTGCCGGAAGCTGATCTCCGACGCCTCGTTCCCGATCATCGGCGCCGCCTTCGGCAACAAGCACCACACCACCGTGATGGCGGCGGTGGAGCGGGTCTCCCAGAAGCGGGACGGCGATCCGGCCCTCGCCCGGGAGCTCGAGGAGCTCGAGCGCCAGATCAACGGCTGATTCCGCGCGCTTCCCCACGGGCCCGAATGATCCACAGGGGTGTGGAGAACTCCGCTCCCCGCCCCCGATCCCCCTCCGGTCGCGTGGGCCAGAAACCCACATAAGATACCGTTTTCATGAACGTTTTTCCCTTCGCGTCGGCGAGGGACCGGTGGGGCGCCCCAAGGCTTCCCACTTCTACCCCCTGTGAACTGTTCGGCCCGCAAACCGATCGGCCCGGAGCCCGGCCAGGCCGCCTTCCGGCCGGCAGAAGGGACCAGGAGCGGGCCCTCCCGGCAATACACCACGCGTTACATGGATCACCACCCGATTCCTCGTTCGCCCCACGGAAAACGTGTGATCCGATCGATGGATCGCGCTGTGGATCGGCGCGGAGAATCTGCGGACTGGGCGCGTTGACAGGTCCGGAAGCCCGGTGCTACACAACCGACGCCCCGGTGATCCGCAGCGGGACCTCGGACGGTCGGACAGAATCCCGATGGGATTCCAGCCGCCTGGCGGATTGT
>DATMSB010000141.1:0-11767 GCA_035565615.1 Vulgatibacter sp. | reverse complement strand
GGCGTCCCCGTGGAGCGCCTCGAGAAGCTGCCGGGAGATGCGCAGGGCAGGATCCCGCCCGAGCTGCAGGGGCCGCTCGCCCACGCCTTCGGCCTCGCCCTGCGGGGCATGGCCCGGGGAAGGAGCGTCAACCTGCGCAAGGGGCCCTTCGCGTTCAAGGGCGACCTCGACTTCCTCAAGGGCAAGGTGGGCCGCCTCGTGGCGTTCGCGGCGGTGCTGGTCCTCCTCGTGGCCGGGAACGTGTGGATGCGCACGAACACCCTGCGCGCGGAGGAGGAGGCCCTGGATCGGGCGCTCTGCGAGCAGACCCAGAAGGTGCTCGGCACCTGCGAGACGGACTTCAACCTCGCGCTGTCGAAGCTCCAGGGCGGCGACACCAAGGCTTCGCAGATCCCCACCGCGTCCGCGCTCGAGGTCTTCGGCGTGGTCACCGACGTCCTGCCCGGCATCGAGCTGCGCATGGACGAGATCGACGCCACCCTCGAGCGGCTCCGGGTGCGCGGCACCGTCGACTCCTTCGACGCGGTGGATCAGGTGGTCGCGGCGATGAAGAAGTCGCGATGCGTCGGCGACGTGCGGCCGGGGCGGGTGCAGAAGAACCGCGACGAGAAGATCGAGTTCACGTTGGATGCGCTCTACGTCTGCGGTCAGGGCGCGCAGGGTTGACCATGGCCAGGATTCCGTTCCACTCCACGATCGACCGGGCGAGGGAGAGCTGGGCCTCCCTGAGCCTGCGCGAGCGCCGCATGCTCACGATCCTCTTCGCCGCCTTCGTGGTGGCGGCGATCGCGATGGGCTTCGGCTCCATGCGCAAGGACATCGCGGCGCGGCAGGCGCGCATCGCCGAGAAGCAGATGCAGATCCAGAAGGTCGCCGTCCTCGCCGCCGGCTACCGCGAGGCCGAGCTGGCCCGCAGCCGGATCGAGGCCCGGATCCGCGGCAAGCCCGTGCGGCTCTTCTCCTACCTCGAGGACATCTCGAACCGGCAGAACCTCGCCCTCGGCGACATGCAGGATCGGGGGACCGACTCGGCCGGCGAGGGGATCGAGCGGTCCACGGTGGAGCTGAGCTTCGCGCAGATCGAGCTGCGGAAGCTCGTCGAATTCCTCAACGAGATCGAGAAGAGCTCGCACCTCGTCAAGGTGGAGAAGCTGCGGGTCCGCCATCGCAACGACGACCCGGATCTCCTGGACGTCAACCTCACGGTCTCGACGTACAACCTGAAATCATGAAGCTCATCGAGAAGATCCGCGGCAAGCGTCGGTGGAAGTGGACCGGGTACTCCCTCTTCTTCAGCGTGGTGTTCTACGCGGCGCTGTACCTCACCTTCCCCTACGACGCCCTCCGCGATCGCGTGGCCGACGTGGTCCGGGATCGCACCGGCAAGCAGATCACGATCGGCGAGGTCCGGCTGGCGGGCTTCAACGGGATCCGCCTCCACGACGTCCGGCTCGGCGGCGAGGAGAGCGCCGCGGGGGCCGCCGCCCGATCGGCGGCCGCCCGGAAGGCGGACGTCGAACCCGGGAAGGAGCTCGAGGGCGCGACGGAAGCGGATCGCCAGCGGATCGACGAGCTCGCCAAGAGGATCGAGTCGCTCGAGCACGACGAGGGCGCCGCCGACGAGCGGCGCAAGATGGAGCTCGAGCTGGCCGACCTGCGGGCGAAGCTGGGCGAATCGAGCATGCGGGAGGCGAAGGGCGGCGGGGGAGACGCGGCGTCCGCGCCAGAGCAGTCGGGCCCGCCGAGCGGGATCCAGCTCGACTCCTTGACGGCCAGGGTCGATCTCCTCGCGGCGCTCCGCGGGAGCCAGGGGCTCTCGTTCGACGCCCGCGCCTGGGGCGGCAGGATCCAGGGCAAGGTCTCCTTCGGCGAGGACTCCCGGCGGATCGCCGTCCACGCCAAGGACCTCGTCCTGGAGCAGAGCCCGATCCTCGCCCTCTCGGGCTTGGACCTGGAGGGAACGCTGGAGAGCCTCGACCTCGAGCTCGCCGCGGAGGGCGCGGACTTCACCACCGCCGCCGGCCGGCTCGTCGTCAAGGGCGACTCGCTCGTGCTTCGAGGCGGCGAGGTGCAGCAGTTCGAGCTGCCCAAGGTCGACCTCGGGATCCTCGACGGTCGGGTGGAGGTGCTGGACGGCAGGGCGGACACCGACGGCTTCGAGATCCGCGGCCCCGACCTGGAGGCGAAGGTAAACGCCACCATCCGCATCGCCCCCGACTTCGGCGCCTCCACCCTCACCGGGAAGCTGCAGATCAAGCCGTCGGAGGACTGGTGGAACCGCAACGAGATGCTGAAGACGGCGGCGAACTTCGCCATGCCCGCGTCCGGGGACGGCTGGCGCTCCCTGAACCTCCACGGCCAGCTCCGCCGCCCCGGGTTCCGGCCGTAGGCCACGGCGAGACCCCTCGCCCTCCACCGGGACGCGACCGCTGCAGCCCCAGGGATCCCTCCGCAGGGAGCCCCGCACAACCCCACACCGCGGCCTACGTCGGTGTCTTGTGTGACCTGCACAAGCCGTGTTACCCAAGCGTTGTCTCTCGAGGACAAGGGGGCAACGTTGGCCGAGCTGGTCTTCCTGCGGCGGGGTGAGGAGATGATGCGTGTCCTGCTGGACGGACACGCGATGGTGCTCGGGAGGGGGTCGACGGCGGACATCGCCGTGCCGCACCCGGAGGTTTCTCGCAGGCAGGCGCTCATCGAGCGAAGGGGGGAACGGTTCGTCGCCATCGATCTCTCGGGGCGGGGGATCCGGCTCGACGGCGCGGAGGTGGCCGAAGGCCCGCTGGACGACGGCTCCGAGCTGGTGCTGGGAGACTACCTGGCGGTCTTCCGCCTCCAGTCGACGTCGACCCACGCGGAGACCCGCTCCGGCGGCGAGTTCACCCAGGATGCCGGGAACACCAGGCGGGTGAACGTCCCGGTCAACCTCCGGATCCGCTCGGCCTCCGGCGAGCGGACCCGTCCCCTCGAGGGGGAGCTGGTGATCGGCACCGACTCCGGCTGCGACCTCATGCTGGACGACGCCTTCGCCTCGGGCGTGCACTGCCGGTTGATCCTCGACGGCGGCCGCATCCAGCTCTTCGACCTGGGCTCCACCAACGGCACCTGGGTCAACGGGCTGCGGGTGGGGCACGCCGAGCTGGCCCTGGGCTCCACCGTGCGGATCGGCGAGACGGAGATCTCCGTGGAGCCCGTCGACCGAGAGAGCGACAACGTCTTCGAGGGAATCGTCTCGGGCGCCGCGTGCATGCGGGAGGTCTTCGACCTCGTCGACCGGGTGGCGCCCTCCTCCGCCGCCGTCACCATCCTCGGCGAGACCGGCACCGGCAAGGAGCTGATCGCCCGGGCGATCCACGCCAGGAGCGAGCGGAACAAGGGTCCCTTCGTCCCCGTCAACTGCGCAGCGATCTCCCGGGAGCTCATCGAGAGCGAGCTCTTCGGCCACGAGAAGGGGGCGTTCACCGGCGCCCTCGCGGCGCGCAAGGGGGCGTTCGAGGAGGCGTCGGGGGGCACCATCTTCCTCGACGAGATCGGGGAACTCTCCGCCGACCTCCAGGCGAAGCTCCTGCGCACCCTCGAGCTCGGCGAGGTGAAGCGCGTCGGATCCTCGCGGCCGTTCCGGGTGGACGCCCGGGTGGTCGCCGCCACCCACCGGGACCTGCGGGCGATGGTGAAGACCGGCGCCTTCCGTGAAGATCTCTATTACAGGCTTGCGGTGATCCGGGTGGAGCTGCCGCCCCTGCGCCGGCGGCCCGGGGACGTCCCGCTGCTGGTGGACCGGCTCGCCCGGGCGTTCGCGCCCAGGGGCGGCATGCCCGGCTTCACCCCGGAGGCGATGCGGCGGCTCGAGGCGCACCCCTGGCCCGGAAACGTGCGCGAGCTCAAGAACGTCCTGGCGAGGGCGCTCCTCCTGCGCCGCGGCGCCGCCATCGGGCCGGACGACCTCTCCTTCGACGAGACCGGCGCGGAGGTGGTGGCGTCCGTCCCCACCACGGACGAGGAGAACGAGATCGTACGCCTCCCGGGCAAGACCCTCCACCAGATCGAGCTGGAGGCCACCCTGAAGGCGCTGCGGCGGCACAAGGGCAACCGCCGCGCCGCCGCCCGCGAGCTCGACATGGCCCGTTCGACCATGCAGCTCCGCGCCAAGGAGCTCGGCGTGCCGCCCCCCTCGAACGACGCCGATGCGTGACGCGACCGCCCCGACGGGCACTCAGCGGCGGGCGCGGGCCTCGTGGAGGACGACGGTCTTCAGGCTCGCCATGATCAGGTGCACGTCCCGCTCCACGGTGGGCGGCGCGCTGGCGGGCCAGGTGCCCAGCAGCACGTAGAGCCTGCCGCCGTTGCCGGTGATCCCCACGCTGCCGAGGATCGTGTCCCCCATCGTGAAGCGGAAGGCCGAGCCCTTGCGCGTCGGCTCGGGGACGGTGGTCTCGAAGCCCGGCTTGCTCCGCAGCCCCACCGCCAGCCGCTCCGCGAACTCCTGGGCCGGGGCGACGTCCGGCGCCACCTGGACCACCACCTGCGCCCCGGTGGCGAGGTGCAGCACGATCACCGGCACGACGATGCCCTCCGGCGCATCGTGCCCCGGCGTGAACTCCCACTCGTCCCCGGGGGGCCGCTCGATCTCGAAGCCCAGATCGCTGTCGACCCACCGCGTGGGTCCCGGCGCGGTGCGACGCTCCTCTTCCGGCGGGGTGGTGGCCGACGCCTCCAGCGGCGCCCGGGCCACCCGCTCCTCGCCGCCGCTCACCGGCGCCGGGCGGGGTGCCGTGGCGCAGGCCGCGAACACCAACGCCAGCCATGGGGTCCGTCGCATCGCCCCTCCGCTTCGAAGGAGCGATGGACGCCCCCGCTGATCCCAAGGGTCGTCACCTGGGGGCCGGCGGGCAAGCGACGGCGCGCCACCCGAACGGCCGGCCCTCGCCGGCCCCGGGGTCGAGCCTACTCGCCCCGGGGTTCGACGGCGCGGGGCATGCGCTCGGCGATCGTGGCCAGCACCTTCGCCGTCAGCCCCTCGACGGGTACGAGCTCCACGTCGCCGCCGTCGCGCAGCTTCCACTCCACCGCGCCCTGGGCCAGCGCCTTCTTCCCCACGGCGATCCGGATCGGCAGCCCCACCAGATCGGCGTCCTTGAACTTGACGCCGGGGCGCTCGTCGCGATCGTCGAAGAGCACCTCGACGCCGGCGTCGACCAGGGCCCGATACAGCCCCTCCGCCTCGCGGACCACGTCCGGATCGCCCATCTGCAGCGCGACCAGCGCCACCTGGTAGGGCGCGATGGACATGGGCCAGCGAATGCCGTGCTCGTCGTGGTGCAGCTCGATCGCCGCCGCCATGATCCGCTCCACGCCGATGCCGTAGGAGCCCATGACGATCGGCGTGGACTTCCCGTCCGCCCCGAGGACGCTCGCGCCCATGGTCTCCGAGTAGCGCGTGCCGAGCTTGAAGATGTGGCCGACCTCCAGCCCCTTCCACACCTCGATCTCGCCGGGGCACGCGGGGCAGCCCTCCGCCGCCTGCACCGTGCGCAGATCCACGAGCTTGCCGTGGGCCAGATCGCGGTCGACGTCGACGCCCTTCAGGTGGAAGCCGTCCTCGTTGGCGCCCGTGACCATGTCGCGGCGCCCGGCGAGGCTGGCGTCCACGTACAGCTCCTTGCCCTCCGTCCCCACCCCGCCCAGGGATCCGGGCCTGGCGCCGAGCAGCGCCACGATCTCGTCGGGGTGCGCGGGCCGCACCTCCTGCGCCCCCGTCGCCGTCTGGAGCTTGGCCTCGTTGAGCTCCTGATCGCCTCGGACCACGGCGATCACGGGCCTGCCGTCGGCCACGTACACCAGGGTCTTGAGCTGGCGCTTCGCCTCCACGTGGAAGGGCGGCCGCTCCAGATCCTCGATGGTGCGCACGCCGGGCGTCGCGAACTTCCCGGGGACCGGGAGTCCCTCGCCGTCGGCGATGCGCACCACCCGGCTCGTCGCCTTCTCCACGTTGGCGGCGTACTCGCAGGAGGGGCAATAGGCGATGTGGTCCTCGCCGGCGTCGGTGCGGACCATGAACTCGGTGGACTGGCTGCCGCCCATCGCGCCCGAGTGGGCGTCCACCGCGGCGAAGCGGAGGCCGCAGCGCGAGTAGATCCGGTGGTAGGCCACCCGGTGCTTCTCGAAGGACTCGTCGAGGCCGGCGGCGTCGACGTCGAAGGAGTAGGAGTCCTTCATCGTGAACTGCCGGACCCGCAGGAGGCCCGACTTGGGCCGGGGTTCGTCGCGGAACTTGGTCTGGATCTGGTACCAGATCTGCGGAAGCTCCCTGTAGGATCGAATCTCACTTCGGGCGATGACGGTGAAGATCTCCTCGTGGGTCATCCCCAGGCAGTAGTCGCCGCCCTTCCGATCCTTGAGGCGGAACATGTTGTCGCCCATCACCTCCCAGCGGCCGGACTCCTTCCACACCTCCGCCGGGTGGAGCGCGGGCAGGAAGAACTCCTGGCCGCCGATGGCGTCCATCTCCTCGCGGATGATGCGCTCGATCTTTCTCAGGCTGCGCTGGGCGAGCGGCAGGTAGGAGTAGATGCCCGCGCCGAGCTGGCGCACGAGGCCCGCGCGCAGGAGGAGCTGGTGGGAGACCACCTGGGCGTCGGAGGGGACTTCCTTCAGGGTCGGGATGAAGGCTCTGGAGAGTCGCATGTCGTCTTTGCTTTGGGTGAGAGGGATCAGCCCTCGGGGACCACGGGGAGCTTGCCGCCCTTCTCGGCGACGAAGTTCTTGACCTCCTCCACCAGGGCACGCTCGAGCTCGTCGGCGGCGAAGCGCCTCACGATCTTCCCCTTCTTGAAGAGGAGGCCCACGTTGTTGTGCCCGTAGGCGACGCCGATGTCCGCCTCGCGGGCCTCGCCGGGTCCGTTGACCTCGCAGCCCATCACCGCCACGTGGACGTCCTCGGAGATCCCGGCCAGCGCCTTCTCGATGCGCTCGGTGGCGGAGATCATGTCGACCGAGCAGCGACCGCAGGTGGGGCAGGACACCAGGGTGAGGCCGCCCTCCCGCAGCCCCAGGGACTTGAGGAGCTGCACGCCGACCTTCACCTCCTCCGTGGGATCGGCGGTGAGGGACACGCGCAGGGTGTCGCCGATGCCCTCGGCGAGGAGGATGCCGATACCGGCCGCGCTCTTCACCGAGCCCTGGAGCAGCGTCCCCGCCTCGGTGACGCCGAGGTGAAGCGGGTAGTCGAAGGTGCGGGCGGCGAGGCGGTAGGCGCGGACCATCGTGGGCACGTCCGAGGCCTTGAGCGACACCTTGACGTCGAAGAAGTCCTCGTCCTCGAGCATCCGGATGTGCCGCACGGCGCTCTCGACCATCGCCTCCGGCGCCGGGTAGCCCCACCTCTCGAGGAGGTCCTTCTCCAGGGATCCGCCGTTGACGCCGATGCGGATGGGGATGCCCCGCTCGCGGGCGGCGCGGGCGACTTCGCGGACGCGGCGCTGCCCCCCGATGTTGCCGGGGTTCACCCGGACGCCGGCGACGCCCGCCTCGATGGCGCGCAGGGCGAGGTGGAAGTTGAAGTGGATGTCGGCGACGACGGGGATGGAGACGGACCTGGCGATGTCGGCGAGGTTGTCGGCGGCCGCGTCGTCGGGCACCGCAACCCGGACGACGTCGCAGCCCGCGGCCTGGAGGACGCGACACTGCTCGATCGTGGCCCATTTGTCGCGGGTGTCCGCCGTGGTCATCGACTGGACCGAGATCGGCGCGCCGCCGCCGACCGCGAGCTTTCCGAGCATGATCCGGCGGCTCTTGCGGCGCTCCGCCAGCGGCTTGCTGCTCTCGCTCCCGACTCCGCTCATCTGCCCTTCACCTCGATCGAAGAGGGCCGGTCGCGCGCGCGGGAGCGCCCCCGCCACTCGGGAGCGCTCTCGTCGGCACGGCCCGGCCCTCCGACTAGCACTTTTTCGCCCCGCGCGCCCGCGGCGCGGCAGGCGGCTCGCCTACGGGGGAGGCGGTCCGCGGAGGCCTCAGCCGCCGGCCGCCGCCTCGGCCGGGGCCTTGCCGAGCCGCACCAGCTCGGCGTCGATCGCCCGCTTGAACTCCTCGAAGGGGAGCGCGCCGGAGAGCATCTTGCCGTTGATGAAGAAGGCGGGGGTGCCGGTGACGCCGGCATCCTGCCCGTCCGCCATGTTCTTCTTCACCAGCTCGGCCATCTTGCCGCCGTCCAGGCACTCGTCGAACTTCGCCTCGTCCACGCCCACCTCCTTCGCGTAGCCCTTCAGCGCCGGGACGTCGAGGGCCCGCTGGTTGGCGAACATCTGGTCGTGCATCTCCCAGAACTTGCCCTGCTCGGCGGCGCAATGCCCGGCCTCGGCGGCCTTCTGCGCCTTGTCGTGGAACGGGAGCGGGAAGTCGCGGAAGACGAGGCGGACCTGGTCCTCATAGGTGTCGAGGACCTGGGTGAGCGTGGGGTTGACCCTGCTGCAGAACGGGCACTGGAAGTCCGAGAACGCCACGATGGTCACCGGGGCGTCCGCGGGGCCCTTGCTGGGGCCCGTCGCCGCCACCTCGACCGTCGGCGCCGGCCGCGCCAGGGTCATCACCACGCCGGCGTCCTTCTTGAGCCGATCGAAGAAGGCCATGATCGCCTTCTGCTGCTTCTCGGCCTGCAGGTACTCCCGGATCCGATCCTGGATCATCTCGAAGGGCGGGAGCCCGGGCTGACCGGCGCCGCCCGCCTTCGCGCTCTCGGCGTCGTAGAAGGCGCGGATCTCCTCCTCGGTGGCCGGGGGCACCTTGCCCTCGACCTCGGCCTTGAGGATGTCCTCCTCGCTCATGCCTCGCTTCTTCGCCTCGGCCTCCATCAGCTCCTTGACGACGAGGCCCTCGAGAGAGGATTCGCGCAGGCCGTACTTCTCGTCCTGGTACTTGCGCTCGAGCAGGACGAGGTCGCGCTTGATGGTCTCGTCGAGCTCGGCGAGGGTGATCTTGCGATCGCCGAACGTGGCGACCACGGTGTCGGCGTCCTCGGCCGCCGCCGCGCGCGTCGTGCCGGCTGCGGTCGAGGTGTTGCTGCAGCCGGTAGCGACGGCGAGCAGCACCGCGGCCAGGGGAACGAGCAGGCGATTCATGGTATCTCCAAACGGGCCGACGAGCGCCCAAAAGGCGGTGGATCCTGGGGGTTAACGACTGCACGGTCAAGGGAAATGCCCGGCCGGCGTCCCGTCGGCCACCGACCGTTCGCCGCGGTTTGATCCGGCGGGTCCGCGCCAACCAGGGTACATTCCCCCGCATGTCGAATCCCAATGCAATCAAGCGGGTGGTGTCCGGCGTCCAGCCGTCGGGCACGCTCCACCTCGGCAACTACTTCGGCGCCATCTCCCAGCACCTCGAGCTGCAGCACGAGTTCCCGGGGGAGGCGTACTTCTTCATCGCCAACTACCACGCGCTCACCACCATCCACGACGGCGATCGCCTCCGCGAGCTCACCTTCGACGTGGCCCTCGACTACCTGGCGTTGGGCCTCGATCCCGAGAAGGCGATCTTCTTCCGACAGAGCGACGTCCCGGAGGTCCACGAGCTCGCGTGGTTCCTCGCCTCGGTGACCCCCGTGAGCCTCCTGGAGAAGGGCGTCTCCTACAAGGACAAGGTCGCCAGGGGGATCCCGGCGAGCGCGGGGCTCCTCACCTACCCGCTCCTCATGGCCGCGGACATCCTCGTCCACCGGGCCACCCTGGTGCCAGTGGGCGAGGACCAGGTGCAGCACGTGGAGTTCGCCCGGGACATGGCGGGGTTCTTCGCCAACGCCTACGCCGGAGGGCAACCGATCCTCGGGATGCCCACCGTGCGCTTCTCCCCGGGCCGGAAGGTCCCCGGCGTCGACGGTCAGAAGATGTCGAAGAGCTACGGCAACGCCATCGGGATCTTCGAGGAGGGCAAGGCCCTGGAGAAGAAGGTGATGGGGATCAAGACCTCCTCCGTCCCCCTGGGCCAACCCCTCGATCCCACCGGCGACACCGTCTTCACCCTGTATCAGCTCGTCGCACCGCCCGCCGACGTGGCCGAGATGGAGGAGGCGTATCGCTCGGGAGCGATCGGCTTCGGCCAGGCGAAGAAGCGCCTCCTCGCGGCGCTGGACGCGCACTTCGAGAAGCCGCGGGCACGGCGCAAGGAGCTCCAGCGCAACCCCGACGAGGTCGAGGCGATGCTGCGCGCCGGGGCCGAGAAGGCTCGCGCCAGCGCCCGGGAGACCCTCGACGCGTGCCGCCGGGTCGTCGGCGTCTGACCGCCCGGGGAGGCCGCGTCGCGATCCCTACCTTCTCGGGGATGGCCCCCTTCGCCCCGGAGCGCGCGATGCACGAACCCTGGCCCGACCTCCCCTTCCACGCCTGGAAGCCGACCTTCGAGACGCTCCACCGCTGCTGCCAGATCATCGGCAAGGTCCAGCTCGCCTGCACGACGCTGGTGAACCACTGGTGGAACGTCGCCTTCCTGGTCGACGCCAGGGGGATGCACACCCAGCCGATGCGCTGGGGCGACGAGACCTTCGAGGTCCAGCTCGACCTCGTCGACCACCGCTGGATCGTCCGCACCTCCGGCGGCCGCTCGTCGTCCGTCCCCCTCTACGCCAGGCCGGTGGCCGAGTTCCGGGAGGAGTTCTTCCACACCCTCGGGGCCCTGGGCATCCACGTGGAGATCGACGATCGCCCCACCGAGATCCCGGGCCCCGTCGTCCCCTTCCGGGAGGATCGGGAGCACGCCTCCTACGATCCGGACGCCACGAGCGCCTGGCATCGGATCCTGCTCTCGTCGCAGCGGGTCTTCGAGGACTTCCGCGGGCGCTTCGTGGGCAAGTCCAGCCCGGTGCTCTTCTACTGGGGGTCGTTCGACCTCGCGGTCACCCGGTTCTCGGGGAGGCCCGCGCCGCCCCTCCCCGACGCCGACTCGATCCTCCGCGAGGGCCACTCCCACGAGAGCTGCAGCGCAGGGCTGTGGCCGGGCACCGACGCGCTGGGCGGGCCCCTCTACTACTCGTACACGGTGCCGGCACCGCCGGGGTACGAGGCCGCTCCGGTGGAGCCCGACGAGGCGCGATTCGATCCCGACCTGGGCGAGTTCATCCTCCCCTACGACGTGGTCCGCCGATCGGCGCGGCCGCGGGAGACCCTCCTGCGATTCCTGCAGAGCACCTACGAGGCGGGCGCGGACGCGGCGGGATGGGATCGGGCGAGCCTCGAGCGGCAGGAGCGGAGGGCGCCCGTGGAGGAGGCGGAGGCGCCGTCGCTCCACTGAGTTCCCGGAACGGCGGGGACGATCGAATTCGACCGGGATCCGGGGCGCGGGCCGACGCCCGAGTCAGGCGACCTTCTCGACCACGCTCCAGGCCGGGAGCCGGATGTCGAGGCGCTCGAGCTCGCGCTCCTCGCCGACCTCCACGATCTCGTGGCAGGTTGCGTCCGCCAGGACCTGGGTCACCAGCCTGTGGTTCAGCATGTGGCCCGACTTGTGCGCCACCAGGTGCCCGATCACGGGCATGCCCAGGAGCGAGACGTCCCCGATGGAGTCGAGGATCTTGTGGCGGACGAACTCGTCCGGGAAGCGGAGGCCGTCCGGGTTCAGGATGCTGAAGTCGTCGATGACGATCGCGTTCTCGATGGACCCGCCCTTGGCGAGGCCCATCTTCTTCATCATCTCCACCTCTCGGTAGAAGCCGAAGGTGCGGGCCCGGCAGATCTCCCGGTCGAAGACGCGGTCGCTGAAGTCCATCCGGTACGACTGGTTCGAG
>DATMSB010000140.1:0-4762 GCA_035565615.1 Vulgatibacter sp. | reverse complement strand
GCCTGCGTGCCGCGCGACGACTTCTGCCTTCCCGGCGCGTCGGAGTGCACCTCCGAGACGAGCTACCGCACCTGCAGCACCAACGGCACCTGGAGCGAGTCCACCTGCTCGTGCTCGCAGTCGCCGATCGGCGCGATCTGCGCGCCCGCCTTCGCCACCGCCCCCTTCACGGGCACCCTCACCTACGATCGCCGCCGCCCCCGCACCGACCTCTCCGACTGGGGCCCGGTGGAGCAGGTCCCGGCCTCGGGGCTGCTGGCGGTCTCGTACCACGACGGCGAGATCGTCGACGCCGCCACCGTGGAGGAGGACGGCTCCTTCTCGGTGCGGATGAGGACCCCCGCCACCAGCCTGGACTCCCTTCGGTTCCTGGCGGTCCGCCCGGAGATGCTCGGAGGCCGGATCGCGTTCGCCGTCGGCGATCCGGACCTCCCCGCCGGCACCTTCGACATCGACGAGGTCCGCTCGTGGTCGGCCACCTATTGGTCGTGGCGGATCCAGATGCCCCAGGAGAGCGGCCGCGGGTGGAACATCGCCGAGAGCAACTGGAGCGCGCCGGTCTTCCTCTTCCAGTGGGCGGAGGCGGTCTGGGAGCTCTCGAAGGTCCAGCAAGGCAGGCGGGGGAGGCCGCTGATCGTCTGGAACGCCGACGGGGTCGAGTGGTCGTGCGGCGCCTGCATGTGGTCCTCGTCGTTCACCTTGAGTTCCTCGCGTTTTGACGTCCAGATCTTCGTCTCCAGCACCGACGAGGACAGGAGCTACTACGGCGCCCCGATGATGGGGCACGAGCTCGGCCACTGGGCGATGGCGTCCTTCGGCACCCTGCCCGGCGAAGGAGGAAGGCACTGCCTCGGGGTTGCGGCGCTGCCCGGCCTCGCCTGGGCGGAGGGCTGGGCCACCTGGTACTCCTCCTCCATCCGCGGGGACCCCCGCTACTGGGACAAGCAGGGCGGCACCTTCTTCTGGGCGGACCTCGAGGCGCGCAGGATCCTGGGCTTCGAGCCGTTCCTGGCGCCCACGGCGGCCGGCGGGCTCCACCAGCGGATGGACGAGCTCTGGCTCGCGGCCGCCCTCTGGGACATCTCCCACTCGGCGGCCGTCCCCCCGAACCAGCTCCACGCCGCGCTGGCGAGCAGGCGAATGAACGAGCCGCCCTTCGGCCGCGGCTACACCAAGAAGCTCTACGACGTGGACGCCCGCTGCGTCCCGATCAACGTGACGGACACGGGCGAGTCGGCCCCGATCTTCCCGGACTTCCTGGACGCGCTCCGCTGCGACGGCGTCCGGGCGGACGCGCTCTCCGATCCGATCGCGCCCTATCCCTACCCGACGGCCCAGCCCCCGATCTGCCCCCCGTGAAGCCAGCCATGAGACTCCTCCTCCTCGCCGCGCTCCTCCCGATCGCCTCCTGCGCCAGCCCGGCGCCGCCCGCGCCCGCCGCGTCCGGGGAGGCCCCCGCCGCCCGCGCCGCCCCGCCCGAGGCCGGATCCGTCCGGGCGCCGATCGTGCTCCGCCTCGAGGGCCCGGCGCTCGCAGCGCCGGGCGAGGTGGTCGACGTCGACGCGATCCTCACCCGCCACGGCCGCCTCCAGGGCGCCGTCATGTTGGTCGCCCTCCCCGGCGAGGGGATCGATCTCCTGGAGGGCCGGCGGGAGGAGCAGGTCGAGCTCGGCGAAGCCGAGGCGATCGCGCGCCGCTACCGGCTGCGGATCGGCGATCCCCGCTCCTCGTTCGAGGTCACGGCGATCCTGTCGGGCGACGGCTTCGGCGCCACGGCGCGCAAGCGCCTCTCCTTCGACGGCCCCACCCGCGAGAAGCGGGATCGTCCCAGGCCCGACAACCTCCTCCTTCCGCGCTGAGGCGATCCTCTGCCCGCCGGGCCGCCTTGCAAGGCGAGGGTCCCTCTGCTAACCACGCGCCCGCCTCTCCGCTCGCATCGACTCGCGAGGGGCTCGCTATCGTGAAGGAGCGTGGGCCGTGGCGATCACCTATCGTGACAGCGGCGTCGACATCGAAGAGGGGGATCGCCTCGTCGATCGGATCGTCCCCCTGGCCCGCAAGACCATGCGCCCCGAGGTGATGGCCGGGATCGGCGGGTTCGCCAGCCTGGTCGCCCTCCCCGCCGGCTACCGCGAGCCCGTGCTCGTCTCCGGCACCGACGGCGTGGGCACCAAGCTCAAGGTCGCCTTCCTTGCCGGCGTCCACGACACCATCGGGCAGGACCTGGTGGCGATGTGCGTGAACGACATCGCCTGCACCGGCGCGGAGCCGCTCTTCTTCCTGGACTACTTCGGCACGGGCAAGCTCTCCGCCGACCAGGCCGCCCAGGTGGTCGAAGGGATCGCGGAGGGCTGCGAGCTGGCGGGCTGCGCGCTCGTCGGCGGCGAGACGGCGGAGCTGCCCGGCTTCTACGCGGCCGGCGAATACGACCTCGCCGGCTTCTGCGTGGGGGTGGTCGAGCGCTCCGAGATCGTCGACGGCAAGCGGGTGCGCCCGGGCGACGTCGTCCTCGGCCTCCCCTCCACCGGCCTCCACTCCAACGGCTACTCCCTGGCGCGCAAGGTGATCCTCGAGGTGATGTCCCTCCCCCTCGACGCGAGGCCGGGGGAGCTGGGCGGGCGCACCGTCGGCGAGGCGCTCCTCGCGCCCACCCGGATCTACGTGCGCGACCTGCTCGAGCTGCGCCGCAGCGGCGTCGACGTGCGGGCGATGAGCCACGTCACCGGCGGCGGCCTGGTGGGCAACGTCCCCCGCACGCTGCCGGACGGGACCCGGGCGGTCCTCGACGCGAACACCTGGCAGGTGCCGGGCATCTTCGACCTGATCCGCGGCGGCGGCGAGGTCCCCGTCGAGGACATGCTGCAGACCTTCAACCTCGGCATCGGCTTCACCGTCGTCGTCCCCGCCTCCGACGAGGCGCGCGCCCGCGAGCTGCTGCGCGGAAGGGGCGTCGAGGCGCGCCGCATCGGCGTCGTGGAGGCGGGCAGCGGCGAGGCGACCTGCGAGGTCCGCAACTACCCTTGACCGTTCGGTCCGCTCGGGTCGACCCGGCCGGAGATGGTCCCCGCGGGATCCCCGGCTCGTCGCGGGCGATCGATCCGCTCGGCTGCGTAGGGGCGGCCGCACCTCTCACGACCGATCGAGGCGCTCGCCGGCGCCCCTGGACGGCCCTCCCGTCGAGCAGGAGCGGCGCGGCCCCCCTCGGCACGCGCCGCCTCTCCACCCGAGCGGCCGCAGCCGCGATCCGGGCGGTCGAAGGGGGGGATACGACCTCCACCTGTATGTAGGTCCTACGCCCACATTTACTATTATTCCGGATATTTAGATTATCGGGAAATGGACGTTCCGGCCGGGTCGAGCCTGCCACGGAGCTTCCATTCTCTCGGGCTCCCGATCGGTGGGCGCCCATAACCGTTCAGATTCTCACGGAAAAAAGGAAGTAGATCGTGCATTTCGATTCAGGCTCGAGGTCTTCTCGTCCGGGCGGAGGGCTCGCCTCCCCGCCGAAGCCCCGAAACCGGAGGAGCCGGGTGGCACGCGCGCTGGGCATCGCCACCGCTCTTCTGGTCGCCCAGGGTGCGTATGCGGGACCGTCCTCCGTCCGCTCCGACGGCACCATCCTCGAGAACGGGAGGCCGTTCTTCCCCAACGGCGTCTACCACGTCTCCTGGCGCACCAGCGCGTCCCAGATGATCCGGGATCTGGAGACCATCGCGGCGGCGGGCTTCAACACCGTCCACGCCAGCCGCACGGAGACCAACAACTTCGACGCGTTCATGCAGCGCGCGCACGAGCTGGGCGTGCGGGTGATCGTCGAGGGCATGGACTACAACAACCCCTCGAACGTCGTGAACCGGCTCAAGAACCATCCGGCGCTGCTGGGATGGAACATCGGCGACGACGTCCACACGCCGGGCGCCAACGTCTCGCCCACCCAGCTCCAGGCCCGGCACGATCGGGTGAAGGCCCTCGACCCGAACCACTTCACCTATTACACGGGCTTCGACCGCAGCAAGTGGGGCCCCTGGCTCCACAAGGGCGACGTCTTCGGCCCCTACTACTACCCGGTCCCGTACGAGTGGATCGGCATGCCCTGGGACACCATGGCGAACGGCAACCTCGGCGGGATGCCTTCGTTCGGTCTGCCCCAGCTCTACGCGTGGTCCGGCGCCCGCGCGCCCACCGCCGACGAGTACCGGAACATGACGTACCAGTACATCGTCGAGGGCGCGAAGGGCCTCATCTCCTACACCTTCCGCGACGGTGGGTTCCTCGCCACCAACCACCCCACGCTGTGGAACGCTGCCTCCGCGACGGCGAAGGAGATCAACGCCATCGCGCCGGTGCTCATGAACGGCACGCGCACCAGGCCCTCCACCAACGCCAACCGCGTCGTCGCGGCGCGCTGGAGGGACGGCGGCCGCGACCTCCTCATCCTGGTCAACATGGACAGCTCCACGCGCAACGTCTCCATCAACGTGCCCGGGGCCACGGGGCCGATCCGGCCGACCTTCGCGTCGCAGTCCGGGACGCTCTCGCTCTCCCGCTCCACCGTCACCGGGCAGATCGGCGCCGGGAAGGTGCTGGTGATGGAGCTCGGCTCCGATGACAGCGGCTCCGGTGGCTCCGGTGGCTCCGGTGGTTCCGGCGGCTCCGGCGGCTCCGGCGGCTCCGGCGGCTCTGGCGGCTCTGGCGGCTCCGGCGGCTCCGGCGGCTCCGGCGGTTCCGGCGGCTCCGGCGGCTCCGGTGGTTCCGGCGGCGC
>DATMSB010000139.1:0-22181 GCA_035565615.1 Vulgatibacter sp. | reverse complement strand
ACGCGCCCCGGCGGAACTCGGGGAGCATCCGGTCCCGGATGATCCGCCCCGCCTGCACGTCGGTGAGCTCGCCCTCGATGCCGCCGCCCACCTCGATGCGGGCCTCCCGATCGTCGATCGACAGCACGAAGAGCAGCCCGTCGTCCCGGCCGGCGTCCCCCAGCTTCCACGCCTCCGCCACCCGGATCGAGAAGGACTCGATGGGCTCGCCGTCGAGCGAGCGGACCACGAGGAAGGCGAGCTGCGGGCCCTTGCCTCCGTCCGCCGCGAGGGCGGCGCGGGCGAACCCCTCCAGCCGGGCCGCCTCCGCCGGGGCGAGGACGCCGGCCTGATCGACCACCGGGCCGACGAGCCTGGGGACGGGGAGGAGCGCGAAGAGCAGCGCCCCCGCCAGCGCCGCGATCAAAAGCGGACCTCCGGCGCCTTCTCCGCGTCGGGGGTGGTCGCGGTGAACTGGGGCTTGGCCTGCTTGCGGTAGACGAGCGCGTTGGTGAAGCTCGTGGGCGGCACCGTGATCTGGTTGTTGAACCGCTGCACCGACTCGATGTAGCGCCGCCTCGCGATGGCGATGCGGTTCTCCGTGCCCTCGAGCTGCACCTGCAGGTCGCGGAAGGCGCCATCCGCCTTCAGGTCCGGGTACCGCTCGGACACGGCGAGCAGCCGCCCCAGGGCGCCGGACAGCCGGGCCTGCGCCTGCTCGAACTGCTGCATCGTCTCGGGGGTGAGCTGGTCCGCCTGCACCACCGTCTTCGTCGCGCCGGCGCGGGCCTCGGTCACCGCCTCGAAGGTCTCCCGCTCGTGGGCGGCGTAGCCCTTCACCACGTTGACCAGGTTGGGGATCAGATCCGCCCGGCGCTGGTACTGGTTCTGGACCTCGCCCCAGGCGGCGGCCACCTCGTTCTCCGCCATGGGGATGGACTGGATGCCGCAGCCCGACGCGAGGACGAGCGCGGCGGCGGCGGGGACGAGCCTTCGCAGGTGTGTTCTCACGCCGCGCATTGTAGCGACGGATCGGCGACGCGCCACCCGGATCGGATTCGGGTGGTGGCGGCCGCGCCCGGGGAGTAACGAAGGAGGTCGCGCGATCCGCCGGGCGGTCCGCACGCCCGGGCCGGCGATCGCGTCGGGAGGTCTTGGCGGATGAAGGGTCGCGCGGTCGTGGTGGCGTTGGGGGCGGCGCTCCTCCTCGGTCTGTCCGCGCTCATCGCGATGATGGGCCTGCAGCCCAACGACGGGACCTCGTACCTCCCCGCGGGCGTCGAGCCGGCCGACCTGCCCGAGGCATCCAGCGAAGGGGCCGCCCTTCTCGCCCGCTACTGCCGAAGCTGCCACGGCGTGCCCCACCCCGCCCTGCACACGCCGGACGACTGGCCCCGGGTGGTGGACGAAATGACCGGTCGGATCATGTCCCGGGTGATGGCGCCCTTGCCCATGCCCTCCTCCCGGGAGCGCGACGCGATCGTGGCCTACCTGCAGCGCCACGCCTCGGGCGCGCCGCCCCGCGAGGCCGCGGCGCCCGCCGCCCCGGACGGCGGTTGATCGACAGTCCCCTTCGATCGGCGTACCCTTTTCGCCTACACCCCTGGTAGATCCGCGGGATGCGCACCCACGTCCTCTTCCCGATCCTCGCCGCATCCCTCGCCACCCTCTCCGCCTGCAGGAGCGCCGGGCCGAAGCCGGCGCAGGCGGTCGCGGAGGTGCAGCGGTCCGCGCCGCCGCTCCCCGAGATGGAGGTGGACGCGGCCGCCATGGATCCCGCCGTGGATCCCTGCACCGACTTCTACGCCTACGCCTGCGGCGGCTGGATGAAGCAGACGCCGATCCCCCCCGACCGCCCCGCGTGGTACCGGAGCTTCTCCGAGATCCAGGCGCACAACGAGCTCCTGCTCCGCCGCATCCTGGACGACGTGGCGGGCGGCCGCCTCCAGACGCCGTACGGCGACGAGCTCGGCGCCTTCTGGTCCACCTGCATGGACGAGGCCGACGCGCCGGCGGCGTCGCTCGCCACCCTGCGGGAGGAGCTGGGCCGAATCGAGGCGGCCCGCGACTCCGAGCGGCTCGCCGCGGAGGTGGCGCGGCTGCAGATGGCCGGCGTGAACGCGTTCTTCTCCTTCGGCGCCCAGCAGGACTTCCGGGACGCCACCCAGGTCATCGGCGTCGCCGATCAGGGCGGGCTGGGCCTCCCCGACCGCGGCTACTACCTGGACCCGGGCGAGCGCCCCCAGGCGACCCGCACCGCCTACGTCGCCCACGTGGCCCGGATGCTCGAGCTCGCCGGCGAGACCCCGGAGTCGGCGACGCGATCGGCGCAGGCCGTGATGGAGATCGAGACCGCCCTCGCCGAGGCGTCGATGCCCCGGGTCGACCGCCGCGATCCCTACAACATCTACCACCGCATCGATCGCCAGGGCCTCGAGGCGGCGGCGCCGAACTTCGACTGGCGCACCTACTTCGAGGGGATCGGCGAGCCCGACGTGGAGAAGATCAACGTTACCGTGCCCGCGTTCTTCAGGGCGTTCAGCCAGTTGCTGGGCGAGCGAGATCCGGCCCAGCTCCGGACCTACCTGCGCTGGCACCTGGTGCGCGCGGCGGCGCCGGCGCTGCCCGAGGCCTTCGTGCAGGAGGACTTCGCCTTCCGGTCCAAGCAGCTCACCGGCGAGGAGCGGATCCTGCCCAGGTGGAAGCGCTGCGTCGCCGCGGTGGACGCCGCCATGGGCGAGGCCCTCGCCCGCCCCTTCGTGGCGATCGCCTTCGGCGAGGAGGGCAAGGCCCGGGCGCAGGAGCTGGTGAAGCAGATCGAGGCCGCCTTCGAGCGCAACCTGCAGACCCTGGGGTGGATGGACGAGCCCACCCGGAGCGAGGCCCTGCAGAAGCTCCACGCCGTTTACAACAAGATCGGCTACCCCGAGCGGTGGCGCAGCTACGACGGCCTGGAGGTGAGCGACACGTCCTACCTCGCCAACCGCCTCGCGGCGGAGCGCTTCGAGTCGAAGCGGCAGCTCGACAAGATCGGCGAGCCGGTGGATCGGTCCGAGTGGTTCATGTCGCCTCCGACGGTGAACGCCTACTACAACCCGCTGCTCAACGAGATGGTGTTCCCCGCGGGGATCCTGCAGGCCCCCTTCTTCGGCGCCGAGGCCGAGCCGGCGGCCAACGCGGGCGCCATCGGCATGGTGATGGGGCACGAGCTCACCCACGGCTTCGACGACAAGGGCAGACAGTTCGACGCCAAGGGCAACCTGCGGGAGTGGTGGACCCCCGCCGTGTCCGACGCCTACCGGGAGAAGGCCCAGTGCGTGGTGGACCAGTACGCCGCCTACGAGGTCCAGGATCTGAACCTGGACGGAAACCTCACGCTCGGTGAGAACATCGCGGACATCGGCGGGCTGAAGATGTCGTGGCTGGCGTTCTCCCACGACCGCGCCGATCTCGACGTCCGGGACGATTCGGGCTTCTCTCCCGCCCAGCGCTTCTTCATCGCCTACGCCCAGTCGTGGTGCGCGAACCGCCGCCCCGAGTACGCGCGGCTCCTGGTGACGGTGGATCCCCACTCGCCCCCGGAGTTCCGGGTGAACGGCGCCGTGATCAACCAGGTCGCGTTCCAGGAGGCCTTCGCCTGCCAGGACGGCGCGCCCATGGCGCCCGTCGACCGCTGCGAGGTCTGGTAGAGGTCCGCGGCCCGGCGGCGAAAGGGGCGCGCTGGCGCTGCGCCGGTCGGGCCCCGTCGCCGCGCGCGACCGGGGCCTCCGGGTGGAGGCGGTTCCTCCCGGCGCTTCAGCCTTCCGCGCGCCCGGGGGCGCGGGCGTGGCCGCGCCGCACCATGCTCCACTTGAGCGCGGGCGGCGTCACCAGCGTGGTGACCATCACCACCACCACGATCGCCGAGAAGAGCGCCTGATCCACGACCCGCTCGCCGCCGATGGTGAGCCCCAGGCCGATGTTGGCGAAGATCAGGCCCACCTCGCCCCGGGGGATCATGCCGATCCCCACCGAGAGGGTGTCGAGGCCCCTGCCGATCACGCCGACGGCGCTGACGAGCTTGCCCAGGATCCCCACCGCCGTGAGGGCGACGGCCACCGCCGCCACCCCCGGCATGGCGAAGGAGCGCAGGTCGGTGCGCATGCCCATCGCCACGAAGAAGATGGGGACCAGGAACCCGGCGATGGGCGCCATCAGCTCGGAGAGGTTGCGCTCGCCGCGATCGGCGAACGGCTTGAAGTGCACCTCCTCGAGGATGAGGCCGGCGGCGAACGCGCCGACGATCGCCGCGAGGCCCAGCGCACTCGCGGCCCACGAGAGGGAGAGGCAGACCACGAGGCCCGCCACCAGCAGCGCCCCCGGGCGCTGCAGCCTCGCGGCGAGGCCGATGAAGTGAGCCGACAGCCACCTGCCCGCCAGCAGCGCGCCGGCCAGGAAGCCCACCGCCTTCACCAGGATCAGGCCGAGCTCCAGGCCGGAGATCGAGCCCCCGCTCTCCGCCGCGGCGATGAGGCCGGTGACGGCGGCGAGGAGGACGAGGCCGAGCACGTCGTCGATCACGGCGGCGCCCAGGATCACCCGCGCCTCGCCGCTCTGGGAGCGGCCGAGATCCTGGAGGACGCGGGCGGTGATCCCCACGCTGGTGGCGGCGAGGGTGGCGCCGAGGAAGATGTGGGCGTAGGTGGTCGCCTCGGGGAGCAGCCATGCGCCCACCCCCCAGCCCAGCAGCATGGGCGCCACCACGCCCAGGACGGCCACCACCAGGGAGGGGACGCCGACCTTCGCCATCTCGCCCACGGTCGACTCGAGGCCGACCTCGAAGAGCAGGATCAGCACGCCGATGTTGGCGAGGAGATCGATGAGCGGATCGGTCGCCACCCCGTCGAAGACGTGGAGGCCGACGAGGCCGAGGTTCCCCAGGACCACGCCGGCGACGAGCTCCCCGAGCACGGCGGGCTGCCCCAGGCGGATCGCGACGTGGCCGCCGAGGAGGGCGCCGATCAGGATGGCGGCCACCGCGATGGCGACGGTGGGAGTGGGGTCCACATGCCCACCGCTGGCCAGCGCCGGGGCGGCCGCCACCAGCGCGAGGAAGGGGAGAAGTCGCCTCATCTCGTCGAAACTCCCGGAGAATGAAGGAGCGTGAACCTAATGACCGGGGTGGCCGAGGACCACCGGTTCGATGGGATCGGCTTCCCGCCGGCCGAACCGGGCCTTCCAGATCGCCGCGGCCGGGAACGTTTCCGGCGCTCGTCGGTTCGGGCCTTTCGGGAGGACGGACGGCCCCCGGACGAGAGCCCTCGTGAAACGGATCCGCCAGCGGGGCATCCAAGGCCCCGTCTTCGACCAGACCCACCCGCGCGGGCTTCCCCGCGCCAAGAGCCCAAGGAGCACTAGGATGCGCAAGTTCATCGGGAAGGCCCTGTTCACCCTCCTCCTCGGAGCGCCCGCCTTGTCGTTCGCAGCGCCGTACCAGATCGACCCCTCCCACTCCAACGCCCACTTCAAGGTGCGGCACATGATGGTGACCACCGTCCGCGGCGAGTTCACCAAGCTGGCGGGGACCGTCCAGTTCGATCCGGCCAAGCCCGAGGCGGTCGCGATCGACGCGACCATCGACGCGACCACCATCGACACCCGCGAGCCCAAGCGCGACGACCACCTGAAGAGCCCGGACTTCTTCGACGTCGCCAAGCACCCGACGATCACCTTCAAGTCCAAGAGCGCCAAGTCGAAGGGCAAGGGCAAGCTCGCGGTCACCGGTGACCTCACCATGCGCGGCGTCACCAAGGAGGTCGTCCTCGGCGTCGAGGGCCTCGACGCCGAGGTGAAGGATCCCTGGGGCAACATGCGGATCGGCGCGGTGGCCACCACCAAGGTGAACCGCAAGGACTTCGGCCTCAACTGGAACCAGGCCCTCGAGGCCGGCGGCGTGCTGGTCGGCGACGAGGTCGACATCGTCATCGACGTCGAGCTGATCAAGCAGGCCGAGAAGACCGCCACCAAGTAGGGTCGCTCGTCCAGCGGCCGCGCAGGCCGCTCTTCACCGCTGCGGACCTCGTGGACGGGGTCCGCAGCTTCGTCTTCCCCGGTACCGATCCCGCCATGGCCGACAGCGAGACCCAGCCCCCTGCGCGACGGCGCCGCCTGAGGCGGTTTGCGATCGACGGCGGCCTGATCCTCCTGGTCTTCCTGGCGATCGGCGCCTGGCAGACCCGCAACCTGATCGCCTCGGGTACCGCCGCGCCGGACTTCACCCTGCGCGACCTCGAGGGCCGGCCCCACCGCCTCGCGGAGTCGCAGGGGCGCAAGGTCCTCCTCTACTTCTGGGCGCCGTGGTGCGGCGTCTGCAAGGCGGTCGCGCCCAACGTGGCCTCGGTGGCGAAGTCGGCGGGAGACGACGTCGAGGTCCTCTCCATCGCGCTCTCGTATCGGAGCGAGGAGGACGTGGCCCGCGTGGCCCGCGAGCACGGGATCCCCGGCACGGTGCTCCTCGGGGACGCCTCGGTGCGGGAGGCCTACTCGATCGACGCCTACCCCACCTTCTATCTGCTCGGCGCCGACGGCACGATCCGCCACAGCCTCGTCGGCTACTCCACCTGGCTGGGGCTCCGGGCGCGGCTCCTCTGGGCCTCCCTCTGAGCGAAGGTGCCGCGGCGCGGATCGTTGCGGATTGAACGGCTCTCGCCGCCCTGGTAGGAGCGACGACGATGCCCGCGCCCGCCCGTCACCACCTGCGCCCCGCCCTGATGTGGGCCCTCGCCCACGGCCTCCTCGTGGTGTGGTTCTTCCGCCGCACCCTCTCCGCGGCGGCGGCGGACATGCTCCCCGCGCTGCGCGCGCCCCTCTGGGCCGGCTTCCTCGTCGAGGGCCTCTTCCTGGGCCTCCTCGCCTTCCTCGCCACCCTCCCGCTCCTGCTCCTGGGACGCCGATACGTCGTCGCCGCGCCGCTCCTCGTCGCCCTGGTCACCGCGTTCTTCTACGTGGACTCGATGGTCTTCGACGCCCTCGGCTTCCACATCAACGGGCTGGTGCTCACCGTGGCGATGCAGCCCGGGGGCGGCCTCGCCGAGACCGGCCTCCCCAAGGGCGAGGTGGCCTTCCTCCTCGCCGCCCTCGCCGCGGCGGTGGCGGTGGCCACCTGGCTGGGCGCGCAGGTCCTGCGGCGGTTCGCATCGCCGAAGCGGACCCTGTCGTGGGCGCTGTCGATCCTCCTCCTGTGGGCGGCGGAGCGGACGGCGAGCGCCGGCCTCATCTTCGTGGGAGGGCCGCCCGCCGAGACCGCGGCGACCCTGATGCCGCTGCAGCCCCTGGTGCGGATGAACAAGCAGCTCGCCGCGCTGACGGGGCGCGAGGCGGTGAAGGAGCTCTCGCTGGGCGAGCTGCCCCAGGTGACGACGCCGCTCGGCAGCGTGGATCCCGCCCGGGTGAGCTTCACCCGCAGGCCCGACGTCGTCTTCCTCCTCATAGAGAGCCTCCCCGCGACCTTCCTCGACGACGAGGTGATGCCGAACCTGGCGGCGCTCTCGCGGGAGGCGACGGTCTTCGAGCGGCACTACAGTGCGGCCTCCGCCACCCAGTTCTCGCTCTACTCGATCCTCTTCGGCCTCGATCCCCAGCGGCGGGACACGGTGATCGGAGCCGGCCGCACCCCGATGCTCTTCCCGGCGCTGAAGCGGAACGGCTACCGGCTCCACCTCCTCGCCGCCTCATCGGTCGACTGGATGGATCTGAAGGAGACCGTCTTCCACGACGTCACCGACGGCCTGGAGACCGACTTCCAGGGGGACGGGAACGAGCGGGACGAGGCCATGCTCGCCCGCGCGGTGGAGATCCTGCAGACCGCGCCGAAGGACGAGCCGCTCTTCCTCTTCCTCTTCTTCGCGGGCACGCACTTCAACTACAACTACCCGCCCCGCTCCGCGGTCTTCGAGCCGGCGTGGGACGGCGGCGGGACCCTCACCGCGTCGCGGCGGCCGGGGCTCGAGATCCTGAACCGCGCCCGGAACTCGGCGCGGGAGGTCGACACCAAGGTGGCGGAGTTCCTCGCGGCGTACCGGGCGCATCGGGAGGGCCGGCCCCTGCTCGTCGTCACCGGCGATCACGGCGAGGAGTTCAACGAGCACGGCAGGCTCGGCCACGCCACCGACGTGAACGCGGCGCAGATCCACGTGCCGATGATCCTCCAGGACGAGACGCTGCCGCCAGGCCGGTTCGACGCGCCGACGGGCCACGTGGACCTGCTCCCCACGCTCTTCTCCCTGCTGGGCGACGACCACGATCCGGCGCACTACTCCGACGGCTGGCCCATGCACCAGGCCCCGCCCGATCGCTACGTCCTGGCGATGGTCGGCTGGAAGCGCAAGTTCGCCCTCGTCGGGAAGGATCTGAAGATCTCGTTCATGGAGGGACAGACCAGCCCCAGGGGCGTGCGGGTCACCGATCCCTTCGATCGCCCCCTGCCGGGCGGGGAGGCCCGCTTCGCCGCGGAGGCCCCCCGCATGCTGCGGCGCCTGCGGGGCCAGGCCCAGGTGCGCGAGGCGCAGCGTTGACGGCGCGGATCGCCGATTGAATCGGGGGCCATCGCTTGTTACTCGTGGGCCCCTTTTTCGAAGCCCGGAGCGACCGCGAGATGACCGACCTGGAGATCGCACAGAGTGCGCGCCTGCGCCCCATCGCCGACGTGGCGGCCGACCTCGGCCTCGGCGCGGAGGACCTCTACCCGTACGGCCCGCACATGGCGAAGGTGCTCACGCCGCCCCCGGCGCAGCGGGGCAAGCTGGTGCTGGTGACCGCGATCACGCCGACGCCCGCCGGCGAGGGGAAGACCACGCTCTCGGTCGGCCTCACCCAGGCCCTCGGCCGCCTGGGCAAGCGGGTGGCCGTCGCCCTGCGCGAGCCCTCGCTCGGCCCCGTCTTCGGGATCAAGGGCGGCGCCGCCGGCGGCGGGCGATCCCAGGTGCTGCCCATGGAGGAGATCAACCTCCACTTCACCGGCGACTTCCACGCGATCACCGCCACCAACAACCTGCTCGCCGCGCTCCTCGACAACCACCTCCACCAGGGCAACGCCCTCGGGATCGATCCCCGCCGCGTGGTCCACAAGCGCGCCCTCGACCTCAACGATCGGGCGCTGCGCCACGTGGTGGTGGGCCTCGGCGGGGCCGTCGACGGCGTCCCGCGGGAGGACGGCTTCGAGCTCACGGTCGCCACCGAGATCATGGCGATCATGGCGCTCGCGGAGGATCTCGCCGACCTGCAGGCCCGCCTGGCCAGGATGCTGGTGGCCTACACCCGCGACGGCGCGCCCGTCACCGCCGGCGACCTGAAGGCCGACGGCGCCATGGCGGTGCTCCTCGCCCACGCCCTGAACCCCAACCTCGTGCAGACCCTGGAGGGCCAGCCCGCCTTCCTGCACATGGGCCCCTTCGGCAACATCGCCCACGGCACCAACTCCGTCCGCGCCACCCGCCTCGCCCTCGGGCTCGCCGACTACGTGGTGACGGAGGCGGGCTTCGCCACCGACCTGGGAATGGAGAAGTACTTCGACCTCGTCTGCCGGCAGTCGGGCTTCCGGCCGGCGGCGGTGGTGCTCCTCGCCACGGTGCGGGCGCTGCGCCACCACGGCGGCGCCGCGTCCCACGCGGTGCCCGACCCCGACGCGGTGCGCGCCGGCCTCACCAACCTGGCCAAGCACGTGGAGAACGCCCGCCTCTTCGGCTACGACCCGGTGATCGCGCTGAACCACTTCGCGGACGACGCCCCGGCGGAGCTGGAGCTGATCCGCGAGTTCGCGCGGGAGCGGAAGCTGGAGTTCGCCGTCGCCGACATCTGGGCCAGGGGAGGCGAGGGGGGCGTGGAGCTCGCCGAGGCGGTGATGCGGGCGGCGGAGGCGAAGCCGAACTTCGAGCCGCTCTATCCGCTCGAGGCGTCGATCGAGGAGAAGATCGAGCGCATCGCCACCGCGATCTTCGGCGCCGACGGCGTCGACTACACGAAGGAGGCGAGGGCCGCGATCCAGCGCGCCGCCGCCGAGGGCATGGGCGACAAGCCGGTGATCGTGGCCAAGGCCGCGGCGAGCCTCTCCGACGATCCGAAGCTGCGGGGCAGGCCCACGGGCTTCCGGGTGACGGTGACCGACCTGGCCCAGCGCCGGGGCGCCGGCTTCGTGGTCGCCTACATGGGGAGCATCAACACCCTGCCTGGCCTGCCCAGGGAGCCCGCGGCGAACCGGATCCGCCTGGACGACGGCGGGCGGATCGTCGGCCTCTTCTGATCCGCTCCACGAGAAGGCGATTTGCCCGCGGCCGGCGCGCAATACCTCCTGGCGATCGTCGGCCTGCGGAACGGGCCTGCGCCCCTCGCCGTTCCCCGCCGCGGGCCGCACCTTGAGTCGGGCAGGAGAACCAAAGGAGGACGCGGCCGTCGCCGCAGGCGAGGAGGAGAGACGTGACGCTCGACGAGATCATGACCCGCAACGTCCAGGTGATTCCCCCCGACGCCACCTTGCAGGGTGCCGCCAGGATGATGAGGGACCTGGACGTCGGCGGCCTGCCGGTCTGCGACGGGGAGAGGCTGACCGGCTTCCTGACCGATCGGGACATCGCCATCCGCGCGGTGGCGGAGGGGCAGGATCCCGCGACCTGCAACGTCGCCGACGTGATGACCACCCGGCTCCACTGGTGCTACGCAGACGAGGACGTGGAGAAGGCTGCGAAGCTGATGAAGGAGCACCAGATCCGGCGGCTGATGGTCCTCGATCGAGACAAGATGCTGTGCGGCATCGTGTCCCTCGGCGATCTCGCGGTGGAGGGCGAGGACGACGAGTTCGCCGGCGAAGTTCTGGAGAGCATCTCGGAGCCCTCGCTGCAGCCGAGCGCCTGAGCGCCGCGGCACGCCGGCCCCTCCTCCCTCCGCCGGCCGTGCCGGCGCACGGAGGAGCTCCGATACCTCGTCAGCCGCGCCCCAGCCTGCGCAGGAGCAGCGCCCGGGCGGCGGAGAGATCGTACTCGGCCTGCACCCGCGCGCCCTCCGCCTGCTGGAGGGCGAGCTCCGCGTCGGCGAGCTCGAGGAGGCTGCCGAGGCCGGTCTCGTAGCGCCCCTCGGCGAGCCGGAGCTGCTCACGGGCGCTCGCCAGGGTCTCGTCCGCCGCCTCCCTCGCGGCGAGGGCGGACTGGATCGCGGCGAGGGATTGCTCGAGCTCGAAGCGCACCTGCTGCGCCAGCGCGTCGCGCTCCGCCCGCAGCCCGTCCACCGACGCCTCCGCCTGCCGCACCGCCGCCAAGGTGGCGCCGCCCTGGAAGAGCTGCCAGGTCAGCGTGACGCCGGCCTTCCACGCCGGACCGTCGAGGTCGTCGAACGCCGGCCCCAGCGCGTCGATGCCGCCGGTGATGCCCAGGGTGGGGAACCACCCCGCCCGGTTGGAGCGGACGAAGTACTCGCTCGATCGGATGCGCTGCTCGAGGGCCGCCACGTCGTGCCGCGCCCCCAGCGCCTCGGGTAGCAGATCCTCGGCGGATCCGCCCTCGCCCTCGATCGGCGGGAGGCCCTGGTCGGCGACTTCGAAGTCGGCGGCGATCGGGATCCCCATCGCCTGCACCAGCGACGCCCGGGCCACGCGGTACTCGCCTCGGGCGGCTGCGAGCTGCGAGCGGGCGGCGCCCGCGTTGGTCTGCGCCTGAGCCAGGTCGTAGGGCGGTCGCTCGCCGAGCTCCACGAAGGCCGCCACCTGCTCGAGGTGGCGCTGCTGGTTGGCGAGGTTCTGCTCGGCCACCGCGAGGAGCGCCTTCCGGGCCCGCGCCGTGAAGAACGCCTGGCGCACGTTGGCCACCACCGAGTCGCGGACGTCCAGTTCTCCCTCGCGCTGGGCGTCCTCGGTGGCAGCGGCGGCGCGCAGGCCGTTCGTGGTCCTGCCGAAGTCGGTGACGAGCTGGTTCACCGAGAGCCCCGCCGCGGCGCTCTGTCCGGACGAGCGGACGAACGAGGTGCCGAGCTGGACGCTGGGGCGATCCTGGAACTGCCAGCTGGCCTGCCCTTGCACCTGCGGGAAGAGCGGCGCCCGCGCCGCCCCGACCCCGGCCTCCGCGCCGGCGACGTCGGCCCTCGCGCGGCGGATGGAGGGGTGGCTCTCCAGCGCGGTCCGCACGGCTTCGTCCAGGGTGAGGACCCCCGCATCGCCCTGCGCGAGGGAGAGGGCCGGGACG
Organism: Vulgatibacter sp.; assembly: GCA_035565615.1. GTDB lineage: Bacteria > Myxococcota > Myxococcia > Myxococcales > Vulgatibacteraceae > Vulgatibacter. Next base: position 9,999 of record DATMSB010000139.1, on the reverse strand, counting down.
AGGAGGGCGAGTGCCGCAGCGAGACGCACCATCATTCGAACCTCAGGGCCTCGATCGGATCGAGCCGCGACGCCTTGCGGGCGGGGACGATGCCGAAGCCCACGCCCACCGCGGCGCTGAAGCCGATGGCGACGAGCACGACGTCGAGGCCCACGACGCTGCTCCACCCGTACGATCCCGCGATCTTCACCGAGGCGGCGGCGCCGACGGCGAGGCCGGCGAGCCCCCCCGCCACCGACAGCACGATCGCCTCCACCAGGAACTGGGCGAGGATCGCGGCGGGGGTGGCGCCCACCGCCATGCGGATCCCGATCTCGCGGGTGCGCTCGGTGACGCTCACCAGCATGATGTTCATGATCCCGATCCCGCCCACCACGAGCGACACCGCCGCGATCGACGCGAGGAGCAACGTGAAGGTCCGGGTGGTGTCCTGCATCGCGCTCGCCATCTCGGTGAGGTTGCGGATCGAGAAGTCGTCCTCCTGCCCGTCGCGGATGCGGTGGCGCTCCCTCAGCAGCGACGCGATCTGGCGCTGGGCGCGGCCGGTGTCCTCCGCGGAGGCGGTCCCCACCAGCACCGCGCCGGCGACGTGGGTCTGCGCGCCGCCGTCGATGCGCGCCTGGTACGTGGTGTGGGGGATGAACGCGGCGTCGTCGTTGTCCTGCCCGCCGAACGACTGCCCCTTCGACTCCAGGAGTCCGATGACCTCGAAGGGCACGTTCTGGATCCGGATCCGCCTCCCCACCGGATCGACCCCGGGGCCGAAGAGCTTCTCGGCGCTGGTGCGGCCGATCACCGCCACCCGGGCCGACGCGTCCACCTCGCCCTCGTCGAAGAGGCGCCCCGACTCGACCGCCCACGCGCGGATCTCGAAGAACTCCGGGTTCGTGCCGGTGAGCTGGGTGCTCCAGTTCTGCTCCTCGCTCACGAGCTGCGCCACCGTGCGCAGCTGGGGCGCCACCCAGCGCACCGACGGCACGTTCACCCGGATGGCCTCCACGTCCGACCAGCCGATGGTGGGCGCGCTGCCGAAGCCCGACCGCGCGCCGCCCGAGGTCGTGGCGCCGGGGAGGATCACCAGCAGGTTCGTGCCCATGGAGGCGAAGGTCTTCTCCACCTGCATGCGGGCGCCCTCGCCCATGGCGGTCATCGCGATCACCGACGCCACGCCGATGACGATGCCGAGAACGGTCAGCGCCGATCGCAGCTTGTTGCGCAGGAGCGCCCGCAGGGCGACCCGCAAGGTCTCCAGAAAACTCATGCCACCTCCGCCGACGCGACGCGGGGCGTCTGCCGGGTGTCCGACGAGATCCGCCCGTCGCGGACCACCACCACCCGCTTCGCGTAGGCCGCCACGTCCAGCTCGTGGGTGACCAGCACCACGGTGATGCCGCTGCGCCCGAGGGCCTGGAAGAGACCCATGATCTCGACGCTGGTCCGGGAGTCGAGGGCGCCGGTGGGCTCGTCGGCGAAGACGATCCGCGGCTCGCCGACCAGGGCGCGGGCGATCGCCACCCGCTGCTGCTGCCCGCCCGAGAGCTGCTTCGGGTGGTGCTTCAGACGGTCGCCGAGGCCGACGCGCTCGAGGGCCGCCCGGGCCCGGGCAACCCGCTCGCGGGAGGAGATCCCGCCGCGGTAGAGCAGCGGCAGCTCCACGTTCTCCAACGCCGTGGTGCGGGGCAGGAGCTGGAAGCTCTGGAAGACGAAGCCGAGGTGCCGGTTCCGGATCCGGGCCAGCTCCGCGGGCGTGCGCCTTCCCATCTCCTTGCCCGCGAGGCGATAGCGCCCCGCCGTCGGCCGGTCCAGGCAGCCCATGATGTTCATCAGGGTCGACTTGCCCGATCCCGACGGGCCCATGATCGCCAGGAGCTCGCCCTCCTCCACCTCCAGATTCACGGGCCCCAGGGCGCGCAGCTCCAGGCCGTCGAGGCGGAAGATCCGCGTGACCCCCTCGAGCTCGAGGAGCGCCACGGCTAGAAGCCCCTCCTGCCCATGCGGATCCTGGGCGCCGGCGCCCGGCCGCTCCCGCGGGCGTCGACCACGGCCCGGTCGCCCTCGGCGGCGCCCTCGAGGACCTCGGTGAAGGTGCCGTCGGTGATGCCGACCTTCACCGAGACCGGCCGAAGCCCCTCGGGGCCCTCCAGCCAGATGGTGCGCTCCCCGGGGTTCGGCGGCGGCGCCTTCTCCCCGGGGGGGCGGAAGCGCAGGGCCGCGTTGGGCAGCCGCAGCACGTCGTCCCTCGCCTCCAGCACGAAGGAGACGCTCGCGGTCATGCCGGGCTTCAGGGCGAGGTCCGGGTTCTCCACGTCGATCACCGCGTCGTAGGTCACCACGTTCTGCGTGGTCTGTGCCGCGTTGCGCACCTCGCGGATCGTCCCCTCGAACAACCGCCCCGGGTACGCGTCCACGGTGAAGGAGGCGGGGTTGCCGGCGACGACCTTGGCCACGTCGCTCTCGGCGACGTTGGTGTGGACCTGCATCTTCCGCAGATCCTCCGCGAGGGTGAAGAGGGTCGGCGTCTGCAGCGACGCCGCCACCGTCTGCCCCACGTCCACGTCCCGGGAGATCACCACCCCGTCGATCGGCGACAGGATTGCGGTGTACGTCACGTTCAGCTCGGCCTGACGCAGGGTGGCGGCGGCCTGCACCAGCGCGCTCTCGGCCGCCTGCACCTCGGCCTTCGCCACCTCCGCCCGGGCCCGCGCCGCATCGAGATCCACGGAGGCGATGAGCCGGCGCTCGTCCAGTCGCGCCTTGCGCTCGAGATCGCGCAGGGCCTCGTCCGCCTGGGCCTTCGCCTTGGCGATCTGCGCCCGCGCGGCGGTCACGTTGGCGCGGGCCTGCTCCACCTGGGCGTCGAAGACCCGCGGATCGATCCGCGCCAGGAGCTGGCCCTTGGTCACCGGGCCGTTGAAGTCGACGAAGATCTCCTGGATGCGGCCCGACACCTGGCTGCCGACCAGCACCGTGGTCCGCGCGGAGACGGTACCGCTCGCGCTGATCCGGGAGACGATCGGGCCCCGATCGATCCGCAGCGACTCGACCTCGAGCGGGGGCGTCCGATCCTTCCACGGCGCCCACAGGCCGATGGCCGCGACGACGGCGACGAGCGCCGCCGCGCCGATCCCGATTCTTCGCTTCATGCCGACCTTCCCTGCGGTGTCTCCGCCCGGTGAAGGAGGAGGTCACCTCGAGAGACGATCCCTCACGCCCCTGGCGCAGGGATGAAGGCTTCGTGAACTATCATGAAGCCCTCGCCGGCGAACGGTGGTCGCCCGGCGCCCGAAGGAACGGCCGGCCGCTTCGGACTACTCCTCGGCGACGGGCTGCGGGCCGGGGACGATGTGCGCGATGTCCGGATCCACGCCGGGCTCGGGCGGCGCGCGGTTGGCGCGATCGGCGTCCCGCTCCGCGCGCTTCTCCTCCTTGCGCCGCTGCTTTTCGAGGCGCGCCTGCTCCTTCTGCCGCTTGTTGAAGGACGGCCTCCCGGATGCACCCATCTTCCACTCCTCGTCGTGGGGCACTCGCCCGCCTGCTCTCACCGAGGTTAAGCAAGGAGGAGGGCGGGCGCGCCGGTCGCACCCCGTTCATGGGCCGCGAAAAGGGCCTGTCGAAGGAGCCTCATACCATCCCGGCGATCCTCGAGGCGACCTTCTTTGCCAGGACGCCGGAGGCGCCGCTCGCCGCCGAGCCGAGGACCCGCTCCCGCACCATGGGCGACGGGCGCGCCACCGCCTCGGGGCGTTCGATCATCCGGCCCAGGGCGTCGGCGAGGCGCCGCACCCGCGCCGCCGGACGCCGGCGGAGCCGCTGCCGGCGCAAGACGAGGAGAACGGAGGTCCCCGCCAGGAGCACGAAGCCGGCCGCGCCCGCGAGGAACGCGGCGCGATGCCGCCGGAACTGGAGGCGGGCGTCCATGAGCTCCCGCCTCCGCTCGTCGAGCTCCTCCACGACCTGCGCGACGATGCGCCGGTTCTCCTCGATGTCCCGGCGGAGCAGCTCGATCCGGGCGGTGGGGTCGGGGCCCTTCGCCTCGGGGCTCTTCGCCTCGTGGATGCGCCGGCGGATCTCGCGCACGCCGCGATCGGGAGCCGGTCGCGCCCCGGCCTCACCGTACCGCGCCGCAGGCGGCGCGGTCGCCGGCGCGGACGGCTGCGCCTGGGGCCGCGGGGCCTCCCTCGGGCGGGCCGCCGGCGCCTCCCCTCGCACGGCGGCCTCCCACTCCAGCTCCGAGGCGATCGGCTCTCCGCCGGTCCGCTCTACGCGCGTCGTTCCTTCAGCCATCTGATGTTCCCCTCCATCGTCCTGCGCGTGGTCCCCATCGGATCGCGAACCCGCGTCCTCCAGCCCAAGAGGCCCGCGATCGATCCGACCGCGAGCACGAAGGCGGCCACCAGCAGCGCCGACAGCCAGCCGGCCAGCCAGATGTCCAGGAGGAGCGCGACCGCGACCAGCATCATGGCCACCGCCAGCAGCGCGCAGATCGCGGCGATGGAGAGCCCCGCCGCCGTCTTCGCTTCGGTCCGGAGCTGCGCCCTGGCCTCGGTCTTGGCGAGCTCGACCTCCTGCTGGGCGAGCAGGCGGGATCTCCCGATCAGCCGCTCGAAGAGCTCGCCGAGCGGGAGCTCGGACAGGGGGCGGTTCGGCGCGCGCATCGTGCCCTCCAGGCGAGACGTGGTCCGAGACGAACGGACCTCCTCGTCTCCAACGTAGGCGCGCCCCGCGGATCAGGCGAGGTTGTGGAACACCCGCTGGACGTCGTCGTCCTGCTCGAGGAGATCGACGAGCTTCATCACCTCGTTCGCCTTCTCCTCCGGGAGCTCCACGAGGTCGTTGGGCACGTACTCCACCTCGGCGGAGATGGGCTCGATCCCCTTGCCCTCGATCGCCGCCTGGAGCTGGCCGAAGTCGGCGAAGGCGCAGCGGGCGATGATCTGCTTCTCGCCCTTCTCGCCCTCGCCGTCGCCCATCTCCACGAGCCCGTGGTCGATCAGCTCCAGCTCGAGCTCGTCGACGTCCAGCCCCTCGGGCTTCAGGCGGAAGACGCCCATCCGCTGGAACATGAAGGCCACGCTGCCGGGGGTGCCCAGGTTTCCGCCACCCTTGGTGAACTTGCTCCTCACGTTCCCCGCGGTGCGGGTGACGTTGTCGGTGGCCGTCTCCACCAGGAGCGGGATCCCGTGGGGCCCGTACCCTTCGTAGAGGACCACCTGGTAGTCCTGCTGGTCCTGCCCGGAGGCGCGCTTGATCGCGCCCTCGATCTTGTCCTTCGGCATGTTCGCGGCCCGGGCGTTCTGCAGCACCCGGCGCAGGGCCGCGTTGGTGTCCGGGTTGGGCCCGCCGGCCTTGACCGCGATGGTGATGTCCTTGCTGAGCCGCGTGAACTGCTTGGCCATCCGATCCCACCGCGCGAACATGGTGGCCTTGCGAGTCTCGAAGATGCGTCCCACTGTCCTTCCCGTCCGTTTCCTTGTCGCCGGCCGGGCGGCCGGCTCGTTCGTGATCGATGGCGCGGCGCCACCTGCGGCATCCGCCCCGGGTGTCATATCGCCTCGAGCGGATCGCGGCTATCGCCGCGTGCGCGCCGGCGAGGCCGCCTCCGAGCAAAACCCGATCATCTCGGCGAGGATTTCCGTGCGGACCAGCTCCAGCTCGTCGCCGGCCTCGAGCTCGGCGGTGGCGAGGTCAGCGGGGAGGTCGTACCCATCGAGGGCCGGCTCTTCGCCACCTTGAAGCTCCACGAGTCGCCCGGGCTTCGCTAGCGGCCCGAGGGCGACGAGCGATCGCCGTCCTCCCGCGGCCGCCAGGCGCCGCCGCGATCAAGGGTTCTCACCGGCGGCCTCCTCCGCGAGGTACTGCCTGCGGACCACGTCGAAGCGGTTCTGCGCCTCCTCGTGCTTCAGCTCGAGCCGCTCGGCCCGGGCACCGGCCATCATCGCGTCCACGATGTCCTGGGAGAGCCGGTTGCTCTCCACCGTGACCACCGCGCGCACCCAGAGCTTCGTCGGCTCCACGCGGTTCGGATAGTAGAAGTAATCCACGTAGCGGACGCCGTTCAGCGTCTGCTCCTGGAAGTTCTGGTTGATGTCCCGGCCAGGTTGGTTTTCGCGCTGGCGCACGCGCCCAGCGCGACCGATGCGAACACGGCGACTGCGAGTCCACGGGCTTCCATCATGAGGTCACCCCGCGAGATCGAGCGCAGGCCCGTGGCCCGCGCCGCATGCGAGCAGGATAGCGCGCACGGGCCCGGCGAGGAAATGGACGTTCCGTCCGGCGGCGGCACCGCCGCCCGCCGAATCGTCCGTCCCGCGGCGTGCGATCGGTGGTAGGCATCCGTCTCGAATGGGCTCGCCGCGCAGCCGCCCGCGCGAAGAGGCCCGGTATAAGCTCCCGGGGCTTTCAATTCCAAACGCCGCGCAGCCGCCCGCGCGAAGAGGCCCGAGGGAACGCATGGGCATCCGCTCCGTTCGACAGGCAGGATCCCTTCGCGGCGCGGTCGCCGTGCCGGGAGACAAGTCGATCTCGCACCGGGCGCTGATCCTCGCGGCGCTCGCGGAGGGCGAGACCCGGATCGAGGGGCTCGGCAGCGGCGCCGACGTCCGCGCGACGCTGCGGGCCCTGCGCGCGCTCGGGGCGCGCATCGACGAGGCGCGCGGCGTCGTGACGGTCCAGGGCGCGGGCCCGCGCGGCCTCTCGACGCCGGCGGCCCCCATCGACTGCGGCAACAGCGGCACCACCATGCGCCTCCTCGCGGGCGCGCTGGCGGGCGCCGGCATCCCGGCGACGCTGGACGGAGACGAGAGCCTGCGCCGCCGTCCGATGGGGCGGGTGCTGGAGCCGCTGCGGACGATGGGCGCGAGGGCCCGCGGCGCCGGCGGCGATCGGGAGCGGGCGCCGCTGCGGCTCGAGGGCGGCCGGCTGCGCGGGGCGGCGCACCGGCTCCCCGTGGCCAGCGCGCAGGTCAAGACCGCGCTCCTCCTCGCCGGGCTCCAGGCGGAGGGACCCACCCGCGTGTGGGAGCCGCACCTCTCCCGAGATCACGGGGAGCGGATGCTCGCGGCGTTCGGCGCCGACCTGCGGCGCGACGACGGCGAGTGGATCGAGATCCGCCCCGGCGCCCTCCGCTCACCTGGAGCGATCGCGATCCCCGGCGACCCCTCGTCCGGAGCGTTCCTGATCGCCGCGGCGATCTTGCTGCCAGGATCGTCCATCGAGGTGGGAGACGTGGGTGTGAATCCCACCCGCATCGGCTGGATCGAGGTGCTGCGGCGGATGCGCGCCCGGGTGGAGGCCGAGGCCGTGGACCTCGCCGCGGGCGAGCCCAGGGGCATCATCCGCGCCCGCGGCGGAGCGCCGCTCCTGGCCACCGACGTCGGGCCCGAGGAGATCCCGGCGCTGGTGGACGAGGTGCCGATCCTCGCCGTGGTGGCGACGCAGGCGAGCGGCACGACGACCATCCGCGGCGCGGGCGAGCTGCGGGTGAAGGAGTCCGATCGTCTCGCAGGAATCGCCGCTTCCCTCCGCCGGATGGGCGCGGCGGTCGACGAGCTTCCCGACGGGCTCGCCGTCCACGGCCCCACGCCGCTGGCGGGGGCGGAGGTGGACGCGGCCGGCGATCATCGCCTGGCGATGGGCCTCGCGGTGGCCGGGCTCGCCGCCTCCGGCGAGACGAGGATCCAAGGGGCCGAGTGGGCGGACGTCTCCTTCCCCGGCTACTTCGACGTGCTCGCCGCGCTGGCGACGACGCGGTGAAGCGCGCCCCCCGCGGTTCATTCCCGCGTGGCTGGCATGGGAACCGCATCCAGATCATATCGGCGATTCGGCGAACCCATTAGATCACCGCCGCGAACGCCGATGGATGGATCGACGCGAGATGCGTGTGCCCCATCACCTTCAGAACGACCGACTTACACAGGATCCCGCCAACGAGACTTGCGATCGGAAGGCGGGCAGCGCAGAAGAAGCACTACCGCACCGCTCGGCAGCCGCCGAGAGCAAGGAGTTTGACGTGGTTCGTGTCCCCAACCCCCTGGTAATCCTCTTCGCGGCGGCCTTGCTGCTGACCACGGTGGGCTGCTCGGATTCGCAGGCTGCGAGTTCGCGCGTCTCTGGCGGCGAGGTGATCGCCGCCGCGGAGAAGCCGGTCGACGTCACCGCGCCCCGGGATCTCGGCCCGCCACAGGGCGAGCCCATCATCCACGAGATGGTGCCGCCGCCGTTCGTGCCGCAGCCGATCACCCGGAAGACGCCGGCGAAGGTCGTGATCGAGCTCGAGGTGCGCGAGCTCGTGATGCCCATCTCGGAGGGTGTCGACTACACCTTCTGGACCTTCGGCGGCCAGGTGCCCGGCAACTTCCTCCGCGTCCGCGAGGGCGACACGGTGGAGTTCCACCTGCTCAACCACCCCGACAGCAAGATGCCTCACAACATCGATCTGCACGCGGTGACGGGCCCCGGCGGCGGCGCCGCGAGCAGCTTCACCGCGCCCGGCCACCGCTCTCAGTTCACGTTCAAGGCGCTGAACCCGGGCCTCTACGTGTACCACTGCGCCACCGCGCCCGTGGGCATGCACGTCGCCAACGGCATGTACGGCCTCATCCTGGTGGAGCCGGCCGAGGGCCTTCCCAAGGTCGACCGCGAGTACTACGTGATGCAGGGCGACTTCTACACGGTGGGCAAGTACCGCGAGAAGGGCCTGCAGCCCTTCGACATGCAGAAGGCGATCGACGAGAACGCCACCTACGTCGTGTTCAACGGCTCCGAGAACGCGCTCCTCGGTGACAACGCCCTCAAGGCGAACGTGGGCGAGACCCTGCGCCTCTTCGTCGGCAACGGCGGCCCGAACCTGGTGTCGAGCTTCCACGTCATCGGCGAGATCTTCGACACCGTCTACATGGAGGGCGGCACCCGCGTGATCCAGAATAACGTGCAGACCACGCTGATCCCCGCCGGCGGCGCCATGTTCGGCGACTTCCACCTGGACGTCCCCGGCAGCTACGTGCTGGTGGACCACTCGATCTTCCGCGCCTTCAACAAGGGCGCGCTCGGCATCCTCAAGGTGGAGGGCCCGGAGAACAAGGGCATCTACTCCGGCAAGGAGGTCGACGCGGTCTACCTGGGCGACAAGGCCGATCCCACCCACGCGGTGGAGAAGGCCTACGCCGCCACGAAGGAGGGCCGGCTCACCCTCGCCGAGCAGATCGAGGCCGGCAAGACGCTCTACCAGGGCACCTGCTCCGTCTGCCACGGCGTGGACGGCAAGGGCATGGAGGGCGTGTTCCCGCCGCTGGCGAAGTCGGACTACCTGATGGAGGACAAGCGCCGCTCCATCGACGTGGTGCTCAACGGCCTCCAGGGCCCGGTGACCGTGAACGGCAAGCAGTTCAACTCGGTGATGCCGCCGATGAGCCAGCTCAACGACGACGGCATCGCCAACATCCTCACCTACGTCCGCAACTCCTTCGGCAACAAGGGCGAGGCGGTGTCGGCGGAGGAGGTCTCCAACGTGCGCGCCACCACCACCCGACCGGCGGGGGCGGCCCATTGACGAGGCGCGTCGCCATCGCCGCAGGGATCGCGCTGGCGTGCGCGGTGTCGGCCTCCGCCGCCTCCTCGGCGGCGGCGGCCGGCGCGCCCGCCGGATCCTCGAAGGCCGCCGCCGACGCGAAGGCGCCCGCCCCGAAGGCGGGGGACATGGTGAAGGTGGCGGCGGGCGAACACGTCCCCGTCTACCCGCCGAGCCCCGAGGAGGCGGTGATCCCGATGAAGGCCTTCGAGCTCGACCGCCTGCCGGTGACCAACCGCGACTACCTCGCCTTCGTCACTAAGCACCCCAAGTGGCGCCGCGGCCGGGTGCCCGGGCTCCTCGCGGACCACCGCTACCTCGAGCATTGGAAGGGCCCTCTCGAGATCGGGGCCGAAGCCGATCCGGACGCTCCGGTGACGAGGGTGAGCTGGTTCGCCGCCAAGGCGTACTGCGAGGCGCAGGGCAAGCGCCTG
>DATMSB010000138.1:0-16701 GCA_035565615.1 Vulgatibacter sp. | reverse complement strand
TGATGATGGCGGAGGTCTCCGGATCGGCCTCGAACTCCCGGAGGCAGTCGATGAAGTTGGTGCCGTTCACCGGATCGCCGCCGATGCCCACCGCGGTGGACTGGCCCCATCCGAGCCGGGTCACCTGGTACACCGCCTCGTAGGTGAGCGTGCCGGAGCGGGAGACGATGCCGACCGATCCCTTGCGGTGGATGTGGCCCGGCATGATGCCGATCTTGCAACCGCCCTTGGAGCCCTCCCCCGATCCGGGCGTGATCACGCCGGGGCAGTTGGGGCCGATGAGCCGGGCGCCCGAGCCCTCGATGCCCCTCTTCACCCGGACCATGTCGAGCACCGGGATCCCCTCGGTGATGGCCACGACGATCTTCACGCCGTTGTTCACCGCGTCGAGGATCGAGTCGGCGGCGTACGGGGGCGGCACGTAGATCACGGAGGCGGTGGCGCCCGTCTCCTTCACCGCCTGCTGGACGGTGTCGAAGATCGGGACCTTCTTCTCGAAGAGCTGCCCGCCCTTGCCCGGGGTGACGCCGCCCACCACCTTGGTGCCGTAGGCGAGCATCTGGCTGGCGTGGAAGCTACCGGCGGAGCCGGTGATTCCCTGCACCAGGACCGTGGTGTCCTCGTTCACGAAGATCGACATTTCACTTGGCTCCCGCGGCGGCGACCGCCTTCTGCGCGCCTTCGAGCATGGTGTCGGCGGTGAGGATGTTCATGCCGCTCTGGGCGAACTTGGCCTTGCCCAGCTCGACGTTGGTGCCCTCGAGGCGGACGACGAGGGGCACCTGGAGGCCGACCTCCTTCGCGGCGGCGATCACGCCGTCGGCGATGACGTCGCACTTCATGATGCCGCCGAAGATGTTGACGAACACCGCCTTCACCGCGGGGTCCGCGAGGATCAGCTTGAACGCGGCAGTCACCTTCTTCTCGTCGGCGCCGCCGCCCACGTCCAGGAAGTTGGCGGGCATGCCGCCGCAGTACTGGATGATGTCCATGGTGGCCATGGCGAGGCCGGCGCCGTTCACCATGCAGCCGATGTTGCCGGACAGCGAGATGTAGGCGAGGTCGTAGGCCTTGGCCTCCCGCTCCCGGGGATCCTCCTCGAGGGGATCGCGGTACTCGAGCAGGTCGGCGTGGCGGAAGAGCGCGTTGTCGTCGAAGTCCACCTTGGCGTCCAGGGCGAGCACGTCGCCGCCCTTGGTGATCACCAGCGGGTTGATCTCGACGAGGCTGGCGTCGGTGCCGTCCACGCAGCGCGCCAGCGCGTCGCAGAACTTCACGAACTTGCCGACCGTGGGGCCCTGGAGGCCGAGGCCGAAGGCCAGCTCGCGCCCCTGGTACGGCTGGAAGCCCACCGCGGGGTCGATCCCCGCCCGCAGGATCTTCTCCGGATGCGCGGCCGCCACCTCCTCGATCTCCATCCCGCCCTCGGTGGAGGCCATGATGGTCATCCGCGAGGTCGCGCGATCCAGGGTGAGGCCGAGGTAGAGCTCCTTGTCGATGTCGAGCCCCTCCTCGACGTACACCTTGTTGACCTTGGCCCCCTCGGGGCCGGTCTGCACGGTGACCAGGGTCTTGCCGAGCATCGCCTCGGCGAAGCGGCGCGCCTCGTCGGGCGACCTCGCCAGCCGCACGCCGCGACCTCCGTCGGAGTCCTTGAAGGTACCCTTGCCGCGGCCGCCGGCGTGGACCTGGCTCTTCACCACCACCACCGACGTGCCCAGCTCCTTGGCGGCGGCCTCCGCCTCCGCCGGCGAGACGGCGAGGATCCCGCGGGGCGTGGGGACGCCGTACCGCCGGAAGACCTCCTTCCCCTGGTACTCGTGGATCTTCACGATCGCTCCTTTGCGGCGGAGGCGGAATCCTGCCGCGCTCCAACCCGAAAAACGGAAAACCGGCGACGCGCCGGTTATCACATCTCGTCCGCGGGGCGACAGGTTTCGCCCTCCGCCCCGCCACGAATGTCTAGTCCTTGCCGCCCCGCTTGCCCTTCGCGCGGGAGCGGATGAACTCGCGGTTCATCTCGGCGATCACGCGGATGGGGATCTCCTTGGGGCAGACCGCCTCGCACTCCCGGTGGTTCGAGCAGTTGCCGAAGCCCTGCGCGTCCATCTCCGCCACCATCGCGTCGACGCGGGCGGTCCGCTCCACCCGACCCTGGGGCAGGTGCTTGTACTTGGAGATCTGCGCCCCCACGAAGAGCATCGCCGAGGAGTTGGGGCAGGCCGCCACGCAGGCGCCGCAGCCAATGCAGGCCGCCGCGTCCATGGAGAGGTCGGCCTCCTCCTTGGCGACGGGGATGGCGTTGCCGTCCGGCGCGCCGCCGGTGCGCACGGAGACGTAGCCGCCCGCCGCCACCACCTCGTCCAGCGCGGTGCGGTCCACCACGAGGTCCCGCACCACGGGGAAGGCGCCGGCGCGGAACGGCTCGATGGTGATCTCCTGCCCGTCGCGGAAGGAGCGCATGTGGAGCTGGCAGGTGGTGACGCCGCCGTTGGGGCCGTGGGCCTGGCCGTCGATCACCAGGGAGCACATGCCGCAGATGCCCTCGCGGCAGTCGTGGTCGAAGGCGATGGGCTCCTCGCCCTTCTCCTCCAAGCGCTCGTTCACCACGTCGAGCATCTCGAGGAAGGACATGTCGGGGCTGACGTCCGTCGCCTCGTAGGTCTCGAGCCTGCCGGGGCTCTTCCCGTCGCGCTGCCTCCAGACCTTCAGCTTCAGTTTCATGGTGTTCGAACCGCTCACTTGTAGCTCCGCGTCGCCAGAGGCACGTACTCGAACTCCAGGGGTTCGACGTGCCGGATCGGCTTCTTGTCCAGGCCCTGGAACTCCCACGCGGCCACGTGGGCGAAGCGCTCGTCGTCGCGCAGCGCCTCGCCGTCCTCGGTCTGGTACTCCTCGCGGAAGTGGCCGCCGCAGGACTCCTCCCGCTCCAGGGCGTCGAGGACGAGGAGCTCCGCGAACTCCAGGAAGTCCGCCACGCGGCCGGCCTTCTCGAGGGCCTGGTTCAGCGTGCCGCTCTCGCCCGCGACGGTGACGTTCTCCCAGAACTCCGCGCGGAGCTCGGGGATCCGGGCCAGCGCCTCGTTCAGCCCCTTGGCGTTGCGGGCCATGCCGCACTTGTCCCAGAGCAGCCGCCCCAGCTCCCGGTGGAACGAGGAGGGCGTGCGCTTCCCCTTCACCGAGAGCAGCCGGTTCATCCGCGCGATCGCGTCGTCGACCGCCTTGCGGAACTCCGGGTGATCCGCGTCGACCTTGGGCTGGTTCGCGTTCGTGAAGTAATCGCCGATGGTGTAGGGGATCACGAAGTAGCCGTCGGCGAGGCCCTGCATCAGCGCCGAGGCGCCCAGGCGGTTGGCGCCGTGGTCGGAGAAGTTGGCCTCGCCCAGGACGTGCAGGCCCGGGATGGTGCTCATGAGGTTGTAGTCCACCCAGAGGCCGCCCATGGTGTAGTGCGGCGCCGGATAGATGCGCATGGGCACCTTGTAGGGGTTCTCTCCCGTGATCTGCTCGTACATCTGGAAGAGGTTGCCGTAGCGGTCCCGGATCACGTCCTCGCCCAGCCGGGCGATGGCGTCGGCGAAGTCGAGGTAGACGCCCTGCCCGCCCGGCCCGACGCCGCGCCCCTCGTCGCAGACCTGCTTGGCGGCGCGGGAGGCGATGTCGCGGGGCGAGAGGTTGCCGAAGCTGGGGTACTTGCGCTCGAGGTAGTAGTCGCGCTCGCTGACCGGGATCTGCGAGGGGGGCCGCTTGTCGCCCTTGGCCTTGGGCACCCAGATGCGACCGTCGTTGCGCAGGCTCTCCGACATCAGGGTGAGCTTGGACTGGTGCTCGCCCTGCTGCGGGATGCAGGTGGGGTGGATCTGCGTATAGCAGGGGTTCGCGAACGCGGCGCCCTTCTTGTATGCACGCCAGGTGGCGGTGACGTTGCACCCGGCCGCGTTGGTCGAGAGGTAGAAGACGTTGCTGTACCCGCCGGTGGCGAGGACCACGGCGTCGCCGGCCCAGGCCTCGATGGCGCCGGTGACCAGGTCACGGGTGACGATGCCGCGGGCGTGGCCGTCGATCACCACCAGCTCGAGCATCTCGTGGCGCGAGTGCATCCGGACGGCGCCGGCGCCGATCTGCTTCTGCAGCGCGGAGTAGGCGCCGAGGAGGAGCTGCTGCCCCGTCTGCCCCCGGGCATAGAAGGTGCGGGAGACCTGCGCGCCGCCGAAGGAGCGGTTGGCGAGGTGGCCGCCGTACTCCCGGGCGAAGGGGACGCCCTGGGCCACGCACTGGTCGATGATGTTCACGCTCACCTGCGCGAGGCGGTAGACGTTCGCCTCGCGGGAGCGGAAGTCGCCGCCCTTCACCGTGTCGTAGAAGAGGCGGTAGATGCTGTCGCCGTCGTTCTGGTAGTTCTTGGCGGCGTTGATGCCGCCCTGGGCGGCGATCGAGTGGGCGCGGCGGGGGCTGTCCTGGAAGCAGAAGCAGTCGACCTGGTAGCCGAGCTCGGAGAGCGTCGCCGCAGCGGAGGCGCCGGCGAGGCCGGAGCCCACCACCAGCACGCGGAACTTGCGCTTGTTCGCCGGGTTCACCAGCTTGATCTCGAAGCGGTGGTTGTCCCACTTCTTCTCGATCGGTCCGGCGGGGATCTTGGGGTCGAGTTTCACGGATTGCGCCTCTCTTGACTCAGTGCCGGATGATTCCGATCAGGACCGCGATGGGGATGGCCGCGAAGGCGGCGGCGATGATCGCCGCGGCGGCCCGGCTCCCCTGGAGGGCGAACGGGGTCCAGCGCTTCCCGTTGAGACCCATGGTCTGGAGCGCGCTCCAGATCCCGTGCGACAGGTGCATGGCGAGGAGCGCCATCGCCAACACGTAGATCGCGGCGATCCCGCCCCGCCGGAAGCTGCCGACCATCATCGTGTAGATGTCGGCGATGCCGCTCCCCTCCGCCATGGGCTTGAACTCGCTCGGATACACCCACCCGAAGGTGAAGTGGGCGAGGTGGAAGAGGATGAAGGCCAGGAGCAGCAGGCCGGAGAAGGCCATGGTCCGGGTGACCCAGGTCGCCCTGCGGTAGCGGTAGCCCGCGGCGTAGCGCTGGGTGCGCGCGTTCCGGTTGAGGTACCAGAGGCGCAGGCCCGCCGCGACGTGGAGGATCACCACCACGAAGAGGCCGATCCGCTGGCCCCAGAGGAGCATCGGCTCCTTGGCGAGGAGGGCGCCGTAGGCGTTGAGCGGCTCCGCTCCGCGGAAGATCTGGAGGTTGCCGGCGAGGTGGAGGAGCAGCCAGAGGACGAAGAGCCCGCCCGTGACCGCCATCACCCACTTGGCGCCGATCGAGGACCGGGCCAGATTGCCCAGGACCGACTTCCCCGCGTGGGGTCCGTCGATGGTCTTTGCCGTGTGCATTCGCGCTTCCCGAGATTGAGAGAGCTGAGAACCTACCAGATCGCGACCGCCTGTCGACCAGCGAACCGTCGCCGGCCGCACGAGCCCCGGCACCGCAGGGGCGCAGGGGCCGGGCTTTCGGAGCGCGATCTACAGCTTGCAGGACGCGACGACGGCCTTCACCGCGTCGAACGACCTGCCCAACATCGCCTTCTCGTCGGCGTCCAGGGCGATCTCGTAGACCTGCTCCACGCCGCCGCCGCCGATGCGGGCGGGGACGCCGAAGAAGTAGCCGTCGATGCCGTACTCGCCGTGGAGCCGCGCAGCCACCGGCAGCACCCGCTTCCGATCGAGCAGGTAGGCCTCGGCCATCGCCACCGCCGACTCCGCCGGCGCGTAGTACGCCGAGCCGGTGCCGAAGAGCTGGACCAGCTCGCCCCCGCCCTTGCGGGTCCGCTCCACGATGGCGTCCAGCTTCTCCTTGGGGAGGAGGCTCTCCAGGGGGACGCCGCCCACCGAGCAGAGCCGGGTGAGGGGCACCATGTCGTCGCCGTGGCCGCCGAGGACCACGGCGTGGACGTCCTCGAGCGAGACTTCGAGGGCCTCGGAGACGAAGAAGCGGAACCTCGACGAGTCGAGCACCCCCGCCATGCCGCAGACCATGTTGTCCTTCAGGCCCGCGATCTTGTGCATGGCGTAGACCATGGCGTCGAGGGGGTTGGAGATGACGATCACGAAGGCGTCGGGGGTGTGCTGCTTCACCTTCTGCGCCACGTCCGAGATGATCGGCATGTTCACGCCGACCAGGTCGTCGCGGCTCATGCCCGGCTTGCGGGGGACGCCGGCTGTGACGATGACCACGTCCGCGCCCGCGGCGTCGGCGAAGTCGCTGGTGCCTACCAGGCGGGAGTCGAGGCCCCGCACGGCGTTGAGCTGGTTGATGTCGAGCGCCTTGCCCTTGGTGGGGCCGGCCACCCGCTCGATGTCGTAGAGCACCACGTCGCCGAGGCGACGCTCGGCGCACAGGAGGCCGATGTTTCCGCCGATGTTGCCGGCGCCGACCACCGCGATCTTGTTTCTACGTGCCATCTCGGATCTCTCCTCTTCCCGGCGTCATAGGCGATGCCGCGGCGTACCGGCAAGGTGGTGAACCTCGCCTAATGCGACGAATCGGCCTCGCTCATGACTTGTCGTCACATCGCCTTGCACATGGCGGCGGCGAATTCCGAGGCCTTGAGCAGCGTCGCTCCCTCCATCTGGCGGTGGAAGTCGTAGGTGACCGTCTTGTCGACGATGGCGCGCTCCATGCCCCGGACCACCCGGTCGGCGGCCTCGTTCCAGCCCATGTGGCGGAGCATCATCTCGCCGGAGAGGATGAGCGAGCCGGGGTTCACCTTGTCCTGGCCGGCGTACTTGGGCGCCGTGCCGTGGGTCGCCTCGAAGACGGCGGCGCGATCGCCCACGTTGCCGCCCGGCGCGATGCCGAGCCCACCCACCTGGGCGGCGGCCGCGTCGGAGAGGTAGTCGCCGTTGAGGTTGGGGGTGGCGAGCACCTGGTACTCGTCCGGGCGGAGGAGGATCTGCTGGAACATGTTGTCCGCGATGCGATCGTTGAGGAGGATCTTGCCGGCGGGCAGCTTGCCGCCGTGCTTCTCCCAGAGATCCTTCTCGGTGACGACGACGTCGGCGAACTTCTCCTGCGCCACCTCGTAGCCCCAGTCGCGGAACGCGCCCTCGGTGAACTTCATGATGTTGCCCTTGTGCACCAGGGTCACCGTCGTGCGGCCGTACTGGATGGCGTGCTTGATCGCCGCCTCCACCAAGCGCTTGGTCCCGAAGGCGGAGATGGGCTTGATGCCGATGCCGGAGGCCTCGCGGATCGGCTCCTTGGGCCTCAGCTCGGAGTTGATGAACGTCCGCAGCTTCTCGGCCTCGGCGGTGCCGGAGCGGTACTCGATGCCGGAGTACACGTCCTCCGTGTTCTCCCGGTAGATCACCACGTTCAGCTTGCCGGGCTCCTTCACCGGCGCCGGCACCCCCTCGAACCAGCGCACCGGGCGGATGCAGGCGTAGAGGTCCAGTTCCTGGCGGAGCGCCACGTTGATCGACCGGATCCCGCCGCCCACCGGCGTGGTGAGGGGGCCCTTGATGGCGACCACGTACTCCTTGATCGCCGCGAGGGTGTCGGCGGGCAGCCAGGTGTTGGGGCCGTACACCTCGTTCGCCTTCTCGCCGGCGTAGATCTCGAACCAGTGGATCTTCCGCTTGCCCCCGTAGGCCTTCTCGACCGCGGCGTCGAGCACGAGGCGGGTGGCCCGCCAGATGTCGGGACCGGTGCCATCGCCTTCGATGAAGGGGACGATCGGATCGTCGGGGACCGTGAGCTCGCCGCCGGCGGCCACGGTGATCTTCGAGCCGGTCTTCGGCGGCTGGAGCTTGTCGAAGGTCGCCATTTCCATCTCCTCCTGGGGTTGGTCGATCGCTGGGGCGCGCCTTATACCACAGGAGGTGCGCCCTTGCGGGCGACGATCGAGGCGGGCGGACCTCCCTTTCGTGCCCGGGACGGCGCGAGTTTCCTTGACCGACTGCTGCGCCCCTGGCTACCTAACCGGCCCATGACGATCGACCTCAATTGCCAGCAGTGCGACGCCTCCTTCGAGGAGGAGATCACCTCCGTGCTCGAGGGTGAACCCATCGTCTGCCCGAACTGCGGGCAGAGGGCGCCGCGCAAGGCCGTCGAAGAGTTCGGAAACGCGCTGGACGAGCTCTTCGCCAAGGTCGCCGACCTTCGGCCGCGGTTCCAACTCGCCCTCACCGTGGAGTCCGACGACCTGCCCCCGCCCTACGACGAAGAGGAGCCGGAGGACGAGGACGAGGACGAGGACCTCGACGAGGACGACGTGGACGAGGACGACGAGGAGCTCTACGACGACGAGGACGAGCGGTAGGGCAGCCCACCCCCTCCCCACGGCAGACAGGACCCGGGAAGAAATGCGCAAGGCCAAGATCGTCTGCACCCTGGGCCCGGCCACCGACACCGCCGAGCAGATCGAGGCGCTCGTCGCCGCCGGCATGGACGTGGCCCGGCTGAACTTCTCGCACGGCACCCACGCGGACCATGAGCGCCGGCTGCGGCTCGTCCGCGAGGCGGCCGAGCGCGCGGGCAGGCCGGTCGCGGTGCTGCAGGATCTCCAGGGCCCCAAGATCCGCACGGGCAAGATGCGTGGGGGCAAGGTGCAGCTGTTGGCGGGCCGCGAGGTCACCATCACCACCGAGGAGGTGCTCGGCACGTCTGCCCGCTTCTCCACCACCTACGCCGGGCTGGTCGCGGACGTGCGGGTGGGCGACGAGATCCTCCTCGCCGACGGGCGGCTTCGCCTCACCGTCCTCAAGAAGCCCAAGAAGAACGAGATCCGGTGCCGGGTGGTCCTGGGCGGCGAGCTCGGCAACAACAAGGGGATCAACCTGCCAGGCACCCGGGTGTCGGCGCCCTCCCTCACCGAGAAGGACGCCAACGACCTCGACTTCGGCCTGTCGCTCGGCGTGGACTACGTCGCCATCTCGTTCGTCCGCTCCGCCGACGACGTGCGCGAGGTGAAGCGGATCGTCGGGGAGCGCGCGCCGATCATCGCGAAGATCGAGAAGCCCCAGGCGGTCGCCGACATCGACGCGATCGCCGAGGTGGCCGACGGGATCATGGTGGCCCGCGGCGACCTGGGCGTGGAGCTGCCGCTGGAGCGGGTGCCGCTGATCCAGAAGATGCTGATCGATCGCACCAACGCCCTCGGCAAGATCGTGATCGTCGCCACCGAGATGCTGGAGTCGATGATCCACGAGGCCCGCCCCACCCGCGCCGAGGTGTCCGACGTCGCCAACGCGATCCTCGACGGCGCGGACGCGGTGATGCTCTCGGCGGAGACCGCCAGCGGCGCGCACCCGGTGGAGGCGGTGGCCACCATGGCGGCGATCGTCACGGAGGTGGAGCGGAGCCAGCGCTTCCGCTCCCTCAAGCCCCACAACCTCGCCCGCTCGGACTCGTTCTCCTCGGCCGTGGCGCGGGCCTGCTGCTCCGCCGCCGAGCAGCTCGGCCTCGACTCGATCGTCGCCTGCACCCAGACCGGGCGCGCGGCGCGCCTCGTGTCGGAGCACCGCCCGGCGGCGCGGATCTTCGCCCTCACCCCGCTCCCGGAGACCTATCGACGGATGGCGCTGTGCTGGGGGGTGACGCCGCTGATGATCCCGCCCTACCACACGCCGGACGAGATGCTGAAGGTGGTGACCGACGCGCTCCTCCGGGAGAAGTACGCCAGGCGCGGCGACGCCGTGGTGATCTCCAGCGGCGTGCCCAACCAGCCGATGTCGACCAACCTGATGACGATCCACCGGCTCTGATGGGCGCGGGGGCGCGCCCCACGGAGCGAGCCGGCGATCGCGGCGCCGCGGGCGCCCGTCATTCGAACCGGTAGATGTTCTCCACCGGCACCGACCGGTATCGCTCCAGCTTGAGCGCGAGCCGGGCCAGCTCGTGGGCGAAGTCCCTCGAGGCCGCGGCGTCGGCGCCCACCTTCCGGCGGCGCTTGGCTTCCTTGAGGATCGCCTTGCGGGCCTCGGGCGGGTGGTAGAGGAAGTTGCCGGTGAAGACGTGGTTCCCGTCCACCGGGATCAGGCGGGCCTCGA
The DNA here is from genome assembly GCA_035565615.1 of Vulgatibacter sp. Taxonomy (GTDB): domain Bacteria; phylum Myxococcota; class Myxococcia; order Myxococcales; family Vulgatibacteraceae; genus Vulgatibacter. Next base: position 6,648 of record DATMSB010000138.1, on the reverse strand, counting down.
GGATGTCCCCCTTGTTCAGGGCCACGAGGCCCCGCCGCTCCAGCACCTCGTACGCCTCGTCGGAGAGGAGCTCCCGGACCAGGAGGCCGATCCGGGTGCCGAGCTTGCGGACCTCGAAGACCCCGTGGATCGTCCGCCCCAGGGCCTCGAACCCCTCCTCCTCCTCGGGGAGGATCGCGGCCGCGTTCTGCTCCAAGAAGGCCTTCGCCGGCGGCAGATCCAGGCCGTCCATGTTCCGGTCGAAGAGGTAGTACTCGACGAAGAGCGCGAGGCGGGTCTCGAACGACCGATCCTCCTCGTGGGCCTCTCCGGTCCTCACGAAGAAGTCGGCCTTGGCGCTGAGGAGCTCGTTCTGGCGCTCGGGAGCCGAAGCCCAGGCGAGGAGCTTGTCGTACTGTGGCTGGATCACGGTGCTACCTCTGTCGCCGCATTCAGGCGGCGCCCCCCATCGACTGCAGGAACCGATCGAATACCACGAGCGCGTCCCGCGGGCCCGGCGACGCCTCCGGCTGGAACTGGACCGCCTGGATCCCGAGGCCCGGAACCGAGAAGCCCTCGATCGAGCCGTCGTTCACCGAGGTGTGGGTGATGACGGCGCCGGTGTTCTCCAGGCTCGCCTCGTCCACCGCCCGGCCGTGGGACTGCGAGGTGATGAGGACCCGCCCCGCGGCGAGCTCCCGCGCCGGCTGGTTCGCGCCGCGGTGGGCGCCCTGCAGCCGCCGGGTGCTCGCGCCGAGGGCCCTCGCCAGGACGTGGCTGCCCAGGTGGGTGGCGAGGATGGGCGCCCGGCCCAAGAGCCCTTTCACGATCTCCGGTGCGCCGGCGGCGCTCCCCTCCCCCTCCGGCCCGGATGAGAGGAAGATTCCGTCCGGCTCCAGCTCCAGCGCGCGCGACGCGGGGGTCGACGCGGGCACCACCGTGATCCGGCAGCCGCGGGCGGCGAGCTGGCGCAGGGCGCTGCGCTTCACGCCGAAGTCGTAGGCCACCACGTGGTGCCTCGCCTCCCCCACCGCCTCGACCGTGTACTCCTTGGTGGTGGTCACCCGCTCCACCCGGTCCCCGGCGGCGGCGGAGGGGAGCGCCTTCGCCTTCGCCGCCATGGCGACGGGATCCGCCTCGGGGCGGGTGGAGAGCAGCGCGGCGAGCGGCCCCTCCCGGCGCAGCCGCCGGATCAGCATGCGGGTGTCGATCCCCTGGATGCCGGGGACCCCCGCCGCCTCGAGCTCGACCGGGAGGGGGCGCTGGGCCCGGTGGCTCGAGGGGGCGATGGCCACGTGCCGGGCCACCACGCCCGCGGCCTGGATCCGGGGGGACTCGAAGTCGGCGTCGTTGACGCCGACGTTGCCGATCTCGGGGCAGGCGAAGACGACGATCCGCCCGTAGGAGGCGGGATCGGAGAGGAGCTCCTGGTACCCCGTGGGCGAGGTGTTCTCCACGAGGTCGCCCGCGGCCTCGCCCACGGCGCCGAACGCCTCGCCCTCGAAGATGGTCCCGTCCGCAAGGGCGAGGATCGCCCGACGCGAGGTCGTGGTCATCGACCGCTTCCTTCCGGAGCGCCGGGGCGCTCCCAGACCACCCGCCCCCCCACGATGGTGTGGGTGGCGACGCCCCGCAGCGTCCACCCCTCGAACGGCGTGTACCGGCCCTTCGACACGAAGGCGGCGGGATCCACCCGCTGCTCCGCCTCGGGATCGACCACGGTGAGGTCGGCCGGGCCGCCCCGCTCCACCCTGCCGCCGGGGAGGCCGAAGCAGCGCGCCGGGCCCAGGCCGAGCCGCTCGACGAGCTGCGGGAGGGTGAGGACGCCGTCGCGCACCAGCGCCAGCGAGAGGCCCAGCGCCGTCTCGAGGCCCACGATCCCGTTGGCCGCCCGCTCGAACTCCACGTCCTTCTCCACCGCGGAGTGGGGGGCGTGGTCGGTGGCGATGGCGTCGATGGTGCCGTCGGCGAGGCCCTCGCGCACGGCGTCCACGTCGGCGCGGGCCCGCAGCGGCGGACACATCTTGGCGCGGGTATCGTAGCCCGCGACGGCCTCGTCGGTGAGGGTGAAGTGGTGCGGGGTCGCCTCGGCGGTCACCGGGAGGCCCCGCCGCTTGGCCTCGCGGACGGCCTGCACCGCGCCGGCGGTGGAGATGTGGCCGACGTGGAGCCTCCCGCCGGTGAGGGCGCAGAGCTCCACGTCGCGCAGGACCATCGCGTCCTCGGCGACGTTCGGCGAGCCGCGCAGGCCCAGCCGCGTGGACACGGGGCCCTCGTTCATGCACCCGCCGCCGGCCAGGTGGAGATCCTCCTCGTGGACCATCACCGCGAGGTCGAAGGCGCGGGCGTACTCGAGGGCCCGGCGCATCAGCGCCCCGTTCATCACCGGCCTGCCGTCGTCGGTGATGCACACGGCGCCGGCCGCGCGCATGTCGCCGATCTCGGCGAGGGCCTCGCCCTTCTGCCCCTTGGACACGGCGCCGCTGGGGTAGACCCGGGCGCCGCCCGCCTCCCGGCCCCTCTCGGCGACGAAGCGGACGAGGTGGGCGTTGTCGACCACGGGCCGCGTGTTGGGCATGGCGACCACCGCCGTGAACCCGCCGGCCGCCGCGGCGCGGGCCCCGGTGGCGATGGTCTCCTTGTACTCCTCGCCGGGCTCGCGCAGGTGCACGTGGAGGTCGATGAGGCCGGGCAGCACCAGCTTGCCCGCGCAGTCGATCACGCGGGCGCCCTCCGTGGACGAAGGCGGTGCCTCGTCGATCGAGGCGATTGTCTCGCCGGCGATCGTGATCCACCGCACGCCGTCCACGCCGCTGGCGGGGTCGACGAGGCGCCCGCCGGCGAGAACGATCCTGGGGGCCGCACCGCTCATGCCTGCGCCTCCGCGGCGCCGGCGAGGAGGAGGAGGATGGCCATGCGCACGGCGACCCCGTTCTCCACCTGATCGAGGATCACGCTGTGGGGACCGTCGGCCACCTCGGGCTCCAGCTCGACGCCGCGGTTGATCGGGCCCGGGTGGAGGATGAGCGCGCCCTCCTTCAGCCAGCCCGTCTTCGCCGCCGACAGCCCCCAGACCCTGGCGTACTCCCGGGGCGAGGGGAAGAGGCTCTCGGCGAGGCGCTCGTTCTGGATGCGGAGCATCATCACGGCGTCGGCGCCGTCCACCGCCTCCCGCAGGTCGGTCACGACCTCGCCGCCCAGCGCCTCGATCCCCGGAGGCATCATGGTCGGCGGGCCGCAGAGGCGCACCCGCGCCCCGAGCTTGCGCAGGCAGAGCAGGTTCGAGCGGGCGACCCGGCTGTGGCGGACGTCGCCGACGATGGTGACGAGGCGCCCCTCGAGCGATCCCCACTCCTCACGCAGCGTGAAGGCATCGAGGAGCGCCTGGGAGGGGTGCTCGTGGGCGCCGTCGCCGGCGTTCACCACCGCACAGCCCACGTGCGAGGCGACCAGGTGCGGGGCGCCGGAGGCCGCGTGTCGGATCACCAGAACGTCCGGGCGCATCGCCTCCAGGTTGCGGGCGGTGTCCACGAGGCTCTCGCCCTTGCTCATGGAGGATCCCGAGGCCGCCCAGTTCACCGCGTCCGCCGAGAGGATCTTGGCGGCGATCTCGAAGCTCGAGCGGGTGCGGGTGGAGCTCTCGAAGAAGCAGTTGACGACCGTCTTGCCCCGCAGCGCCGGCACTTTCTTGATGTCGCGCCGCAGCACCTCCTTCATCGAGGTCGCCAGATCGAGGATTCGCTCGATGTCCGCCCGGGAGAGAGGCTCGATCCCGAGCAGATGCTGGTGGGCGAAGGGCATGCTGGACGCGGACGTATAGCGCAAGGGTCGGGAGGGTTCAACGCCTGACTGTGGGGAGGGGACCCCTCATAGCCAGCGCCGGAAGAGGCTCGCCACCCACGACACCATCCGGTGGAGCCAGGGACGCCGTTGCCACTCCTCCAGGTAGACCTCCACGCACTGCTCGAGGTCCTCGTCGAACATCTTCTCCATCACCCAGGCGAGCCCCTCGTCCTCGAAGACCGTGTTGATCTCGAGGTTGGTGCGAAACGAGAGGGTGTCGAGGTTGGTGGAGCCCACCGTTCCCCACCTGCCGTCGACCACCGCCGTCTTGGCGTGCAGGACGCGGCCGTACCACTCGAAGATCCGCACGCCTGCCTGGAGCAGCGCCCCGTAGAAGGTGTGCGCCGCGAAGCGGGCGGCGGGCAGGTCGGTGGTGCCCGCCAGGAGCAGCTCCACCGCGACCCCCCGCCTCGCGGCGGCCTTGAGCGCCCTCATCATCCTCGCGGTGGGGATGAAGTAGGCGTTCGTGATCAGGATCCGGCGGGTGGCGTTGTCGATGGCCTGCAGGTAGGCGTCGCGGACGAACTTACGGTCGCGGCGGGGCCCGTTCCCGATCACCCGCACCTTGGGGTCGGGCCTGCGCCCCTCGTGGGCGTAGCGGGCCTCGTCCAGGGGCGCGCCCTTCTGCTTGCGCCACACCGCGAGGAAGTAGGCGAGCATCTCCAGGACCGCGGGGCCCTCGAGGCGGATGTGGGTGTCCCGCCAGCCGCCGCCGCCGTCGGCCACCGAGGCGTAGTCGTCGGCGATGTTCAGGCCCCCGGTGAAGCCCACCCTCCGATCGACCACCAGCATCTTGCGGTGGTCGCGCCGGACGAGGCGGTTCAGCATCCGCCCGATGCGGCCATCGAAGGCGAAGGGGTGGTAGGCGAGCGTGCGGACGCCGGCGTCGTGCAGGCGCCGCAGGTAGCTCACGGAGACCCGCGAGCCCCAGGCGTCGTAGATGACGTTCACCTCGACGCCGGCCCGCGCCCGCTCGATCAGCGCCTCGGCGAAGCGCTCCCCCGTGCGGTCGGATCGGAGGATGTAGGTCTCCAGGCAGATGCTCGAGCGGGCGTCGCGGATCGCCTCGAGCATGGCAGGGAAGGCCTGCTCCCCGTCGCGCAGGAGGGCGATGCGGTGCTCGCCCACCACGAGATCGGCGTAGACGGCCCCGGAGAGCGTCTCGTCGGTCATTCGTCCTTCGCCGGCGGCGCCTCGCTATTCCAGGAGGACCACTTCATCGGCGCCGCCATGCTGCTCGCGCAGCCGAACCTCCACCCGCTGGGCCGGTGTCGCCGCCACGCCCTCGCCCACGAAGTCCGCCTGGATCGGCAGCTCGCGCCCGGGGCGCTCCACCAGCACCGCGAGGTACACGCGCCGCGACCTGCCGAAGTCGGAGAGCTCCTGCAGCGCGGCCCGCACCGTGCGCCCGGTGTAGAGCACGTCGTCCACGAGCACGACGGTTCGGTCGGTGATCGGGAAGTCGATCCGGGTGGGGCCGACCTTCGGCACGGCGTGGGCGCCGAGATCGTCGCGGTACAGGGTGATGTCGAGGCTGCCCAACGGAGGCCGATGCCCCGTCGATGCCCGGATACGCTCGGCGAGCCGCTCCGCGAGGGGGACGCCGCCGCGGCGGATCCCCACCAGGCAGAGGTTGGCGGGATCGGGCTCGGCTGCGACGATCGCCGCCTCGAGCCTCGCGATGGCGCGGTCGACCTCCGGAGCCTCCAGGAGGCGACGGACCTGTCTCATCGGTTCGGCACCTCGAGGTCCTTCTGGACCCGGTTGTCGAAGCGGAGCTGCCTCACCTGGCTCGTCCAGGGGAAGTACATGGGCACCTCGTAGGAGAGCTCGATGTAGACGTTCTTCTCGTCGCGGCTGATCTCGATCATCGACTCGTCGATGCCCGGGTACCGCTCGCCGTCCTCCTCGTCCTCGACGAGGACGATGGAGTCGGTGCGGCGCAGAATCATCTCCACCAGCTTCTCGTCGCTCTCGCGCCACGCCTGGTAGCCGGCCTCGTTCATGGCCTGCAGGACCTCCTGGTTGCGCATCCAGTGGGGGACGTAGGCGTAGCCGAAGTACGCGACGACCGCGGCGGTGGCCAGGACGAAGAGCAGGAGGAGATTCACCGCGCCCCGCTCGTTCCTCCAGCGAGGCGGCACGTTGGGACGAAGTCGCATGGGTCGCATCTTCGCGCACCGGCGCTTTTCGAGGCAAGGAATGCGCCCCTCGGCCGCCCGCCTCGCCCCTGCAGGCGAGGCAGGGCAGCTCCGGTCCTCACGGCATGCAGGCCCGTCTATAGGCGACCTCCACGATCGAGCCTTCCCTGGGGACGAAGATGGTGGTGAAGACGATGCGCGTCGTCGCCGGATCGTACGACCAGATCTCGGCCCGCGATGGAGAGATGGAGGCGCCAGCGCCTTCCCGGGCGACCACGCCGAAGTCGATCGAGTCGGGCGCCACCTCGATCGTGCAAGGCGGGAGTCCGGACCGGGAGCCGCGCACCTCCACCCGAACGGCCCCGCCGGCGGCGGACGGGCTCTCCACGGAGACCACGCCGTCGAGGGGGCCCGCGGGGCCCGGATGCCAGGTGACGTCGACGAAGAACTCCTGGCCGAGCGGGAACCCTCCGGCGGGCACGCCTCCCCGCACCGACGCGGCGAGCGGGGGATGATCCGTGGCGACGCCCGTCACGAGCAGGGGCGCGATGGTCTCGCCCTCGAAGGCGAAGCCGGCGTTTGCACAGCGGATGGACCGCACCCGCACGACGCCCTTCGGCACCCTTCCGAAGTCGATCGCCTGGTCGCACTCCAGCCCGGGCCCGTGACCGACCCCCTCGACGCA
>DATMSB010000137.1:0-33091 GCA_035565615.1 Vulgatibacter sp. | reverse complement strand
CCGACAGAGGCTCGCCGCTGTGATCGATCACGGTGCCCACGACGTCCTGCGATACTGGCGTACCGCCCGTGCCCCCGGCTCCGCCCATTCCGCCGGAGCCGCCGGTGCCCGGCAAGCCGCCCGTGCCGCCCGTGCCGCCCGTGCCGCCATCGCCACCTGCGCCGCCCGATCCGGCGGATCCGCCTGCGCCGACGCCGCCCGTCCCTCCCGTGCCGCTACCCCCACCTCCTCCGCTGCCGCCACACGCGATGGCGATCGAGACCGCCACGAATACAGCCAGGTTGCGAATCATCGTTTCCCTTTCAAGAAATGAAGTCGGCGGTGGCGCCCCTTCTGCCGCCCCTGCCCCTGCCCGCCCCACCCATGGCGCTCGCGACCCCGTGTCGGCTGCACCGGAGCAGGGCTCCAGAAGCCTGTATTCGACAATAGTTCCATTTGTCAAAGTTCTTCCCGCCCTGCGCCGTCCCGCGGCGGACGCCCCCGTCAATCGGGAACCCCGAGGTTCCGCGATCCGTCCTCTTGCGGTTCGTCGCCCTCTCGAACGAAGATGAGCCGAGCCGGCCCGAAGAGCGGCCGGCCGGAGCAAGGACGCTTGGGTTTTCTGGGGAAGAGCAGGCGCCGCGCGGAGCGAATCCGCCGGAAGTTGGAGCAGCGACCGCGCCGAATCCTCGTGGTGGATCGAGATCAGGCGGTCCTGGAGAAGCTCGCCGAGCTGCTGCGGGGCCAGGGGCTGGAGGTCGAGACGCTGCGCAGCGGCGAAGAGGTCCTCCTCCGCTCGGACCTCAACCGCTTCGACCTCGCGGTGATCGACGCACAGACCCCGGCGGATCGCGGCGCCCCCTTGCTCCCCGCCCTGCGGCAGACCGCCCAGGGCGCGGCGCTTCCGGTCGTGCTGATGGCGACGGACCTGGTGGGCGAGACCCTGGCACATGGCCGCGAGCTGAGGTGCGCCGGCTTCGTGACCAAGCCGGTGGACGAGCGGATCTTCGCGGAGACGATCCGCTCGCTGCTCCCCTGAGCCCCGTCCCCGGCGGAGCCTCCGTCAGAAGCCGCGCCCGAACTTCTCGACGTAGGCGCGCGAGTAGTCCACGTAGTTGCGCCAGGTGCGATCGAGGAGCTCCAGCTCCTCGGCGTTCAGCTCCCGCTTCACCTTGGCGGGTGCGCCCACCACCAGCGACCTCGGGGGCGCCTGGAAGCCCGGCGTCACCAGCGCGCCCGCCGCCACCAGGCAGGATTCGCCGATCGTCGCCCCGTCCATGACGGTGGCCCGCATGCCCACGAGGCTGCCGGCCCCGATCTCGCAGCCGTGGAGCATCACCGCGTGGCCCAGGCTCACCCGGTCGCCCAGACGCAGGGAGAACCGATCCTTGAGCACGTGCAGGCACGACAGATCCTGCACGTTGGTGTCGGCGCCGATCTCGATGGTGTGGACGTCGCCGCGGACGACCACCCCGGGCCAGAGCGAGGAGCGGGGGCCGATGGAGACGCGGCCGATCACCTGGGCGGAGGCGTCGACGTAGGCGGTCTCGTGGATGCGAGGCGACTCGCCGGTGAAGGGGCATGGACGGATCATGGGACCCTCGGGGAGAGACGGCGTCGGAAACTACCAGACCCGGCGCGTACCCGCGGCTTCAGGTTCCCTCGCGGGCCGGCCTCGCCGGGGCCGGCGCCCCGGTGAGGCGGCGAAGCGCCCCCGCGAGGACCACCCACCCGGTGGCGCCGGCGAGGCTGCCGAAGGTGTCCGCGAGCAGGTCGAACAGCGACGCGTCCCGCCCGGGGACGAAGAACTGGTGGAGCTCGTCGGAGGCGCCGAAGGCCATGCCCACCAGGGTGGTGGCGAGGATCACCCGCCCCGCGCCGGCCCCAGAGAGGATGCGCATCGCCCGCGCCACCAGGAGCCCGAAGAGCGCGTACTCGAGGAAGTGGGAGACCTTGTCGAAGCCGAACCAGCCCGCGAGCGGGCTCCTCGCGAAGAGCTTCATCAGGAGCGCGAGGAACCCTGGCTCGGGGAGCTCGGGCCTGGACGAGAGCACCACGATCGCGGCGGCGTAGAGCACCACCGGCCCCACCGCCCAGGTCCACCGCATCGCGAGGCGTAAGGTGTCGCGGCCCTCCAACCCCTCACCCCACCACGGCGAGCGGGTGCGCCGTCTCGCGATGCGGGCGCTCGTACCCCACCTCGACCCCCGAGAGCGCGTTCGGGCTGGCGTCCTCGATCCGGACCTGCACGATCGCGCCGACGTCCGCCACCCCGTCGAAGTTGACCACGCGGTTCTCTGGCGTGCGGCCGAACCGCCGGTTCGGGTCGTACCGGCTCGGCCCCTCGACCAGGACCTCGGCGACCGTGCCCACGCAGGCGGAGGCGTAAGCGGCGGAGTGCTCGCGCAGCAGGGCCTGGAGCCGGACCAGCCGGGCGGTCGCGACGTCCCTGGGGATCTCACCCCACTCCTTCATGTGCCGGCGCGCCGCGGTGCGGGGCCTCGGGCTGAAGACGAAGGAGAAGGCGTTCTCGTAGCGGACTCGCTCCACCAGCTCGATGGTCCGCTCGAAGTCCCCGTCGGTCTCGCCTGGGAAGCCAACGATGATGTCGGTGGTGACGGCGATGCCGGGCCGCGCCGTCCGCAGCCGTTCGAGCCGGTCCAGGTACCAGGCGATGGTGTAGTCCCGGCGCATCCGCTTCAGCACCGGCTCGGAGCCGCTCTGCACCGGCAGGTGGAAGTGCGGCATCACCTTCGGCTCCTCCGCGAAGAGCGCGATGAGGTCGTCCGACAGGTCATGGGGATGGCTGGTGGTGAAGCGCACCCGCTCCACGCCCTCCACCGCCGCCGTGCGCCGAAGCAGCTCCGCGAAGCTCACCCCGCCCTCGTAGGAGTTCACGTTCTGGCCGATGAGCGTGATCTCGCGCACGCCGACCGCCGCCAGCTCCCGAACCTCGGCGAGGAGGTCGTCGACCGACCGGGAAACCTCTCGGCCGCGGGTGTAGGGCACCACGCAGAAGGAGCAGACGTTGTTGCAGCCCTTCATCGCGGTCACGAAGGCGGTGGCCTTGCCCTCGGCGAAGGCGGCGTCGGCCCGCGGGAAGACGTAGGTGGACGAGTCGAGCCAGGCGGTCTCGGCCAGGCGGACGTTCTCGGATTCGACCCGTTCGAGGATCTCCGGGAGGTTCCCCACCTGATCGGTGCCGAAGACGAAGTCCAGGTAGGGGACCTTGCGCAGGAGCTGGTCCTTCTCCTGCTGCGCCACGCAGCCGCCCACGCCGATGCGCGCCCCTCGCGCCAGCTTGATCGGCCGGTACCTCCCCAGCGCCGAGAGGAGCTTCTGCTCGCTCTTCTCCCGAATGGCGCAGGTGTTGAGGAGGATGAGGTCGGCCTCCTCCGCGTCGGTGGTCCGCTCGTACCCCTTGCGGGCGAGCGACTCCACCATGCGCGCGGAGTCCGCCTCGTTCATCTGGCAGCCGAAGGTGTGGACGAAGACCTTGCGCAAGCGTGGTGCTCCCGGTGGATCGCCAGGACTCCCTACTGGAGCATCCTGGAAACCGCAAGGGACTCTCGCGGGCGCCACCAGGCCGGGCGCGCCCTCCCGGTGGCCCCGTCAATCGCGAACGCCGCGTTCGACCGCCCGGGCGAGAAATTGGAGTCCGGAATCCAACGAAACACCCCTTTCGTGGCATGATTGCCGGGTTGCAGCGCGGGAGGTGGAACGTGGAGGGACGCGAGGAGGGGTCGCCCTCGGCGACACGATCCAGCGGAAGCCGAGGCCGCTCGTGAGCTTCTCCGCGCTGATCGAGGAGAGGCGCGACGAGATCGTCCAGCGCTGGGAGGCGAGATCCGCCCGGGTGGCGCGGGAGGACGGCATCCCCGGCCCCACCACCAGCGCGGCGCAGCGCCAGCGGATCGCGCAGCTCTTGGGGCGGATCGGCGAGGGACTCCGGTCGGCCCCGGGGCGGACCGCGCAGGAACCTTCCCCGGCCCGCGATCCGCGTCCCCGACCGAGGCATGGAACGCCGGCGCTGGCGGCGGACGCCCGGCACGCCATCCGCGACTACGTCATCCTGCGGGACGCGATCTTCGACGCGGCGGAGGAGGCCGGGGTGACCCCGGCGTATCGCGAGCTGCGGATCCTCCTGGACGCGATCGCCACGGAGATCACCGCGGACGCCCTCCTCCTGGCGGAGAGCGAGCGGGAGCTCTTCTTCCGCACGATCCCCGACCTGCTCTGCGTGGCCGGGTTCGACGGCCATTTCCTCCGGGTGAACCCGTCGTTCCACTTCCTGCTCGGCTGGACGGAGGAGGAGCTCCTGTCGCGCCCCATCCTCGAGTTCGTGCATCCGGACGATCGGGAGCGGACCCGGCAGGAGATCGAGCGCATCGCCGGCGGCGTGTTCACCATGCACTTCGAGAACCGATACCTGGTGAAGGGCGGAGGCCACCGCCTCCTCTCCTGGGTGGCGCGCCCCGTAATGGGCCGTGGCTTCATGTACGCGGTCGCCCGGGACGTCACGGAGTCGCGCCGCTACGAACAGGAGCGCGAAGCGACGCTGACGGCGCTCCAGCGCACCGCCCAGTTCCGGGAGCGGTTCCTCGGCATCGTCGCCCACGACCTGCGCACGCCCCTCGCCTCCATCGTGACGGGGGCCCAGGTCCTCCTGCGCATGGCGGGCATGCCGGAGCGCGGCGCCCGCATCGCCAGACGGATCGACGTCACGGCCCAGCGGACGTCGAAGATGATCGACGACCTCATGGACTTCAGCCGGGTCCGCCTCGGTGCCGGCATCCCCATCGAGCGGGCGACCGTGGACCTGGCCGGCATCGTGCGGCAGGTGGCGGACGAGACCTGCGCGGTCTACCCGGGCCGGTCGGTGATCTTCCTCGAGAGGGAGCCTTTCCCGGGGCGCTGGGACGGAGGGCGCCTCGCCCAGCTCGTGGGGAACCTGATCAAGAACGCCCTCGACTACAGCCCTCCCAACTCGACGGTGGGCATCTCCCTCACCCGAGACGGCGAGGAGGTCTGCCTCGAGGTGCGCAACCGGAACCTGGACGGGCCCATCTCCGACGCGCACGCCCGGGAGCTCTTCGAGCCCTTCTACAAGGGCGGCATCCGGAGGAAGGAGGGCAAGGGCCTGGGCCTCGGCCTCTACATCGCCAACGAGATCGTCAAGGCCCACGGCGGGACGATCTCGGTCCACTCGGACGCGCAGACCGGCACCTGTTTCTCGGTCCGGCTCCCCACCGGCTGATCAGCCGACGACGATCTTCTGCGCCATGGCCTCGAGGTCCGCGAGGTTGCGCACGACCACCACCTGATCGACCGCCTTCTCGAAGAGCTGCATCTCCGAGTCGCCGAGGGCCCACGAGGATCGAGCCTCCGGGCAGATCCACACCACCCGGCGGGCGCGCCGCTTCGTCTCCTGGAGCGCCCACACGTTGGCCGGGTTGTAGTTGTTGCGCCCGTCGCCGATGACGAGGACCGTGGTCCGCCCGGTGATCGAGCCGAGGTGCGCGCCGACGAAGAGCGCGAAGGCCCGGCCGTAGTTGGAGTTGGCGTAGACGTTGATCGCCTTCCCGGCCACGGCCAGATCCACGGCCTGCGACGCGTCCACGTCCCGGAAGTACGAGGTGATCTCGCCCACGTCGGAGACGAAGGCGAAGGTGCGCACCCGCGAGAACAGGGACTGGAGGGTGTAGACGAAGAGCAACATCATCCGCGAAACGTCCCGGACCGAGTCGGAGACGTCGCAGAGCACCACCACGTCGGGGCGCTGGGGCTTGCGGCGGCGGAACACCAGGCGCGCGGGCACCCCGCCGAAGGCCATGTTCTTGCGCAGGGTCCGCTGCGGGTTGAGCGCACCCCGCCTGCGCTCCCGCTGCCGCCGCACCAGCCGGCTCTTCAGCTTCTCGGCGAGGCGCCGCACCGCCGCCCGGGTCTGCTCCAGCTCCTCGCGCGAGAGCTCCGCGAAGGGCCGGCGCCCGAGGGAGTCTCCCCCCTGCCTGCGCCGCGCGCCGCGCGCCCTCGCCTCCTGCTCGACGTAGCGCCGCGCCGCCGCCTCCACCTCGCGCAGCCGGTCCGAGAGCCTCTTGCCCACGAGCTCCACCGCGGCGGGATCGATCCCGCGACCCTTCAGCTTCTCCGCCAGCTCCTCGAGCTCGGTGCGGGCCTGGCCCACGCCCGCACCCGAAGAGAGCCGGCGGGCGTAGAAGCCCGCCTGCAGCGGGTTGGTCATCCCCTGGAAGTCGAGCTGGAGCGCGGATCCCCGCAGCAGCCGGGCCACCTCGGCGGCGTCGCCGTGCAGGAGCGCCTGGGCCATGGGCGACATGCGCTGGGCGAGATCGCGAAGGGTGTAGAGCAGCATCTCCAGCTCGTCGCCCTCGAGGACGCCCTCCTCCTCGATGCGGCGGAGGATGCTGGTCTCTAGCCCCTCGAGCACCCCCTGCATGCCGGAGAAGTAGAGGTCGAAGAGCTGATCGAAGGTGTCGTGGTCGGCGGCGCGCTTGAGCATCGTCGCCTTGAGGGCGCCGCGGACGGTCTCCCGATCGTCGAGGCCGGCGATCGCCAGGGCCTCGGCGGCGTCCCCCACCTCGGCGGGCGAGACCCGGATCCCGTTCTGCCGAAGGAGCTCGGCGAGCTCGACGATGCGCGTTTCCATCAACCCGTCCGCTCGAAGGCCAGGAGACCCTCCACGTGGAAGGTCTGCGGGAACATGTCCACCGGGCGGGCGAGGATCGGCCGGTAGCCCGACGCGAGCAAGGCCTTCGCGTCCCGCGCCAGGGTCGGCGGATCGCAGCTCACGTAGACGATCCGCGCCGGCGAGAGCCGGGCGAGGATCGGAGCGAGCCCCTTCGCGCCGGCGCGGGGCGGGTCGAGCAGGACCCGATCGAAGCGCCGCCCCTCGGCGGCGAAGCCTGCTGCCACCAGGGAAGCGTCGCCGCCGACGAAGCGGATCGATCCCGCGGACGGCATCGACTCGGGAGCTCGGCGCTGGTCGCCCCCGTCCGGCCGCTGCGGCGCCTCCGCTCCGAGGCCGCGAGCGGATCCCGCCTTCCGCCCCGCCGGCTCCCCTCGTTCTCCACGGCCGCGCCGACGGCGATCCTCCTCGAGCGCCAGGCGGGCGAGGGAGAGCGCCGCGCCCTCGGCCTCGACCGCCGTGACCCTGGCGCCCCGGGCCGCGATCGCGAAGGTGAAGTTGCCGGAGCCGCAGAAGAGCTCGAGCACCTCGTCTCCCGGGGCGATGTCCAGGGCTTCCACCGCCTCCGCCACCAGCGCCTCGTTGGCCGCGGCGTTCGCCTGGGCGAAGACGTCGGGTCTCGAAAGCAGCCGCATCCCCGGCGCCCCGGGCGCGTCGCGAGCCACCACCGGATCGCCGAAGATCCGCGGCGCCGGCCGCTGGCCCGGCGGGGCCGCCCGGCCCTTCCCTCGCGCGGCGCCCGGAGCCGCGATCACCCCCCGCATCCCTTCGATCCGGAGCAGGTCGCCCGCCCTCGCCTCCCAGCCCGGAGGTGCCCCGGCGGCGGGCTCCAGGTACGCGGCCCCCGCGCCGTCGCCTCCCACGCAGAGGTCCACCGACGCGAGGTGGGCGATCGGCCGCTCCCGCAGCGCCGCGATCACCCGCAGGGCCAGCGCCTCGAGCGGCGGCTCCAGGAGGGAGCACCCCTCCACCGCGACGATCTGGCCGGACCTGCGCCGCAGGTACCCGGCCGTCCTGCCCCGCACCTCGAGCTTGCAGCGGATTCGGTACCGGAGCGGCGCAGGGGAAGGAACGATGGGGCGGGCCGCATCGATCGAGGCCCGAGGCAGATCGCCGACGCGCGCGAGGGCCTCGTAGAACGACGCTTCCTTCGCCTCGAGCTGCGCCTTCGCCGACAGGTGCTGGAGCTGGCAGCCCCCGCAGGCGCCCACGTGCGGGCAGCCGGGCTCCACCCGCTCCGGCCCCGGCTTGACCAGCCGCACGACCTCGGCGCGGGCGTGCCGGCCCCGATCGTCGACGACCCGCACCTCGACCCGATCGCCGGGGGCGGTGAGCGGAACGAAGATCCGCTTCCCGTCCGCGGCGGCTCCCACCCCGTCGCCGCCGTGGGCGATCGTCTCGATGCGGATCGTCTCCATGGTCCCGAAGAACGCCCCCGGCCCGCGCTTCATGCGCGCGGCGGCGAGGCGCTACCGGACCATGGGCTTGATCTCGGGGGCGACGACCATCTTCGCCTCCGTGATCTTGCGCACGTCGTCCACGGTGACGCCCGGCGCCAGCTCCTTGAGCAGGAGGCCGTCCGGGGTCACGTCGAAGAGCGCGTGGTCGGTGACGATGGTGTGGATGCAGCGCTTCCCGGTGAGCGGCAGGGCGCACTCCTTCAGCACCTTGGACCGCCCGTCCTTCGAAACGTGCTCCATGGTGACGATCACGCGCTTGGCGCCGGAGACCAGATCCATCGCCCCGCCCATGCCCTTGATCATCTTTCCGGGGATCATCCAGTTCGCGAGGTCGCCGTTCTCGGACACCTCCATCGCGCCCAGGATGGCGAGGTCGATGTGGCCGCCGCGGATCATCGCGAACGACTCGGCCGAGTCGAAGTAGGCGGTCCCGCGGATCTCCGTGACCGTCTCCTTGCCGGCGTTGATGAGGTCGGGATCCTCCTCGCCGGCGTAGGGATAGGGGCCGATCCCCAGCATGCCGTTCTCGGACTGGAGGATCACCTCGATGCCGGCGGGGACGTAGTTGGCGACCAGCGTCGGCATGCCGATGCCGAGGTTCACGTAGAAGCCGTCCTGCAGCTCCTGGGCGACGCGCTGGGCGATCTGCTCGCGGGTAAGGGCCATCTTGCACCTCTGGGTCGAAGGGATGGAGAGATCAGGCGCGGGCTCGGATGGTGCGGCGCTCGATCCACTTCTGGTAGTCGCGGCCCTGCACCAGACGGTGCACGTAGATCGAGGGGACGTGGATCTCGTCGGGCGCGATCTCCCCGACCTCCACGATGTGCTCGGCCTCGACGATGGTGACGGTCGCCGCCTTGCACATCATCGGGTTGAAGTTGCGGGCGGTCTTGCGGAACACCAGGTTGCCCCACTTGTCCGCCTTCCAGGCCCGCACGATGGCGTAGTCCGCCCTCAGCGGCTTCTCGAGGAGGTACTCGCGGCCGTCGATGACCCGCGTCTCCTTCCCCTCGGCGATCTTGGTGCCCACGCCGGTCGGCGTGTAGAAGCCGCCGATCCCCGCGCCGCCCGCCCGGATGCGCTCGGCGAGGGTGCCCTGCGGGTTCAGCTCGACCTCGAGCTCGCCGGAGAGGAACTGCCGCTCGAACTCCTTGTTCTCGCCGACGTAGGACGCGGTCATCTTCCGGATCTGCTTGGCCTGGAGGAGGATCCCCAGGCCCAGGTCCGTGGTGCCGCAGTTGTTGGAGATGAGGGAGATCTCCTTCACCCCCTTGCGGTGGATCGCCTGGATGAGGTTCTCCGGGTTGCCGCAGAGGCCGAAGCCTCCCGCCATGAGGGTGATGCCGTCCTTCATGTCGGCGACGGCGGCGTCTGCGCTCTCGTAGATCTTGTTCAAGCCTGGCCTCCTCGAATCGGATGCGACGGCGCCCCCGAGCGAGGGCGCCGAAGAGAAGCGCTACCGCTCCACCACCATGGCGATGCCCTCGCCGCCGCCGATGCAGAGGCTGGCGAGGCCGCGCTTCTTGTTCATGTCCTTCATGGCGTACAGCAGGGTGACGAGGATGCGGGTGCCCGACGCGCCGATGGGGTGGCCGAGGGCGACCGCGCCGCCGCGCACGTTCACCTTCGAGGGGTCGAGGCCGAGGAGCGTGTTGTTGGCGATGGCCACCACCGCGAACGCCTCGTTGATCTCGAAGAGGTCGATGTCGCTCGCCTTCAGGCCGGCGCGCTCGAGGGCGCGGCGGATGGAGTCCGCCGGCGCGATGGTGAACTCCTCGGGCTTGCGGGCGGCGTGCCCCACCGAGACGATCCGGCCGAGGATCTCCCGGCCCTCCTTCTCGGCGCGCTCCCGCGACATCAGCACCACCGCCGCGGCGCCGTCGTTGATCGACGAGGCGTTGGCGGCGGTGACGGTGCCGTCCTTCTGGAACACCGGCTTCAGGGTCGGGATCTTCTCGGGCCGGGCGTTCTTCGGGCCCTCGTCCTCGGAGACCAGGGTGACCTCGCCCTTCCTGCCCTTCACCTCGACGGGCACGATCTCGGCGGCGAACTGGCCGGCCTTCTGCGCCTCGACCGCCCGGCGGGTGGACTCGATGGCGAACTCGTCCTGGGCGCCGCGCGGGATGTTCTGGCTCTTGGCGCAGAGCTCGGCGGCGGAGCCCATGTGGAAGTCGTTGTAGACGTCCCAGAGGCCGTCCTTGATCATGGCGTCGACGAGCTGGACGTGGCCCATGCGGGCGCCCTTGCGCTCGGTGTAGGAGAGGTAGGGCGCGTTCGACATCGACTCCATGCCGCCGGCCACCACCACGTCGGCCTCCCCCACGGCGATGGCGCGGGCGCCGTAGACGACCGCCTCCAGGCCCGAGCCGCACACCTTGTTCAGGGTCACCGCCGGGGTCCCCTCGGCGATCCCCGCGAAGATCATCGCCTGCCGGGCGGGCGCCTGGCCGACGCCGGCCTGGAGCACGTTGCCCATGACCACCAGGTCGACGGCCGTCTTCTCCACGCCCGCCCGCTCGAGCGCCGCGCCGATCGCCACAGCGCCCAGCCGCGGCGCGGGGACGGAGGAGAGCGAGCCCAGGAAGACGCCGATGGGCGTGCGGGCCGCACCGACGATCACAACTTCGCGCTTGTTCGACATGCCTGGTCTCCGAGCGGTCCCTCGCGGGGCCGCGAAAGTGGGTCCAAATATCCACCCGTCGCGGGGTGGGTCAAGCCGCTCCTCTCTCGGCGCAGGACTTCCATACGGCCGTCGACCATGCGCCGCCCCAAAGATGGCGCGCGGCGAGGCCGGGATCCTCCTCTTCGCCCGGCGGGCGGGCGCACCCCCGGTTGCTCGCTCCGTGCGACGCGCGGTATACGAGGCGCGAATCATTGGAGTACGAACGGTCGCCGAGGTTGGAATGACCTTGGCCTTCGGCCTCGCGATGGCGACCGCGGGATGCGATGCGGCACCCGAGGAAGAGGCGAACCTGGAGGCGGGGTCGCTCCAGGCGAGCAGCGACGACCCTGCCGCCGTGCGGCTGACGTGGACCCTCCCCGCGGGCGCGGCGCCCCTCTCCTTCGTCATCGAGCGGGATCGTCGTCCGCTGGAACCCGCCGGGGGCCACCCCCGGGGCCCTCCACTCCTACGTCGTCTCGGCCTTCTGGATCTTCCGCGACGACGAGGCCGTCGCCGAGCTCTCGGACCCGACCGCATCGGAGTGGGAGGATCGCATGCAGGTGGTGCCGGCCTCGGCCCCCGCGCTGGTCGCCTCGACGGATCGCGAGGATGGCGTCCTGCTCGAATGGACGGAGCCGGCCCCCTTCGCCTTCGGCTCGCACCGATACAGGATGGAGTTCGTCCCCAACTGGGACTGGAGCGACGAGCCGATGGCGACCCCGACCTTGACGGGGAGCGGCGCGCTCCAGCCCGTCGAGGGATACGAGATCGTCCGCGACGGCATCGCGATCGCCACCGTGCCGGCGGGGACCACCTCCCACCTGGACGACGAGACCTTCCCCGCCGGCCCGCCGACCAACGTCACCGCATCGACCAACGAGACGGACGGCGTCCGCCTCTACTGGATGGAGCCGGCGGCGCGGCCGGCCAGCCTCTTCGAGGTCGTCGCGCTCTACGGGGAGGCGCGATCCGCGTCGCCGGGGGCGACGCGCCGACTCGCCGATCGTCGGGTACGAGTTCTCGCGGGACGACGGCGCCACCTGGCATCCCGCGGGTCCGGGCCCCACCGTCCTCGACACCGACGCGCCGCTGGGCCGAATCGTGCCCGCCGGGTTCGAGGAGCCGCGCTACTCGCTCCGGAGCGCGGAGGTGACCCTCCCCTCCTCCTCCGGCCGGTTCACCGTGGGACAGCCCGACCTCCTCCCGTACCGGATGCGAGCCGTCACCGGCGCAGATCCCGGCGAGCCCTCGGCTCCGGTGATGGGGCGGCGGCGGGCGACGACCACCGGGCTCACTGCGTCCTGGCAGCGATCGAGCGGGGACGCGGAGGGGCCCTGGACCGACCTCGGCCCCTGCTGCGCGACGGCGTCCACCCTCCCCCTCGCAGGCGAGCTGCGCGATGCGGTCGGACGGGACGATCGCCTGCTGGGGGATCGGCATGGAGGACGCGCCCACCGGAAGCTTCGTGGAGCTGAGCATGAGGGGCGAGTACGCGTGCGCGATCGACGCCGCCGGCGACCACCGCTGCTGGGGCTACCTGCCCCCCTACTACTAGCGCGCCCCGCGAGGGATCGGCCTCGCGGCTCAGCTCCGGCGGATGATGCCGCCGCCGAGGATCTCGTCGCCCCGGTAGACGACCGCCGCCTGGCCGGGGGCCGGGGCGCGGACCGGCTCGAGGGTGTGGACCTCGAATCGGTCGCCGACGGCGCGCACGGTGCAACGGGTGCCCTCGTGCCGGTGCCGGATGCGGACGGTGAGGATCTCGTCCTCCGGCGGCGGATGTCCGGCCACCCACGACGCGCGCGCCGCCGCGAAGGTGGAGCGCGACAGGTCGGCCGCAGGGCCCACCACCACCTCGTTATGCTCGGGGCGAAGCGCCTCCACGTAGAGCGGAAGCCGCATGCCCCCCGCCGCCGCCGGCGCCTGGGGCAGGCCCTTGCGCTGGCCGACGGTGTAGGCGTGCAAACCGGCGTGGGTCCCGAGCGTCCGGCCCTCGCGATCGACGATCCGGCCGGGGGCCGGGGGCCGCCCCGCCTTCGCCGCCACGCGGGCGACGAAGGCCGCGGTGTGGCCATCGGGGATGAAGCAGAGATCCTGGGACTCCGCCTTGTCGGCGGTGGAGAGGCCGGCCCGCCGCGCGATGGCGCGGGTCTCCGCCTTGGTGAGGCCGCCCACCGGGAACACCAGCTCGGCGAGCTCCGCCTGCTTCAGCTCGTAGAGGAAGTAGCCCTGATCCCGGGTCGCGTCGACGCCGCGCAGGAGCCGGTAGGGACCGTCGCCTTCGATGCGCGCGTAGTGGCCGGTGGCGAGCTTCGCCCCGAGGGCGCGGGCGCGGGCGAGCAGGTGCCCGAACTTCACCTCCCGGTTGCACGCGGCGCAGGGGAGCGGGGTCTCGCCGTCCAGGTAGGAGTCGACGAAGGGGCGGACGACCTTCTCCTCGAAGAGGTCGGTCGCCTCGAAGACGTAGAAGGGGATCCCGAGGGCGTTCGCCACCGCGCGGGCGTCCTCGAGGTCGTCGGGCGAGCAGCACCGCCCCGGCGCGCTGGGCCTGCCGGTGCGCGCCAGCCGCAGCGACACGCCGATCACCTCGTGCCCCTGCTCGTGCAGGAGCGCGGCGGCGGCGGAGGAGTCGACGCCTCCCGACATGGCGACCACGACGCGCATCGGCGGCGTTGTAACACGCCGGGGGTGCCGCACGTGCCCGCGGATGCGGGGCGAGGCGACGGGCGCCCCCCGCCACTAGATCCGGCGCAGGATCCCCCGGCCGAGGACGGCCAGCCCGAGGCCGAGGAGCGCCAGGCTGGCGTCTCCGCCCGCGGCCTGGCAACCGCCGCCCTTCTTCTTGGCGCCGCCGGATCCCGGGGCCGGCTTCCTGGCGACCACCAGGGTGGCGGTCTCGCCGCCGACGCGGTGGTGCTCGTCCCACGCCTCCAAGGGCAAGGACACGGAGACCTGGCTCTCGCCGTCGGGGATCTCCACCTGCGGCGTTCCGCTCAGCACGCCCGCCGAATCGAGGACGAGGCCGGCGACCCCGGCGGGCTTCCAGGTGACGACGCTCCCCCCGCCCTCGGCGACGAGCGTGACCGAATAGGCCTCGCCGAGGGTCGCCCGGGGGAGATCGGAGGGGAGGACGAGCTCCCGATCCGGCACCACGTCGAAGGTGACCTTGCAGTCGACCTCCAGGCCCGTCGCGTCCTCGGTGTGGAGCATCCACTCGTAGGTGCCGACCACCTCGGGGCTCCCCTTCACGACGCCGGAGAGGGCGTCGAGGGTGAGCCCGGGCGGCGGCGCGCCCTCCGGCATCTCGGCCCCCTGGGGCTCGAGGTCGCTCGGCAGTCGCCTCGCCGTGAGCGTCGTCCAGGTGTACGGGCGCGTCCCCCCCGAGGCGGCCACCTGGGCGCTGGCCGAGGCGAGGAGGACCATCGGATCGAGGGTCGAGTTCACGCAGAAGAGCGACGGCGCCTTCTCGATGGTGAGGGTGAGGTCGCCGCTCGCGCTCACGCCCACCGAGTCGGTGACCGTGACGGTGACGCGGAAGATCCCGTCCTCGGCGGGCGTGCCGGTGATCTCGTCCACGACGAGCTCGAGGCCGTCCGGGAGCGTGCCCGAGGAGAGCGCGAACTCGTAGGGCGGGACGCCACCCTTGCCCCGCAACTCGAGGGCGAAGGGGACGCCCACCTGCCCCGAGCTCGGGCCGTTCGCCTCGAGCTCGAGCGGGGGCGCCTCGACGATCAAGGAGAAGTCCGCCGAGGCCGTGAGGCCCGCCGACTCGACCTCCACGGGGAAGGAGCCGGAGAAGAGCGCCGTCGGCGTCCCCGACAAGAGGCCGTCCTCCGACAGCCCGAGGCCGGGAGGCAGCTCGCCCCCCTCGCCGAGCCGGAAGGCGTGGTTGCCGTCACCCCCGGTGGCCACGAGCTGCGCGGAGTAGGCGAACCCCACCGTCGCCGCGGGGAGCTCGATCCCCTCGAGCGCCAGCGGATGGCGCACCTGCAGCGGAGCGACCCGGACGTTGTTCGAGGGCGACGCGTCGTCCTCGCCGCCGGGATCGATCACCACGCCAATCCACCACCTGCCCGGCTCGAACGCCTCCGGGATGACGATCTCGTCGGTCATGGCCACGGCGGCGCCCTCGAGGATCGGGGGCAGGACGCCGCTGGCCAGCGGGACGGCGTCGTCGCCGAGGGTGCCCGTCGACGAGAGGACGACCTCGTAGGTCATGGCGCCCGCGTCCGCGACGCCGAGGTTCCGCGCCTCCCAGCCCAGCTCGGTCGGCGTCCCCACCTGGATCCACGGCGGGGTCGCGATCGAGGAGACGGCCACGTCGGCCATGGGCGTGCTCACCACGAGGGGGCCGTGGCTTCGCGTCGTCCCGGCGCGATCGTCGAGGGCGAGGACCTCGTCGGGATCCGCCCGCGCCACCAGGTGGTAGGTGCCCGGGGGGAGGTCGCCGGGCACCATGGCGTCGAGCTCCACCGAGATCGTCGTCTGGCTCAGGGCGTCGACCGGATCCTCGGTCCTGCCGAGGAGGGTGGAGCTCGAGTCGATGCCGGGCGTGGGGCTCAGCCAGAACTCGACGTCGAAGCCCAGGGCGTCGGTCGGCAGGCCGTTCTCGATCTCGGCCCTCACGTGGAAGATCCTGCCCAGGTAGGCGACCGGATCGGAGTCGAGGGCCGTGACCCCGAACTTCTGGTTCGGCTCGTAGATCACCGCGTGGCCCAGGGGGAAGTCGGCGCGATCGCAGACCGTGCCGCAGGGGACGCCGGTCAGGCCCGGTCCATGGAGCCCGGCCGTGCCGGTGGCGTTTTCCACGCCCATCGTCGCCTCGATCTCGCGCGTGTCGGAGCCGGTGGTGAAGATGCCGTAGCGGGCCTCGATCCGCTCCGACCCCTCGGTGAACACGAGCTGGAACTGCGAGACCGACTGGAACATCGTGTAGCGGCGGCAGTGCCACTGGAGGATGAACTGCCGGTTCGGCGCCGTGCCGATCACCTGGCTGTAGAGCGGGAGGTTCGCCGGGGAGGAGGTGTCGTAGCAGGTGGACTCGATCCACCACACGGCGATGAGGTCGTTGGGTGCCATCGGATCGGGGAGATCGTGGCCCGCGAGCGCGCCGGCGTAGTTGTTCGCGCCGGAGACGTCTCCTCCGGGCCCGAAGGTGACGTAGCCCACCGACGCCATGTTGATGATCGTGTGTTCGACGCCGAAGAAGCGCACCGGGAACGGGAGCGTGATCTCGTACGACTGGTTGACGATGTACTCGTCGGCGCCGCTCACGGTGACCAGCGGCTCTCCGCCGGCGATCGGAAGCGACTCGTACTGGATCGGCACCAGCGTCGCCTTGTACTCGGTGGTGGCGCCGGCCGACGCTGCGGCGCCGACGGCGAGGAGGCAGGACAGGCCAAGCGCGGCATGGCGAACGTGCGACATGGACGACCTCGGGGGCAGGCGGGCGCCGAAGCTGCCCGGAGCCGTGCAATCCTACCCAGGGCGGGGCCCGCGCGGAAAGCGGCCTCATCGGTCTTGATTTCTCGGATCTTCGTCTTCGGCGGACGAGCGGTCCCTCCACCATGCGCGAAGCCGCGCCTCGAGGCTCTCCGGGGTGTTCGCCTCGGGGGACTCCAGCACCTCGCCCAGGAGGTGCTGCAGCGCCTCGCCCACCAGCGGCGACGGGCCCAGGCCGAGGATTCGCATCACGTCCCTGCCGTCGAGGGCGAGGTCGCGGATCCGGAGCGCCGGCCTCTCGGATCGCAGCGCGGCCACGCGGCGCTCCAGGGCGGCGAGGTTCTCCAGGCCCTCCTCCACCGCGATCCCCCTGCCCCGGATGTCGGCCTCCCGGACCGCGAGGAGCGCGTCGAAGCGCTCCTCCCCCACCCGCGCGAGCATCCGCCGCACGGCGGCGTCGCTCCACTCGTCGGTGTAGACGAACTGATGCTCCCGCACCAGGAGGGCCACCTCGTCGATCACCTTGGCCGGAAATCGGAGCCGCTCGCCGATCTCCCTGGCGCGCCGGGCGCCGTCCACCTCGTGGCTGTAGAAGGTGAACTCACCGGGCGCCTTGTCCGAGGGGGCGGCGGTCGCCGGCTTGGAGACGTCGTGCAGCAGGGTGGCGAGGCGCACCACCAGGTCGGGCCGCGCCGCCTGCACCGCGTGGAGGACGTGGTGGTAGACGTCGTAGCGGTGCCAGCGGTTCTGCCGCATGCCCAGGCCCTCGAGGAGCTCGGGGAGGATCACGCGGAGGAGGCCCGTGCCCCGCAGCAGCTCGATCCCGTAGCGGGGATGCGCGCTCACCAGGATCTTGGAGAGCTCGCCCTGGATCCGCTCCACCGCCACGTCCCGAAAGGCCTCCAGGTGCCGCGGGATCGCGCGCCGGGTGGCGCGGTCGACCCGAAACCCGAAGCGCGCCGCGAACCGGCAGGCCCGCATGGTGCGCAAGGGATCCTCGGCGAAGCGCTCGTCCGGATCGCCCACCGCGCGGACGACGCCAGCGGCGAGATCGCGCCGCCCGCCGTGGAGATCCAGGAGGCGGCGATCCATCGGATCGTACGCCATGGCGTTGATGGTGAAGTCGCGCTTGGAGAGGTCTTCCTCCATGGTGCCGACGTCGCGGGGCAGCGGCGCCCCTCGCTCCGGCCGGCGACCCCGGTAGGTGGTGACCTCGAAGGCCTGCCCGTCCTCGACGACCGTCACCGTGCCGTGCGAGATGCCGGTGTCGACGACGCGACCGAAGAGCGCGGCGACTCGATCCGGATGGGCGTCCGTCGCCAGGTCGAACTCCAGCGCCCCGGATGGGGCGCCGCAGGCGAGGTCGCGGACCGCCCCGCCGACGAGGAACGCCTCGTAGCCGGCGCCGCGCAACCCCGCGAGGACGCGGCGCAATGCGGGCGGCGGCGAGAAGGCCGACAGCCCTTCCGGAATCGCTTCCATCGATCGGAGGTTAGGCCACCACCATCGAATCCGACCACTTCCCTGCGCGTCGTCGCTGTCTAGCTTGTGGTGAACCGGGGGGCATCTGCAGAGGAGGCTCCGCCGAACATGGAAACACTCGTTCGAGAATTTCTGAAGAACGCCGGCTATCGAATCCTGGAACGACGGCACGAATGGGCCGATTGTCTGATCTCGGGCGACGGAGAGTCCTGGCTGGGATCGGGGCCGACGTCCTCCGAGGCGTTCGAGGCCGCGTTGGCGCGCTGCTTTCCGTCGCCGCCGGCGAGGCGCGCCCTCGCGATCGCGGCGGAGTCGGGACTCGATGCGGCTCGCGAAGGGGCGGCCGCCGAAGCGAATGAAGGGGGTTCGACGGAGACCGGCCCCGCCGGATCGGAGGGTCGGGAAGAAGCGGTCGAGGACGCGGCGAACGCTGCCGAGGTCGCCGCGTCGGCGAGGGCAGGACCTGCCGCGGAGATGGGAGACGCCCCGCCGCGCCCATCGGACGATCCTGCGCCGGAGGCGGATCGTCCGCGGCTGCCGCTCGTCGCCGCCCCCACCGAGGAGGAGCGGCGCGCCGCCGGCGAGGCACTCGAGGCGCTGGCGGCACGGATCGAGGCGAGCCGGGGTGAGGCCGCGGTGCTCTCGCCCAGGAGGCAGCGCCTCCTGCTCCTCTCCTGGCTCGCCGAGGCGCGGTCGTGGCAATCCGATCCCCGGGGCGTCGGCGTCACCCCGAGCGTCCTCGCGATCGTCAAGCGGCTGCGGTCCCTCACGGAGTCGTGGTGGCCCGGGACCGTCTCCGCCTTCCAGATCCACACCACGCCCGCCAGCACCCGCACCCGCGATCTGCGCGGCCTCACCGACGAGGTGCCCGAGACCTGGAGCGACGTCGCCCGCCTCGCGAGCGAGGCGCTGCGCAAGGTGGACGAGGAGGAGGCGGCGGCGGGCTGCGACGCCGAGGGCTGGGCCGACCGCGCGCAGGCCTTCCCGCCTCCCCCCGATCCCGAGTCGATGCTCGCCTCCCTCGTGGCGGAGCTCGAGGACGCGGGCGGCCCCCTGGAGGGCACACAGCCCAAGGGTGGGACGACCCCGCCGGCGGCGGATCTCGAGCGATGGGCCCGGCACCTGCGCTGGCTCCGGGTCCCCTGCTCGAAGGATCCCCGGTGGGGCGACGCCGCCGGTCGCCTCCGGTTCTGGACACAGAGGGTGAGCGGGTTCTCCACCGCCGCCGAGTACCTCGATCCGGCGTACCGGCCTCCCAGGAGCTGGGCGACGCTCATCGGGGCCAACCAGCAGCGGGCCAGGGAGGCGCTCACTCTCGAGCGGGTGATCGAGAGCGTGCCCCCCGCCACCGCCGACGACGGCGCGCTCGTCGCTTGGCTGGATCGGGCGCTGCCCCTCACCGGCTCCCACCAGAACACGATCCTCCAGGCGTGCGCGGGGCTGCACGATCGCATCCTGGCGATCGACGAGGCGCGGCTCGGCGAGAGCGATCGGCGGATCCGGCGCAGGCTCCAGAAGCTCAAGGTGGCGATCTCCACGCGGGACGAAGAGCCGGCGCCCCCCTCCAACGCCGTGGCCCCGCCCGAGGATCCGGAGGTCGAGGCGGAGGAGCCGGAGGTCCTCCCCGACGACCTGCGCGCGCTCACCCAGGGAAAGCGCGCCCTCTTCGTCGGCAACCGCACCGACGGCGCGCTGCAGGAGCGGCTGCAGGCGATGCTCGAGCTCGAGAGGCTGGAGTGGGCCGAGGCGACCCCGCGGCGGGTGGACGCCGCGGTGAAGGCGATCGGCGCCAGGGCCTACGACTTCGTCTTCGCCGCCACCGGCTTCATGGGCCACAAGTACGACGCCCGCCTGGCCCGGGCGTGCAGGGCGTCCGGCACCCCCTACCTGCGGGTCGATCGAGGCAGGCCGGGCGCGGTCGCCCGGGCCCTCTCCCGGGATCTCGGCGGGCCGATCGCGGCGGCGAACTGAGGCGAGGGAGGCGCGCGGCGACGGGCGGGATCGGGCCGACCCGTCCGCCGAGGAGCGTTTGGGCTATCCTCCTACTTCCTGGAGGCAGACATGCTGCGCGAAGGCGATCGAGCCCCGGACGTGACCCTGACCGGCCCCGACGGGCGCCCGGTCCGGCTCCTCGAGCTGGCCGGCGACCGCATCCTCGTCGTCTACTTCTACCCGAAGGACGACACGCCGGTCTGCACGACCCAGGCCTGCGGCTTCCGCGAGCGACACGACGAGTTCCTCGCGGCGGGCGCGGTCGTCATCGGGATCAGCGCCGATCCGCCCGCGTCCCACGCCCGCTTCGCCGCGAAGAACGAGCTCCCCTTCCCCCTCCTCAGCGACGAGTCCGGCGAGGCCCGGCGCGCCTTCGGCGTGAAGCCGTTCCTGGGCCTCCTCGCGGGCCGCGTCACCTTCGTCGTCGATCGCGCCGGGGTGATCCGGCTCGCCCACGCCGCCCAGCTCCGCGCCCGCTCGCACGTGGACCGCGCCCTCGAGGTGGTCCGGGCGATCGCCGCGGGCGCCGGCACCGAAGCGGACGCGGATCGGTAGCTCCCCCCGCCCCGAACGTTCGCCGGCGCCAGAAGCGGCCGCGGATCGGCCGCACCCTCCGCCCCGATCAGCCATCAGCGCACGAAGCGGACGCGGATCGGAGGCGAGCGCGCCTCCACCGGACGCCCGGCCGCGTCGAGGGCCGGCGCAAAGCGCGCCGTCCGCGCGCAGCGGAGCGCGGCCTCGCCGAAGCCGTGGCCGGGGTCGGGGTCGGAGAGGAGCTCCACCGAGGCGACGCTCCCGTCCTCCCGCACCACCGCGCGGACCCGCACCTCCCGCTCCCGATCGTGGAGGGCCCGTGCGTCGTCGGGCCAGGGGCAGCTCCAGTCGCCGGCGGGAAGCCGCACCCCCCTCGCCAGGCTGGCGCCGAGGAGCGCGTCGACATCGACGAGAACACCGAGCCCTCCGCCATCTCCCAAGCGAGCAACTGGCGCCGCTGGCAGGTGAACCTCACCTCGGGCACGGGCGCGCCGGTGGAGGGGCTCGACTGGATGGCGGGCGGGTACTACGCGTTCCGCTTCGGCGACCGGACCTTCCTCCTGCTCCCCAGCGGGGACTACGCCACCACCACCGCCTACGAGCTGGGCAAGGACGGGAAGGCCACCGAGCGGTTCACCGTGCCCGGCTGGGCCTACCAGCTCGTGCAGATCCGATAGAGCGGTCGCACCGGCCGCCGCCGCGGCCGTGGCCGGCGCCTCCCCTCGTCAGCGCGGGGCGACCGAGGGCGCGGCCGGCGCGCTCTCGCCGGCGGGCCTGGGCCTCGCGAAGAGCTCGATCGCCGTCAGCACCAGCATCGAGAGCACGCCCAGCAGGAGGAGCCCGGCCGACGGAAAGGCGAGGAAGCGCAGCGCCTCCTTCGCCTGCGAGGTCCCGCCCAACCCCGGCGCGAGCCGGCCCGCGAGCAGCCAGAACGACGAGTAGCCGATGCTGCCCAGGCCGAGCGCCCAACCGATGAGTGCCCGTGCCTTGGCCGAGGGGCGGCGGAGCACCCCGAGCAGGAGGAGCAGCCCCAGCGAGGCGGTCCCGATCCCGCCTCCGTGCATGTGCGCCCGCTTGAAGTACGTCCACCCCCTGCCGACCACCGCCTGCACCTGGGCGTCGTCGCCCTGGTAGACCGTGTCGCGGACGGCCATGGCGCTCGCCTGCAGGCTTCCCTTGATGGCGTCCTCCATCCCGCCGAAGGCGCCTCCGAGGAGGTATCCGAAGAAGATCGTCAGCACCGCGAGGAAGAGGCCGAACCGCGTGATGCGCAGGTTGTCGAGGATCGAGGCGTGGTTCATCGAAGGGTCCTTTCGTCGGGTTGGATGGCGTCGTCCGGACCGATGGGGCGGCTCGGTCTGCCGCCCCGGGCCGCGGTCGGTCCGTCGATCTCATCTTCGAACAAACGGCAAACGGTTTCGAACCACCGCCGGCGCCGAAAACCTGGGCTGATGCTTCGCAGCGGCGGCGCTTCACGACCGGCGCGAGGCCGCCTTCAGGCCCGGCTCGCCTCGTAGATCGCGATGTACCTCTTCCGATCGACCTTGGCGATCGCCTCGCCGATGAGCTCGATCGGCAGGTCCTCGAGCGAGCGGAAGCGCACGCAGGACTTCCCCACGTCCATGCGCTTCCCCGAGGCTCGATACGCCGCCTCGAACCAGCGCCGCAGCTCCGCGTCCCCGTGGATGGACATCAGGTAGACCGCCATGTGGTGCTTCTGCGATCCGAGGGCCGCGAGCATCAGGGGCTGGCCGTTGTACGTCTTCGGATACGCGGACAGCGGGACGACGTAGCCGATCATCCCGAACGCCATCTCCTCCTCGAAGCCCTCGGGGAGGTTCTCGAGGATCACCTTCCGCACCGCCTGGAGGGCCGCGCGGCGATCGGGGGGGAGCGAGGCGAGGTAGGCCTCGACCGTCGTTGCGTTGCTTCGCGCCATGGCGCGGACCGTACCACCACCGCCCAGGGCGCGTGGCATGGGCCCCACGCCCGCGCGAGCTCGCGCCGCCTGGAGGCGCGCGGGCTCACGCGCTCGCGAGAGGCTTCGGCGGCGATTCCGCGCACTCGCTCCATGGCGAAGCGCCTATCACAAGTAGTGAGTGCGGCGCTTGCGCGGCGCCGCCGGACTTGCTTTGATCGGGGCGACCTTCCGCCGGGCCGAAGGGGGATCCGGGATGCGAGAGAGCGAGATCAGGCACCTGCGCCGATGCGTCGAGCTGGCGGCGGAAGCGCTCGACGCCGGCGACGAGCCCTTCGGCTCCGTCCTGGTGGGTGGCGACGGAGAGGTCCTCGCCGAGGATCGCAACCGGACGAGCGGAGGCGATCCCACCCGGCATCCGGAGTTCGAGCTCGCCCGCTGGGCCGCGGCCCACGTGCCGCCCGAGGAGCGGGCGGCGGCGACCGTCTACACCTCCGGCGAGCACTGCCCGATGTGCGCAGCGGCCCACGCCTGGGTCGGGCTGGGCCGGGTCGTCTACGTCAGCTCCGCGGCGCAGCTCGCGTCGTGGCTCTCGGAGCTGGGCGTGCCGCCGGGGCCGGTGCGCGCCCTGCCGATCCGGGAGGTGGCCCCCGGCGTCCGGGTGGAGGGGCCGATCCCGGAGCTCATGGACGAGGTCCTTGAGCTCGTCCGCCGTCACGTGGAGCGTCGGAGGCGCGGCGCGTAGCCCGTCGGCGCGTGCTTCCTCCCTCCGGCTTCCCGGCCACCGACCCGAGGAGTTCGGCGGCTTTGCTCCTGCTCACCCTCGGCGCCTGCGCGATGTCGGTCGGCCCGGCCCATCCCCGACCCAACGTCTTCCTCGAGGAGGACGACCGCTTCCTGTCGCTCGTGCTGCCGGGCTCGGTTCGGGACGAGTTTCAGGTCCCCAGCCGGAGCGGGCTGAAGCCGGTCGACGTCCGGTCGTGGCGAAAGACGCTCATGGCCGGCTTCCGCTACGGCTTCGCCGGAGCCTTCAAGCTCGCGCACTCACCCGCCGCGAGCGACCTGACGATCGAGCTCCTCGAGGCCGCGCCCACGCGACCGAACGATCGTCGGCACGAAGCCGTCTCGGCGGTGAGCTCCGGCCTGCCCGCCGCGACGATCCACCCGGCCCCTCCACGAAGCGCGAGGACGAAGCGCGAAGGGGCCTCAGTCGCCGAGGCGCTCCGCCGCCCCACCGGCTGGCGCATCTCACCCCGCGGACCCTCCCGGCGTGGCGCGGCCCCGTCCCTCCTCTTTCGCTTGCCCCCGCCCGACCGATGATCTACTCCCTCGGGAAAGCGGCCCCATAGCTCAGGCGGATAGAGCGGCGGTTTCCTAAACCGTAGGCCCCAGGTTCGAGTCCTGGTGGGGCCGCCAGTACTTAGCTCGCTTCTCGGGTGCCAGTGTCACTGCGGAGTGTCACTGTCGGCCCCGGAAAGGCGCCATCCGCCGGCCCGCTTCCATTGTGATGCGGGCCGGTTTCGTCTCCAGCTCGTGGCGATCGCGCCACCTCCAGGTGCTCCACCTCCAGGTGCTCCACCTCCAGGTGCAGCACGCCCAGGTGCTCCACCTCCAAGCCGTCGTCGCGGTCTCGTGGAAGGGATTGTGGCCTTGAACGGGGGAAGGCACCCCCCACCCCCGGGGGAAGGGGGGCCGGGGGTCGCGGGGGAGGGGTGCCCGGGATGCGCACGGGTCCGCACCACCCCCTAACTCGTTTTTGTAATCGCGTTATGCGTTCCGGCCGAGGATGGCGTCCATCTTCGCCTTGGCGTCCTCGAACACGTCCGGGGTGGCGTGCGAGTAGGTGTCGGCGGTGAGGTTGATCCGGCTGTGACCGAGCAGACGCGAGGTGGCGAGGAGCGGAACGCCGGCCGACAGGTTCAGCGTGGCGGCTGTGTGCCGCAGGGCGTAGGGGTGGACGCGCTTGATCCCGGCCTTGCCGGCGATGGCGTGGATCGCCCGGAGGGCGTGGGCTTCGTCGAGGGGGGCGCCGGTGGCCGTCGTCGAGACGAGTCCGGGGATGGGCTCGTGCCACACCTTCCGGTTCCGCATCTTCTCCTGGTTCTGCGCTGCCCTTCGGCGCCGCAGGGCGTCCACCGCATCTGCGGTCAGAGGCAGGGTGCGGCGGGATAGCTCGGTCTTCAGGGGGCCCAGGACCGTGGTCTTCGTGGCGCGGTCTCGCTTCAGCGCCACCCGCAGGTGCACCACCCCCGCCTCGAGATCCACGCCGCCGCGCTCCGGGCGGTTCGGATCCCACCACGTCAGGCCGTAGGCTTCGGCCGGGCGCAGGCCCATGGAGAGCATGCAGGTGAAGGCGGCTTCGTACCTGTCGCCCACCGCCGCGTCGAGGAAGGTCCGGGCCTCGGTCGCGTCGTAGTAGACGGGTTCGGCCTTCTCCACCTTGGGCGTGCGGACGTGGGGCGACAGGGCGAAGTTCCGATCGATCTCGCCCCACGCCACCGCCTGGTTGAGCGCGGTCCGCAGAACTCGCAGGGCGTGCCCCATCGTCAGCGCCGACACCTTCCCGGCCTTGGCCGTCCGGCCCGCGTTCGTCCTGCCGGCGGGCTGGCGGCGGTTGACCCACGCCTGCACTTCCTTGGAGGTGAGCTTCGCGAGCTTCAACTTCCCAAGGCCGGGGACGATGTAGAGCTTCGCATACTGACGGTATCCGTAGAGTGTACGGGGCTGGACCCGCCCTTCGGCCTCCAGGTGTTCGATCCACCTGTCCATGAAGTCCGCCACGGAGTCTTTGCTGGTGGCGACCACACCGCCGGTGTGCAGCGTGTGGAGGAGGGCGACCTGTTTCTCGTGCACTTCGTCGCGGGTCTTCCCGTAGATCACCTTGCGGACCTGCTTACCGTCCTTCCATCCCACGGTGAGAGAGCAGAGCCACCTGCCATCGCTCTTGCGCTGGCGGATGCAGCCTTCCCCGTTCGCCGCACGGGCCTTTACCTTGCGCGTTGCCATCGGTCACTCCTTCCAGGGTCCAGGGATCACTTCGTCTTGGTCTTCGTCTTTCGTGCCTTGGGCTTTTTCGATGCGGCCGCTCGCTGCTCGCGCTTCTTCTGGCGCTCTTGGCACCGCGTCGAGCAGAACTCGGACCAGGAACGGGTGGGGAGGAACCAGGACGTGCACCCCTCGGCACCGCACCTTGCGACGGGGTTCGGCTCCCCTTCGGCGAGGTCGGCGAGGACGCCGATCGTGGTTAACGGAGTCACAGCGAGGTCGGCGAGAAAGGCGAGGTTGGACTTCACCGCCCACCCACGTTCGATCGTCCCGCGTGTGGCTCGCCCCTTCCTCACAACTTGCGGCTGAACGTATGACGTGAACGCCTCGCGTGCGAAGAACTGCGAGAATCGGCGCGCGCCGAGAAGATTCTCCGGGGTCGGCTTTTGGATGAACGCCTGCATGTCGAGCAAGCGATCCCGAAACTGCAGGGCGACGAAGAAGACATCCTCGATGGGCTCCGAGTAGGCGCGCCAGAAGCGAAGTGTCTCGGTCGGATTTACCGGATCCACCTCGGGGGGCGGGTCCAGCATCATCGTGTACCGGGCCTTGAAGTCGGCACCCTCGCCGACGTGCTCCACAAGCATTTTCCGAAAGCCGACCGACAGGTGCCGGTGGATCCCGATCCCAAGTAGCCCCCACCTCGCGCACCACGCCTTCAAGGCTTCAACGTCCCTGCGCTCGGCGATGTTGATCAGGTCCAGGTAGGGGACGCGGACACCGCCGAAGACTTCCCGCCCCTGGGCGTAGGCGTCGAACGGCTCCAGGTCTGCGCCCGGTGCACCGCACAGTCGGCCGTCGCGGACCTCGTACTTCGTCCACCGGTTGAAGGCTCCAGTCTGGTTCATCGGCGAGGCTCCTTTCGGTCCCTGCATTTTCCATCCGACAGCGGGACACGTTACCGCTAGCTTCGGTCGTGTGCAAGCCCCCGCGCTCGCACGCATCCCCTTGGAAGGAGGACCGCAGAATGGACCCGCAGAAGATCACCCCCGTGACACAGCGCCCGAAGCAGGGCGCAGCCTACCTCGGGATCGGCTTGTCGAAGCTCTACGCGCTGATCCGCGAGGGCGAGATCCCGACGTTCAAGCTCGGCACCGCGACGCTGATCGCCACCGCCGACCTCGACGCCTTTGCCGCGCGCAAGCGCGAGGAAGCCCTCGCGTCGAAGGCCGCCTGACCCCGACAACGAAACGGCCCGCTCCCGGGACGGAACCGGGGCGGGCCAGGAGACGAACCTAGATGGACGACGGACAGACTGTAGCACCGCCTGCGACAATTCGCCAGCCCACCCCCGAGGCGCTTGGGATCCTGCTCACGGCCGTTTCGATCGGCACGAAGGACATGCCGAGCGGCCTGCACCGAATCGCTCTCGAAACCCTGGCGCTCCTCCTCGAAGGCGCGGGGCTGGAGCGAAGTTGGACCCACGTCCTCGCCTCCGAGACCTCCTGTGGCATCGCTCGCGGCGGGGTGCTTCGATGAACGCGGCCACCGTCGTCCAGCCCGCCGCCGCGCCGCTGATCGCCACCGGCTTCGAGCACAGGCGCGACAAGAACCCGCAGACGTTCGCCTTCGACAGCTTCAAGGAGTTGGTGGACGCTCTCCTCCCGCACGACTTCCGGCCCAGGGGCACGACGGATGCGAGGGGGAACGACAGCGGGAAGGAAGGGCGTCTGTTCTCTCCCGCCGAGTACCGGCCGGGAGCAAAGCGGGGGAACGCCGGTGTTGTGCGCTTGCACTTCGGCATGCTCGACTTCGACGACGTGACCGCCGAGGAGTTCGCGGCCGTCCGCGAGGCGATCGGTCCCTACGAGCACGCGATCTTTTCGACTTGGCAGCACGACAAGGCGCAGGCGATGGACCCGCCGTGCGGCCGGTATCGTGTAATGATTCGTTTCACTCACCCCGTTCTGGCCGACGAGTGGCCGGGGTTCTGGTTGCGGATGTCGGCGAAGTTCGGGGGGACGGTAGGCGACGCTTCATGCAAAGACCCGGCTCGGATGTATTACCTCCCGTCCGCGCCCGAGGGGACGGAAGGGACCGAGTTCTTCGACTACAAGCCCGGCGCGGCCCTCGATGTTGACGCCGTTCTTGCGGAAGTGCCGGCCCCCACGCTGAAGGCGAAGCGAAAGGCCCGCACCACCAAGGGAACGCGCCACGACGAAGCCAAGCGCCTGATGGTCGCGCAGCGCAAGGCCGGAGCCGCGACGGCGGAAGAACTCGTCGCCGTGGTGCGGGCCGAGCCCGACCTCGCCGCGATCGAAGAGGAGCCCGGACGCGCGGGGGAGTTGGAGCGCCTCGCTGGGTGGGTCCTCGAAAACATAGACGCCGATGGTCGGACGGAGATCGAGATCGTCACCGACGAGCATGTGGTCAACGACGCGGCCGTGGCGGCGCTGGCGAATGACCCGGATCTGTATCAGCGGGGCGGGATGCTCGTGCGGATCGAGTCCGGCGACGGCGGGCGCAAGGTCCGGGGGATCGAGTCCCCTCCGGACACCCCACGCATCGTTCGGCTTCCGGACGCGAGCTTGCGGGAAGCTCTCACGCGGCGCGCTCGGTTCGTGCGGGTGAAGGTCGCGGACGGTGTGCCGACCACCACCCCGGCCCATCCGCCGGATTGGGTGGTGCGGGCCGTCGCGGCACGGGGGACCTGGGACGGCATCCGTCACCTCGCGGGTGTGGTGGAGACGCCGGTGCTCCGGCCGGACGGAACCATCCTCGACTCCCCCGGTTACGACGAAGCAACGGGGCTAGTGTACCGGCCCACGGCGCGCTTCCAGCCCGTTCCCAACAAGCCCACTGCCGCGCAGGTGAAAGCGGCCGTGGACGCGCTGCGGGACGTGGTGCGGGATTTTCCGTTCGAGAGCGAAGGGCACGAGGCCGCATGGCTTGGGGCGCTGCTCACCCCGCTGGCGCGCCATGCGTTCGACGGACCCGCGCCCCTGTTCCTGATGGACGCGAACGTGCGCGGGGCCGGGAAGACGCTCCTCGTCGAGACCATCGGCTTGATCGTCACCGGCCGACCGATGGCGCTCATGGGTAACGCCCGCGAGGAGGAGATGGCGAAGCGGATCACCGCGCTGGTCCTCGAAGGCGCCCCGCTGATCGTGATCGACAACGTGGCCGACACATTGGGATGTCCGTCCCTTGACCGGGCCCTTACGGGCGAACGATGGAAGGACCGCATCCTCGGGGCGACTGAGACCACGGCGGACCTACCGCTATGGGCGACCTGGTACGCGACGGGGAACAACGTGGTGTTAGGCGCGGACACCATCCGTCGTGTGGCTTGGATCCGGCTGGCATCTCCGGAGGAGCGGCCCGAGGAGCGCGCGGGGCTGCGCGACCTGCGCCGGCACGTCCGTCGCCACCGGGCGGAGCTAGTAGCGGCGGCCCTCACCATCCTGCGCGGGTTCTTCGCCGCCAGGGCGCCCGACCAAGGCTTCCGGCCGTGGGGGTCGTTCGAGGGCTGGTCGCGTGTGGTGCGCGGGGCGCTGGTTTGGGCGGCGTGCGGCGATCCAGGCTCCACCCGCACGCAGTTGGCCGAGCAGGGCGACACCGAAGCGGACTTGCTCCGGCGGCTCCTCGACCAGATCGAGACCTTGGACCCGAAGGGGGAAGGGATCACCACCAACGAAATCCTGACTCGGGCGGTAGATGCCCGGTCGGGGCTCCGGGCGCTGCTTTCCGAGCTGACCGGGGCGAGGGCCGAAGCACTCCCGTCTGCCAAGGCTTTGGGGAAGCGCATCGGAGCCTTCCGCGACCGCGTGGTGGGCGGGCGGATGCTCGTGTCCACGACCCGCCGCGCGAAAGAGAAAGCGTGGCGGGTTCGAGGGCCCGAGGCCGGGGAGGGCGGGAGCCGATGATGGTGGGTTTGGT
Source organism: Vulgatibacter sp. (assembly GCA_035565615.1). GTDB lineage: Bacteria > Myxococcota > Myxococcia > Myxococcales > Vulgatibacteraceae > Vulgatibacter. The sequence continues at coordinate 3,995 of DATMSB010000137.1, read as the reverse complement.
GGCTTTGGTGGGTTTGTTCCAGCCCCCTTCTACCTTTTTGGAACTCGTCTCCTTGAAGGAAGACACAACGAAATTTTTACCGGAGGGAGCCAAAACAAACCCACCAAAGCCACCAAACCCACCACCGAGGAGCACCCGCTCGTGAGTCAGAAACCGACGCATCTTGGCGTTATGGCCTGGGGGAGCCTTTCCCCGAAGCAGACGGCGGCGGCGGCGGCGCTCCTTACCTGCCGCACGGATGGGGAAGCAGCGGCGGCGGCGGGCGTCTCGCTCCGGTCGATCGCCCGCTGGAAGCAGCTCCCGGCCTTCCAGGCGGCGATGGCAGAAGCCCGCCGCGAGTCGCTCCGGGAGACCGTGGGCGCCCTCCAGCTCGCCACCGGCGATGCGCTGGCGAAGCTGCGGGCCCTCCTCGAACACGAGCAGCCCTACATCCAGTTGCAGGCCGCCCAGACGCTCCTCGGCGCCGGCTTAAAGGTCGCCCGCGCGGAGGAGCTGGAGCGGCGCCTTGCCGACGTCGAGGCGAAGCTCGCCCGCCGCGCCGACCTGACCCTTCCACCCCGGGCCGGATGAAGGCCCGCCACCCGCTGTACCGAAAGGATGCCCGATGAAGACGACGAAGCAGATCAGCACCGAGATCACCGCGACCGAGGAGAAGCTCGCCCGCCACCACGAGGAGGTGAAGCGGCTGAAGTCGATCAAGATGCAGTCCGTCGAGGATCTCCTCGCGGAGCGCAACGCCACGGTGGAGGCCGAGGAGGCCGAGGCCGCCCTCGCGCAGCTCCGCACCGACCTCACCGCCGCCCAGGAAGCCGAGCGCGAGGCCGATCGCCAGGCGAAGGAGGCCCGGCTCCGCGAGCTGGACGGCCTCATCATGGCCGATAAGGACGAGATGGCCGCCTTCCTCGAGACGCTCGAGACGCAGGCCCGAGAGCGCCTCGACGCCCACAACGCGATGGTGGCGGAGGCGCGCACGCTCGCGCGGAACCTGCACGGGATGAACGCGGGATCCCCGGAGACCTGCTTCTCGGGCGCGATCGCCCCTTCGCACGTCGCGCTCGTGTGGCTCGGGGAGGCTCTCGCCAGATACCGCGAAGGCGCCCGCTTCAAGGCGCAGCGAGACGCGGAGAACGCCCGCCTGCGCGCCGTCCAGGCCGAGGAGTCCCGGCGCCACGCCGCCGAGTCCGAGGCCCGCCGCCTCCAGGTCCACGCGGCGCATGACCTCGCCAGGGCGCAGAAGATCCTCGGGGGTGCGGCGTGAGAGGCAAGCCCACCGACGCCCGCATCTTCGACCACCCCACCTCGAATCCATCGGAGGGCGGGCCGCTGTTCGACCACCCGACCTCGGATCCTCCGGGGGAGGAGGCCCCCCCGTCTGCCATGACGCCTGCCGAGCTGGCCCACGCCCAGGCCATCCTCGACGCCGCCGACGCCCGCAACGCGCTGTTCGACCACGCGGACAGCGTACAGGGCCAGTCCCCACTCGATCGCCTCACCAGCGCCGAGCAGAGCATCGCGCGGCGGGTCTACGCCCACGGGAGGGGCCGAAGGTGAAGGCGTTGGAGCGGCGCATCCAGGCCGCCGAGGAGGCCCTCGCGGAGCAGGGGCGAAGCATCACGATGGAGGAGGCGATCGCGCGGGCTGAATTCCTGAAGTATGGGCGGCACATCTCCACGCCGCCTCGACTCCAGGCGGAGGAGCACCCCGACGAGGTTTCCGGTTTCGAAGCCGTGATCCTCCGCATCGAGCGGGAGAAGGCCGCGAAGGCGGGGCAGGGGTAAACCGGCGTGGCATCGTAGAGGATGGCGAGAGGCGCCACGTTCCCTTTCCGGGGCGTGGCGCTTCCTCGTTTACGGGCCCGCCATGCCCTTGGGAGCGGGCCCGGGAGTGTTACTTCAGAGTGTCACTGTGCACCCGCCTTCGCTGCCCTTCGCTGGCGTATTTTCCTTGGGTTTCGAAGGGTAGTGAAGGCGTTGGGATGGCTTCCTAAACCGTAGGCCCCAGGTTCGAGTCCTGGTGGGGCCGCCAAGTTCCTGCATGACCTCCTGGAAAAGGGCGCCCCGGGCGCCCTTCTTCGTATGGATACGGCCCGACGGTCCCGATAAGCCGCCAGGGAGCCGCCATCCACGAGCGACGGGCGCGACCGCGGCAGAAGCGGCGCAACGAAGGCCGTGGAAGGGCATGCGACGCGCGCACTGGGATGGCGCGATCCCCCCTCCGCCCGCCGGCCCCGCTAGCGATCCCGCGTGACGACGACCCGGCCCGCGAAGGCGCGGATCGCGAAGCCCGTGAAGATGAGGAGCGCGCCCACGACGAGGGCGAAGAGGCCCACCAGCCACGCGACGGCGACGGCCCCGCCCATCGGGCTGACGAAGAGGAGGATCCCCAGGAGGAGCAGCGCCGCGCCGGCGAGGCCCAGGACGACGCCGATCACCGGGACGGCGAGGAAGAGCAGGGCCGTGAAGAGGAGGAGGAGCCCGAAGAGGATCGCCCAGATCGCGATGAGCAGGAAGAGCGCCTTCGCGGTCATGGTCGGCGACACCCAGGCCACGAGGCCCGCCGCGATGCCGAGGAGGCCGGTGAAGACCAGCGCGCCCCAGCGCCCTCCGCGCCGGCGGGCGGCGAGGCCCGTGCTGAGGGAGAGCACGCCGTCGAGGAACGCCCACGCCCCGAAGATCACGACCAGGACCACGACGGTGACGCGGGGGAGCGCCAGCGACAGGACGCCGAAGATCACCGCGACCAGGCCGCGCAGCGCGATCGTCCACCAGTACCTGCCCACGATCTCGAGCATCGATCCTCCGTCGTCCGCCCTGCCCCCGGACAGCGCGACCCGCCGATCGAGCATTCCTGCCTACGAGCGGCGCGAAATCAAGTGCGGCAGGCGAAACGGGCCCGCGGAATCGGGCTCGTTGGAGGGGCCGGCTGCAGCCGCCTCCGCGCGTCCCTATCGCCACGTCGACCCCGGGGCGGCCCCTCCCAGCCTGCCGGCCGAGTGCGGGCGCCTCCGGGAAGCCTCCCGGGGAGGCGCCCGATTCCGCGCGGGCCCGGTTCACGGAGGCCAGCCGGAATGCTAGGGTCGCGGGATCGACGACATTCATCTCGCCGAGGAGAAGATGGACCTGAATCGAGACAATCCGCTTCGCTTGGGCCTCGCGGCGCGGCTCATCGCCGTCGGGGCGGTGGCGACGATCGCGGTCGCTTGCGGCACGGACCAGACGCCCGGGGGCGGGCCCGGCGGCACCGGGGGGTGGGGGGCGACCGGCGGCGTCGGGGGCGGCGGGAGCGGCGGAGACGGCGGTGCCGGCGGGACGGGCGGCACCGCCGGCACCGGTGGCGTCGGCGGTACGGGAGGCGTCCCGGTGGACGTCGCGATCGTGGAGGTGGCGCCGAAGGAGGCGAACCTCCTCCCGGGCGAGACGGTGCAGCTCGAGGCGGTGGTCTTCGACTGGGACGACAACGTCCTCGACGTGAAGCCGAACTGGACCTCGAGCGACCCCGAGGTCGCCACGGTCGACGCCGACGGCCTGGTGACGGCGGTCGCGGTCGGCACGGCGAGCATCCGGGCGGCGGCGGGCACCAAGTCCGGCACCTGCGCGGTGTCGGTGACAGCCGTGCCGGTCGAGACGGTGACGATCGTGGCCGAGGGCGATGCCCGCGGCGTTCGGGTGGGCGAGACGCTCCAGCTCCGCGCCGAGGCACGCGACGTCGACGGGAACCTGATCGAGGGTCAGCCGGTGCTGTGGTACTCGAGCGACCCGAAGGTCGCCACGGTGGACGCGAACGGCCTGCTCACCGGCCGGGGGCCCGGCAACGGCGTGGCGATCGACGCCTGGGTCGGCGGGACGAAGGGCACGTCCAACTTCAACGTCACGATCCGCTTCGGCCGGATCGCGGTGGGGCAGCAGTACGGATGCGGGATCACCGCCGGGACGGGCCTCCCCTTCTGCTGGGGCGACGAGACGGCGTTCTTCGGGGAGGAGGACTCGGTGGTGCCG
>DATMSB010000136.1:0-30946 GCA_035565615.1 Vulgatibacter sp. | reverse complement strand
CTGGGAGCGGGTGGGCACGCAGGCGGCGAGCGCCGCTGCGATCGAGCCCACGAAGAACAGCCGAATCCAGGCCCGGGTCGTCAACGCCATCTTGAGTCGCCTGCGCGCCGGGTCGAGCCGAGGGACGCCCCGAGTCCCCGGCTCGGACAGGAGCGTCAGTAGTACGCCACCACGTGGACGCCTACTTCATGGCGATCGTAGTCGTATCCTGCAACCGGGAGATCGCTGGTCCGCTGGGTGAAACCGTAGGAGATCCCGGCGGTGAACACCGAATTGAACTCCCAGTCGGGTCCGATCATGAAACCGATGAGCTCGTCGGTCGTATCCGACGTCCGCTCGGGGAAGTCGATCATGTCGTAGGAGACCCCCGCGCGGAGGAGCAGGCGCTGGGCCATCCGAGCCCTCGCGTCGAGGTAGATCCGATCGTCCGAGTAGTAGAGCCCGGCGGACGGGGTCGGCTCGAAGGAGCGCGCGTAGCCCACCCGCAGCTCGGTGTTCTCCGAGGCGAGGTAGCCCAGCTCGAGCTGCCCGATGGCGCTCTGGAAGCCGGAGGTGTCGGCCGGGGCGTCGGAGCCCTCGATCTGGGTTCCAAAGCCGGCCTTGGCGACGAGCGAGACCTTGGGCATCACCATGCCGGCGAAGCCCACGGTCGCCCGGACGCTGGTGTTGTCGTACTGCTGCGACGCCTCCCGCTCGTAGTTGCGGATCCCGGCGGCCACGTCCAGGAGCAGCGCCGCCTCCGGCTGCAGCTTGTAGCCGACGGTGAGGCCGACGGTGTGCTGCATGTAGTCCTGCATGTAGTCGAAGAGCGCGAGCGTGGTGGGGTCGCCGTCCCTGGACTCGAAATGCTCGTAGGTGTTCACGTAGGCCGGCTTCAGCATCACCGCGCCACCGCCGGGGGTGATCTCGACGCTCACCCCGGCGTCGTTGCGATCGCTGACGGAGAGGACGGGCAGCGCGAGGTTCGTGTTGATGTCGGTGCGGGCGAAGCGCTCCGTGAAGCCGACCTTCACGTCCCCCTTGGGGTTGACCAGCGCGCCGAAGTCGAACGAGGCCCGGGTCTTGCTCAGGTCGGTGGTCCACGACTCGGTCTGCCCCATGTAGGCGTTGTAGTCGAGGAGGAAGCGCGCGCCGATCTCGACCGAGTCCGACGGGACCGTGAGCTCGAAGCCGGGCTTCACGTGGAGGATCAGGTCGCCGATGCCGGAGGGATCGGCGCCCTGGGGCTGCTCCTGGCTGAGCCCGACGTAGGAGTCGTAGCGGGTCTCGAACCCGAGGAGGGGGTGGAGACGGCCGGCGCCCACCTTGATCCCGTTGTCGCCGCGCTGGGTGACCGTCATCTGCGCGGAGGCGTCCACCGCCACGATGCACGCGGCGAGTGGGACGATGGAGGCGAACGTACGGGCGAACCGACGAACCTGCTTCTTGGAATGAGAGGCAATCATCCTGGATCCTGGTCGCCGGAAGGGAACGCGCCCTCACCGGCTCGAAGTCGCTGAAGCGAGGATAGGGACTACTTCGTCGGGCTGGCGGCGGGAGCCCGGGCGGTGAGAGGGATCGAGCCGGTCGGGGTGGTGCCGCCGGCGGCGAAGGGATCGAACGCGCCCGGCTGGTCGCGCTCCTCGTCGTCGTCGGTCACGGCGTCGTCGGTGGCGGCGATCGTCGACTCCTCGCCGACCTCGACCACCCCTTCGTCGTCCGCGAGGCCGACGCAGCGGTTGGCGGTGACCCGGTGCTCGTTGAACTGCTGCTGCGTCCCGCGGACCGACTTGAGAGCCGCGTCGGCAACGTCCGGGCCCCACCCGACGGCCGCCTCGATGGTCGCCTCGGCGAGCTGGAGATCCTGCTCCATCGCCTGGTAGCTCTCGTTGACGCAATCGAACTTGATCCGATCCGAGTCCTTCGTGCCTTCCGCCATCTTGCGGACCTCGGCGGCGGAGTTCTTCATCGTCGCGAGGGTGGCACGGGCCTCATCCAGGAGGGAGCCGGCGGTCTGCGCGGACGCTCCGAGTGGGGCCACCAGGGCGGCGGCGGCCCCGATGAGCGCAATGTTCAGGAAAGTACGCACGTGGTGTTCCTCCGGATTCGTATGCGTCGACTTCGTTGAGGGTAATCCAAAATTTCGTTGGCGACCGTACGCCCGGCCGAAGGGCTTGTCAATTCTCTTGCCGCCCTTCCCCTGCGGATTCTCTGGGGAAATGTGGGGAAACGGAGGGCGGCTGGGGTGCGCTTGGGTTCGCGGCCGGTCGGACGTTTGGCACGAAGGGGCAATATTTTGCAAGCAAGAGGATTTCAGTCGCTCGCCGTCGCCGGCCGGAGACTCCCAACCGGGCTCAGTCGCCGTTCTTGACCTTCGTGAGCACCTGCTTCGCCACCGCCTTCAGGGTGTCGAAGACCCCCACGCCGGTGAGGGCCACGGCGCTGAACTCGGGGACCTTGGTGGGGTTGAGCTGCCGCGACAGCTCCTCGACCGGGAGGATGTTCGGCAGGTCCCGCTTGTTGTACTGGATCACGTACGGGATCTTGTCGAGGTCGTAGCCCTGCTCCGCCAGGTTGATGCGGAGATTCTCCGCCGACTCGAGGTTGGCGTCGAGGCGGTCGACGAGGGAGTCCGCGACGAAGACGACGCCGTCGACCCCGCGCAGGATCAGCTTTCGCGAGGCGTCGTAGAACACCTGCCCAGGCACGGAGTAGAGGTGGAAGCGCGTCTTGAAGCCGCGGATCTCCCCGAGGCCCAGCGGGAGGAAGTCGAAGAAGAGCGTGCGGTCGGTCTCGGTGGCGAGCGAGATCATGTTGCCGCGCGACTCGGGGTTGGTCTTCGCGTAAACGTACTGCAGGTTGGTCGTCTTCCCACACAGCCCCGGGCCGTAATAGACGATCTTGCAGGTGATCTCGCGCAGCGGCAGGTTGATGAAGGGCACGTCCGTTCCCCGGGGTCTACTGTTCGAGGTCTCGGCTGCGATGCGTCCGGTCACTCGCTGAAAAGGTTGTCGATGTCCTCGTCGGTGATCTCGGCGAAGGGGCTTCCGGCGCCGCCGGGCATGGTCCCCTTCTTCTCGAGGTCGGCGAAGATGGACGCCAGCTCCTCTCCCGCTTTCTTCACGCGCAGCCGTACCAGGCCGAGGGACGATCGGGCGTCGAAGATGACCACCAGGATCACCCGCTGCGCCACGATGGAGATGTGGAGGTTGTCCCGCTCCCCCTCGTGGAAGAGGATCGAGAACTCCCGCTCTCCGATGAGCTTGGCCAGGCCGCCCGTGGCGGCGATGTTCCCCGCGGTGAGCGACGCCAGCGACGTGGTGTCGATGTCGCTGGTCGCGCCCGCGCTGGAGATGAGCTGTCCGTTCTTGTCCACGAGGAAGACGACCTTCGCGTTCGCCTCGCGGGTGAGACGGTCGCAGACGCTCGTGATCCGCAGAAACTCGCCCTCGTGCATCACCATCTGCTGGTTCATCGGGTCGCTCACTCCTCGAGAGCGGACCGGCGAGGCACCCGGAAAGGGCGGAACGCCCCCCTCTCCCAAGCGCCTTTTCGCCACGGCCGCGCGGTCGCCCGGATGCCGACGCCGCCGACCTGCAATCGACCGTACGAGGGCCACTTCTAACAGAGGGCCCGGGGGCCGGCAAGTAACGCGCCGCACGATCGCCCGGCCTCCGAGCACCATGGACATGGGACCTCGGCACGTGCTTAATGCCGCTCGTCGGCGACGGAGCCCGCAAGGGATCTCACGGGCCCGCGAGGGAGCCGGAGGCGAGCCGAAGCCCTCTCGCGCACGAGCGACGACTGAAACCCAAGAGGCCCGCCGGGCCGGGATCCGGATGGACCGATCGCTGTACATCGTGGTGGAGGGCCCCGTCGGCGTGGGGAAGACCACGCTCGCGAAGATCCTCGCCTCCCGGTTCGGCGGGAAGCTCGTGGCGGAGCCCGTCGAGGAGAACCCGTTCCTCGCTCCGTTCTACGCAGATCGGGCGAAGCACGCCTTCCAGGCCCAGCTCTTCTTCCTGCTCTCGCGCTACCAGCAGCAGCAGGAGCTGCACCAGCCGGACCTCTTCCACCAGGTCACCGTGAGCGACTACCTCTTCGCCAAGGATCGGATCTTCGCCGCACTGAACCTGGGCCGGCAGGAGATGGCGCTCTACGACCGGGTGTACTCTCTCTTGCGACCGCGGGTCGCCCGGCCGGATCTGGTGGTCTACCTGCAGGCCCGGCTCGACGTCCTCCAGGCGCGCATCCGCAAGCGCGGGCGCGAGTACGAGAAGGCCTTCGACGCCGACTACCTGGCTCGGATCGCTTCCACCTACAACGACTACTTCTTCCACTACGACGAGACGCCGCTGCTGGTGATCAACACGAGCGACATCGACCTCGAAGCCAACGAGGCCGACCAGGAGGCGATCGTCCAGCTCGTGCGCCGGCATCGCAAGGGCGTGCAGCACTACATCCCCCGCGGTTCGACGTAGAGGAGCTTCCGGCGCCCGCCTTCGAATCGAGGCGCGCACTCCGCTGTTGGAGGCGTGACCCCGGTCCACGAAGCAGGCGGGCGGCCGTCCACCGGGGCGAGGCCCCACTTTCACGGAGGTGAACCTTGGCCACCAAGGTGACCATCCACACGCTGCGCAAGATGAAGCAGGCAGGAGAGCGGATCGGCATGCTCACCTGCTACGACGCCACCTTCGCCCGCCTGCTCGACGGCGCGGGCGCCGACGTCCTCCTGGTGGGCGACTCCCTCGGCAACGTCATCCAGGGGGAGAAGACCACCCTCCCCGTCACCGTCGACCAGATCGTCTACCACTGCCGCGCCGTGTGCCGGGGCACGGAGCGCGCCCACGTCGTGGGCGACATGCCCTTCATGAGCTACCAGGCATCGGTGGACGAGGCGGTGAGGAATGCCGGCCGGATCGTCGCCGAGGGCGGCGCCGAGGCGGTGAAGCTCGAGGGCGGGGCCGACTTCGGCGACGTCATCCGCAAGATCGTGCGGGCGGGGATCCCGGTGATGGGGCACATCGGCCTCACGCCCCAGAGCGTGCACCGGATGGGCGGCTACGTGATCCAGGGCCGCGACGAGGAGAAGGCCGCGCAGCTCCTGGCGGACGCCGTCGCGCTGGAGGAGGCGGGCTGCTACTCGCTCGTGCTCGAGGGGATCCCGGCGTCGGTGGCGGCGGAGATCACGGCGCGCCTCTCGATCCCCACCATCGGGATCGGCGCGGGCAACCGCTGCGACGGACAGGTGCTGGTGATCTACGACCTGCTCGGCATGAACCCCTCGTTCTCGCCGAAATTCGTGAAGCGGTACGCCCAGCTCCACGAGGTGATCGGCGGCGCCGTCGGCAGCTACCTCGAGGAGGTGCGGTCCGGGGCGTTCCCCGGCGAGGAGCACTCCTTCCGCACCTCCGCCGAGACCCGCGCGAACGCCGCCGGCCCCGCCGCGATCGACGGCGTGTACGGCGGGGGATCGAAGGCCGCCGGCTGACGCGCCGAGCAGCGGAACGGTGATGACCGAGACGAAGACCATCGTGGAGCGCGCGGCGCTGATCGAGGAGCTGCGCGGGATCCGAGCGAGGGGCGAGCGCCTCGCCCTCGTGCCGACCATGGGCTTCCTGCACGAGGGGCATCTCTCGCTGATCCGCGAGGGTGCCCGCCGGGCCGATCGGGTGGCGGTCTCCATCTTCGTGAACCCGACGCAGTTCGGGCCCGGCGAGGATCTCGACCGCTACCCCCGGGATCTGGCCGGCGACGTGGAGAAGTGCAGGGAAGCCGGCGCGGCGCTCGTGTGGGCGCCGAAGGATCCGGCCGAGGTCTACCCCGCGGACTTCCAGACCTGGGTGGACGTGGAGCGCCTCAGCCTGGGCCTCTGCGGCGGGAAGCGCCCCGGTCACTTCCGGGGCGTCGCCACCGTCGTCTGCAAGCTGATCGCGCTCTTCCGTCCGGAGGTGGCCCTCTTCGGCGAGAAGGACTACCAGCAGCTCGCGGTGGTGCGGCGGATGGTCCGCGACCTCGACCTGGACGCCTGGACGGAGATCGCGGGCATGCCCATCGTGCGCGAGGAGGACGGCCTGGCCATGTCGTCGCGCAACGCCTACCTCTCCGCGGACGAGAGGAGCCGCGCCCTCTCGCTGCGGCGGGGCCTGGACGAGGCGCTGGCCCGGTTCGCGGTGGGCGAGCGCCGGGCGGCGGCGCTGGTGGAGGCCGCCCGCGGGCCGATCGTTGCGGCGGCGGATCGGATCGACTACGTGGAGCTGGTGGACGCCGAGAGCCTGCAGCCGATCGAGACGTTGGAGCGCGACGCGTGCCTGCTCGTCGCCGCGTTCTTCGGGCGCACGCGCCTGATCGACAACCAGGTGCTACGTGTCGCGGGCTGACGGCAAGGGCGGCGTGAAGCTCGTCGCCGAGAACCGCCGCGCCCGCCACGACTACGTCCTCGGCGACAAGTGGGAGGCGGGCCTCTCCCTCCTGGGCAGCGAGGTGAAGTCGCTTCGGGAGGGCAACGCGAACCTCTCCGACTCCTATGCCGCGCCCAAGGGAGACGAGCTCTTCGTCCACAACCTGCGGATCGGCGAGTACAAGGCCGCCGCGGGCATGGGGCACGCCCCCTTGCGCGAGCGCAAGCTCCTCCTCCACCGCGCGGAGCTGGATCGGATCCTGCGCAAGGTGAAGGAGCGGGGCTACACGCTGGTGCCCACGCGCCTCTACTTCAAGGACGGCCGCGCCAAGCTGGAGATCGCCCTGGGCTCGGGCAAGACGAAGGGCGACCGGCGCGAGGCGATCAAGGAGCGGGAGACGAGGCGGGAGGTGGAGCGCGCGCTGCGGGGCGGCCGGGGCAGCCGGCCCCGCGACGAGTAGGCGATCCCCGCTCGTCCTCCCGGCGGCGGTCTCGTCGACCGACCCCGCCATCGCCCTCCGGGATCGACTTCACCCACGGTGAATGACGTCGCGCGCGTCTCCCGCGGCCTGCGCGCGGCTTCAGGCCTGTCCGAGGACCCGCAAGGGGATCGGCGCCGGCTCCGCCGAAGGGTGGGCGCAGCCGCCTCCCAGGGCGTCGTCGTCGGAGCCGCCGAGGGCGACGAGGGACTCGTCCGCCGCCTCGATGCGATCCACGCCGTACAGCTCGCGCAGCTTGGGGTCGAGCAGGTGGGTGGGCCGCACGTTGCCGATGGCCGCGAGCATGTTGCCCTTCACGTTCGGGTTCAGCTCGTGGAGCTGGGCGATCAGCCGCTTCACCTGCTGGCGATGGGCGTTCTCCTGGGAGCCGCAGAGGTTGCAGGGGACGATCGGGAACTTCATCGCCGCCGCGAACTCGGCGATCTGCTCCTCGGCGCAGTAGGCCAGCGGCCGGATCACGGTGTTGCGGCCGTCGTCGGAGCGGAGGCGAGGCGGCATCGCCTTGAGCTGCCCCGAGTAGAAGAGGTTGAGCAGCAGCGTCTCCACGATGTCGTCGCGGTGGTGACCGAGCGCGATCTTGGTGGCCCCCAGCTCGACGGCCACGTCGTAGAGGATCCCGCGGCGCAGGCGCGAGCAGAGGGAGCAGGTGGTCTTCCCCGCCGGGACCTTCTCCTGCACGATCGAGTACGTGTCCCGCCGGATCATGCGGAACTCGTACCCCTGGGCGTCCATCCACTCCTGGATCACGTGCCCGGGGAAGCCGGGGTGCCCCTGGTCCAGGGTGACGGCGACGATCGAGAGGGGGAAGCCGCACTTGCGCTGCACCTGGCGGAGGAGGTGGAGGAGCGTGTACGAGTCCTTGCCGCCCGAGATGCCGACCATGATCCGGTCGTTCGGCTCGACGAGGCCGAAGTCCTTGCTGGCGCGCGAGAGGTCGTTGAGGAGGATCTTCTCGAGGCGGCTGGCGCTCATTTCCCTGGCTCCTGGCGGCGCACGTGCGGGCCGCGGGCGCGCAACCTACAAGGAACGCTTTCTCGCCTCAAGGAGGCGCGGCGCCGGGGCCCGTGGCGCCGATGAGCGCCCTGCACAGGGCCGCGAGCTCCTCCACCGAGAGGGTCTCGGCGCGGCGGACGGGATCGATCCCCGCGGCGTCGAGGGCGCGCCCGATCGCCTCCGGCGGGGCGACGCCCGCCCCGCGGAGCGAGTTGGCGATCGTCTTGCGCCGCTGCGCGAACGCCCCCTTCACCACCCTGCGGAAGAGCGCCTCGTCGCCCGTCTCCGCCCGGGGCGCGGCGCGACGCTCGAGGCGCGCCACCGCGCTCTCCACCTCCGGCGGCGGCGTGAACGCGCCGGCGGGGACGTGGTGGGGGACGTCGACGTCGAAGTGGAGCTGGAGCAGGGCGGAGAGGACGCCGTAGGCCTTGCTCCCCGGCGCCGCCGCGATGCGATCGGTGACCTCCCGCTGGAGGAGAAAGACCATCCGCCGCACGTGCCGCCGCTGCGCCTCCACGTGGAAGAGGATCTCGGTGGAGAGGTGGTAGGGGAGGTTGCCGACCACGATCAGCTCCCGCCCCGCCCCCTCCCGGATCGGCGCGAGTTCGATCGTCGCCGCGTTGGCCTCGAGGATCTCCACCTCGAGACCGGCGAGCTCCTCGCGCAGGACGGGCGCGAGGTCGCGATCGCGCTCCACCGCCACGACGGCGGCGCCGCGGGCGGCGAGCTTGCGGGTGAGGTGCCCGAGGCCCGCGCCCAGCTCCACCACGGTGTCGCCCGGCTCGATCCCGCACGCGTCGGCGATCGCGTCCAGGTGGTGCTCGCTGCCGAGGAAGTTCTGGCCCCAGGCCTTCTTCGGGCGGAGGCCGTGGCGGCGGAGGATGACGGAGGGCGCCTCGGCCATCACGGCCTCCACGCCGGATCGGCGTTGAGGGCGAGGCCCGTGGGTCCGCGGCCGCGGCGGAAGGTCTCGTAGCCCGCGACCGCGATCATGGCGCCGTTGTCGGTGCAGAGGCGCTTGGGCGGCGCGTGCACCTCGATCCCCGCCTCGCCGCCGCGCTCGATCGCCAGGTCGCGCAGGCGGGAGTTGGCGGCCACGCCCCCGCAGAGGACGAGCCGCGAGAGGCCCGCCTCCCGCGCGGCGCGCATCGCCTTGGCGGTGAGGACGTCGGCGATCGCCTCCTGGGCGCTCGCGCAGAGGTCGGCGAGGGCCTGCCCCTCCGGCCTGCCATGCCGCTGCACGTGGTTCAGGACCGAGGTCTTCAGGCCGGAAAAGGAGAAGTCGCAGGTGGCGCGCCTGGCGAGGCCGCGGGGGAAGCGGATCGCCGCGGGATCGCCGCCGCGGGCCAGCCGATCGATCTCCACGCCGCCGGGGTACGGCAGGCCGAGGAGCTTGGCGATCTTGTCGAACGCCTCGCCCGCCGCGTCGTCCAGAGTGGCGCCCAGGAGGCGGTAGGTGCCGTAGTCGTCCACGGCGTAGAGGCTGGTGTGTCCGCCCGAGACGATCATCCCCAGGAAGGGAGGCTCCGGGGCGCGCTCGTCCAGGCGGATGGCGAGGAGATGCCCCTCGAGGTGGTTCACCCCGACCACGGGCCTGCCCGTGGCGAAGGCGAGCGACTTGCCCACCTGCAGGCCGACGAGGAGCGCGCCCACCAGCCCCGGGCCGCTGGTGACCGCGAAGAGATCGACGTCCTCCAGCGAGACCCGCGCCCGCTCGAGGGCCTCGTCGACCACGGGCATCACCTGGAGCACGTGGTTGCGGGAGGCCAGCTCGGGCACCACCCCACCCCAGCGCCGGTGGAGCTCGATCTGCGTCGAGACCACGTCGGAGAGGGCCTCGCGGCCGTCTCGCACCACGGCCGCCGCCGTCTCGTCGCAGGAGGTCTCGATTCCGAGGACCAGCATGGCGCGGCTTATAACACGCGACGTCGCGGGCGATGCCGGCGCGTGTGCGCGTGTGCGCGCCCCGCCCCTCAGCGGTCGTGCGACGCGGCGGACGCCGGCGGCGACGCCCCCGCCTGCCTCCTGTACTCCCGCATGGCGATCCCCCCGGCGAGGACGGCGACCGCGATGGCGGCCACGAGCCAGAGTCGGGCCCGCCGCCCTCTCCCGCGGCCGGGGCGATCGGCGGTGCGCACCCGCTCCACGGGGATCGGCGGCCCCATGCCGGGTGCGTGCGGCCGGCCCGCCGCCTCGGCCTTTCCGGCGGGGCGAGGTTCGGGGTCGTCCTTGCGCTTCGGCGTCTCGAGGGGCGTGACCACCGGCGTGGGCTCCGCCACGGAGATGGCGACCGCGGGCGTGACCTCCTCCGCCGGCGAGACGTGGGCGCGCTCGTCGACCGACGGACCGCGGGCCTCGCCGCCCGCCTTCTTCGCCGCCGCCGCGTCAGCCGCGCGATCGGCGGCGCGTGCGTCAGGGCCCGGAGCAGCCCCCGCGCCTCCCTCCCCCCGGCGCGGCTCGGCGAGATCCTCGGCGGCGGCCTCCTGGACCGCCAGCGGGATCGCCTCCTTGCCCAGGAGGAGGATCCCCGAGGGCTCGACGAACCAGTCCGCGGGCTCGTCGCTCCCCTCCCGGACGGCGGCGACGCGCTCCGGATCGGCGGCGGCGGTCTCCTGCGGGATCGGCTGCACCTCCCGCAGGATCCCGACCGCGTAGAGCCGCGCCGCGATCGACAGGCAGGCGAGGTCGTCGAGCGGCGTGTCCTCGAGGACGCGGGCCAGCTCCTTGGTGCCGTCGAAGAGGCGCAGGACGGGGTTCACCTCGTCGGGCAGCGACGCCAGGCGCTCGCCCAGGAGCGTGTGATCCACCTCGAGAATCGCGTCGAACGAGGGAAGCAGCTCGGCGAGCCGCGCGCGCTCGTCGAGGCGCCGCATCCCCTCCATGAGCAGCCCCTGGGTCGAGAAGTCGATCCGGCTCTCGCGATCGACGTGCTCGAAGGCGATCTCGAACGTGCCCTCGGTCCAGGCCAGGAGACGATAGAACGCGGCCTCCCCCACCTGCGCGCCCAGGGAGACGTCGACCACCTTCCCGTCCCGAAAGAAGACCTCGGCGGCGGTGCCCCGTCGCTCCGCGATCCGGATCACCCCGGTCTTGCGGCCCATCTCCAGCGCCTGGACCAGGTCGACGACGCCCATGTCCGAGAGGCTGCCGGAGAGCCCGCCCTTCTGATCCCGTCGCTCGAGCCGCTCCTTCTCGCGCTTCTGCAACAGGATCTTCACCCGGGTGACGATCTCCTGGATGTAGATCGGCTTGGTCAGGTAGTCCTCGACGCCCAGCTCCAGGCCGCGCACCTTGTGCTCGAGCTCCTTCTGGCTGCTCAGGAACACGAAGGGGATCGAGGAGAAGCGCCGGTCCGACTTCAGCCTCGCGCACAGCTCGAAGCCGTCCATCTCCGGCATGCGGGTGTCGGAGATGACGAGGTCGGGGGCGGCGGCCTCGCACTTCTCCCAGGCGTCCAGGCCGTTGACCGCGCTGGTAACGTGAAAGCCCGCCTGGCGCAGGCTCACCTCCATGACCCGCAGGCTCTTGGCGTCGCCGTCGACGAGGAGGAGGTGTTGTTTCTTGGGGTGCATCGCTCCCTCGGATGATTCAGGCCGTGCCATCTTCGCGCAGGCGGGAGAGGTAGCCCTCCGCCACGGCGCAGGTCGGGTGGCGCTCGACGAGGCGCTCCAGCTCGCGGCGGGCCCTGTCTGGGAGGGGCCTCGCGGGATCGGCGTTGGCGGCCCAGATGGCGTGGGCCCGCAGATCCGGGTGGTCCTCCATGAGGAGCGCCTGCTTGAAGAATGCCAGGGCCTGGCCGAAGCGCCGCTGCGTCAGGAGCTGTTCCCCCTTGGTGACGAGCTGACGCACGTCCGGATTGCGGATCGGGCCGCCTCCCTTCGGCCGACCGATCTCCCCGAGGTACGCCCGGCGCTTCCTCTCGTCCGAGAGGATCTCGTTCGCCGCGGTCACCGCCTCGAAGAGCTCGCGGGCCCGGGGGCCGAGGTGCGAGAGGGTCGCGGGGAGGCGATCGGGGTGGAGGAGCTTCACCGCCTCCAGGTAGGCCTGCTTGATCTGGGCCGGGCTCGCCTGCCTGCCGAGGCCCAGCACCGCGAACTTGTCGCCCTTGGCGATGGCGGCGTGGCGCTTTTCGATCATGGCCTCGATGCGGCGATCGAGTTCCCCTTCGTCGGCCGCAGGGCCGGCGGAGATCCCCCGGGCCGAAGGGCCGGCGGAGATCCCCCGGGCCGAGGGGCCGGCGGAGATCCCCCGCGCCGAGGGGCCGGCGGAGATCCCGCGTGCAGCGGGACCTGCGGAGGTCTCCCGCGCCGAGGGGCCGGCGGAGATCCCCCGCGCCGAGGGGCCGGCGGAGATCCCCCGCGCCGACGGGCCGGCGGAGATCCCCCGCGCCGAGGGACCGGCGGAGATCCCCCGCGCCGAGGGGCCGATGGAGATCCCCCGCGCCGAGGGGCCGGCGGAGATCCCCCGCGCCGAGGGACCGGCGGAGGTCTCCCGCGCGGCAGCGGCCGGCTCGTCCTGTGCGATCAGGACGCCCATCAGCAGGAGCGCCGCTGCCAGGGCGCAGGCCCGCGCCTCGTCGATCGTCGCCCCCGCCAGCATCTCGGGAAGGGTTCGGGGGGTGAGGAGCGACCGGACGAAGGCGCCCTCCCCCTCGTCGAGCTCGAAGTGCGAGGTGAAGGTCTCCCACGCCGGCCGCAGCCGCACCTTCTGGCCGGGCCGCACCTCCTCGAGGATCCCGCGGGCCGTCCCGCGCCCTCCCCCGGAGCCGAGGGCGTCGACGATCGCCCGGTACGCCCCGATGTGGACCTCGTCGGTCCACGTCGGGAGCGCGTCGCGCGCCTCGAAGGTCCAGGTGCCCTCCGCCACCTCCGCCAGGGTCTTGAGGTGGGCGCGGTGCAGCAGCCCGAGGCCGGTCGCGAGCTGCTCGGCCGTGAGGAAGCCCAGGGAGACCAGGGCCTCCCCCTGCTTGCGGCCGTCCGCCACCGCGAGGAGGCTCCGCTCCAGCGCCTGGATGTCGATCCAGCCCAGCTCCAGGAGGAACTGGCCCAGCGGCTTGAAGCCGAAGAAGACCTGCACGCCGCGCGGATGCCCCTCTCGCAGGTACAGGCGGGAGGTGCCGCCGGAGGTCTCGATCACCACCTCGCCGGTGGCGCGGGTGCGCAACGCCTCGATCAGGATCGCCGCCAGGGACGCGGAGCTGAGCTCGCCCGCGGCGAGGTTGCAGAGGGGTCCGGACACGATTCGGCCGAGCTTACCTCCCCTGGGTCGTCCTCGCCACGACCTGGCGCAGCGCCTCGTACAAGGCGATGCCCGCCGCGGTGGAGAGGTTCAGGGATCGGAGCCCCTCTCGCTGGGGGATGCCCACGGTGCGGGCCCGGTGCCGCTCGACGAGATCCGGCGGCAGCCCCGCCTGCTCGGCGCCGAAGACGAGCTGATCGCCCGGCCGGAACTCCGCTTCCCACAGGCCCACCGCGGCGTGGGCGGTGAAGAGGTGCACCCGGGGAAAGGGCGCCTCCGCCTCCCACGCCTGGACGTCGGGGTGGATCCGCGCCACCACTCGATCCCAGTAGTCGAGGCCCGCCCGGCGCAGATCCTTGTCTGCGATGGAGAAGCCGAGGGGCTCGACCAGGTGGAGGCGCGCGCCCGTGACCGCGCAGAGCCGCGCGACGTTGCCGGTGTTGGGCGGGATCTGCGGGTGGATCAGCACCACGGACAGGGGCGGTTCGACCTCGGGGAGCAGCATGGCGCCATGGTAGAACAACTTTCCCGAGCGAACGGGGGACGACGTGGTCTGGGAGATCTCCACCGGCAGCGGCGCGGTGCTGGCCACGGACGCCAGGCAGGCGACGTCCCTGCGGGATCGGCTCCGAGGCCTCCTCGGGACCCGGGCGCTCCTCCCCGGGCACGGCCTCCACATCGAGCCCTGCTCCTCGATCCACACCTTCTTCATGGCGTATCCGATCGACGTGCTCTTCCTGGATCGGGAGGCGCGGGTGCTGCGGGCGATCGAGTCGCTGCCGCCGTGGAGGGCCACCCTGCCCGTACCCCGGGCCCGCGGCGTCCTGGAGCTCCCGGCGGGGACCGTGCGCGCCGCCGGGGTGAGGATCGGCGACGTCCTCCACTTTCGAGGACGCTTGTCCTTGCCTGCAACCCGGCCATCCGGTACTGATTTTCGGTCGGAGAACCCGTGACTCGAGGAACTCGCCGGATGCGCGTCGAGGCCGCAGGCGGTACCCATGTCGGCATGAAGCGCACCGGCAACGAGGACAGCCTCCTCATGCTCGAGGAGGAGGGCCTCTACGTCGTTGCGGACGGGATGGGCGGACACGCCTCCGGCGAGGTCGCGTCGGGGATGGCCGTGGCCGAGCTGGAGGCCTTCTTCCGCCTCTCGGGGAGCGACCGCGAGCTCACCTGGCCCTTCAAGATGGATCCGGAGCGCAGCTACGACGAGAACCGCCTCGTCGTCGGCATCCGCCAGGCCAACGCTCGGATCTGCGACCAGGCCCGCCGCGAGCCCCGCTACAAGGGTATGGGCACCACGGTGGCGTCGATCTACTTCGCCGACGGCGTCGCCTACATCGCCTGGGCCGGGGACAGCCGGGTCTACCGGATGCGCGACGGCGAGCTGTGGCAGATCTCGGAGGATCACTCCCTCCTCAACGATCTCATCCGGGCGAAGAAGCTCAGCGCCGAGGAGATCGACGCCTTCCCCCACAAGAACGTGATCGTGCGCGCCCTCGGGATCCAGGACACCCTCACGGTCGACGTGGTGCAGGATCGACCCAGGGCCGGGGACCTGTACCTGGTCTGCTCCGACGGGCTCTCGGGGATGATCCCCGACGAGGAGATCGCCGAGGTCCTCGCCCGCGACGCGACCGAGCAGGAGAAGGTGGACGCGCTCATCGCCGCCGCCAACGAGGCGGGCGGGATCGACAACATCACGGCGATCGTGGTGCGCTGCCTCGGCGACTGATCGGCGCGCCCGCGCCCTTCAGGCCCCCGCCAACCTCCCCACGCACGGAGCTCCCGCCTTCGCCCCCGGCGGCAGGACCGCGTCCCGCACCTCGGCCAGCGCCAGGCTCCCCTCGAGGAGCGCCGCCCTGGGCCCCACCGCGGCGGCGGCGCCCACCCGGGCGCCGGGCCCGATCCAGCAGGGGGCGCGCAGCACGGCGCCGGCCTCGACGACGGCAGTCGGATGCACCCACGCGCCGGGCGTGCGCTCGACCGCGCCGAAGGGCCAGCCGGGCATCCGGCAGCGCCCCTCGAGGACGTCGAGGTTGGCCTGGAGGTAGCGCTCCGGGGTCCCCACGTCGGACCACGAACCTTCGGCCTGCACGTGGCCGAGCACCCTCGCTCCCCGCGCGACGAGCGAGGCGTGACCCTGGCGGTTGACGCAGGGCGCGCCTTTCGCCGGGAGCACGTCGAAGATCGCGCTCGAGAGGACGTGGATGCCGGTGAAAGCGTATGGCCGCAGCTCCTCGCCGGGGGCGGGCTCGCGGCCGTGCCCGGCGATCCGGGCGACGAGGCCTCCTTCGTCCACCTCGACCGGCGCGAAGGGCGCGCCGGGGGGCATGGGCCGCAGCACCATCGTGGTGGCCGCCCCCGACGCCAGGTGGGCCGCGACCGCCGCGGCGGGATCGAGATCGGTGAGGACGTCGCCGTTGAGGAGGAGGAAGGGCTCGCCTCGGTCGAGGAGCGGCCGCGCGGCGACGAGGGCGCCTCCGGTGCCGCGCACCTCCGGGCGCTCGAAGGAGAGATGCAGGCGCAGGCCCAGCCGATCGGCCGCGATCCGCGCCGCCGCCGCCACCGTCTGCGGCAGGTGGTGGGCGTTGACCACCACCTCGGTGGCGCCGGCCGCGGCGACGAGCGCGAGGTTGTTTCCGAGGAGGGTGTCCCCCAGGATCGGCAGCGCCGGCTTGGCGATCCGATCCGTGAGGGGGCGCAGGCGGGTCCCCAGCCCCGCGGCGAGGATCATCGCGATCATCGAGCGCCGCTCCCGGTGTCGCCGCGCCGCCAGAGCGGGGCCGGCGCGGGGCGCCCGCCCTCTCGGAGGAGATCGCCGCTCATGCGAGCTCGGGGACGTGCCGCCGCAGGATCGCCGCGAGCTCCTCGAGCTCGGGCCGCCTGGCGAGGGCCTCCTTCACGTAGCGCAGCGACGGCGAGACGTACGGCAGGAAGGAGGGGTTCCCCTTCACCCGATCGATGAAGACGAAGCGCCCGGCGTCCTTCAGCTTGCGCTGGACGGTGAGGAGGTGGAAGTCCGCGACGAAGGGCTCGCGCTCGAGGCGAGGGCCCCCTTCCGCCTCGAGGCGATCCAGGTAGCGCGCGATCATTCGCTCCACGAACTCCATGGGCAGCTCGACGTAGGAGTCCCGCAGCAGCGCCACCAGGTCGTACTGCCGCGGCCCCTGCAGCGAGTCCTGGAAGTCGATGAGCGCCAGCTCGCCGTCGGGGAGGAGCATGAGGTTGCGAGACTGGAAGTCGCGGTGGGTGAAGCCCCGCGGGAGCTCGGCGAGCGCCCGCGAGATGGCGTCGGCGTGGAAGGCGAAGCGCTCCCGGTCGGGGCCCTCGAGCCGCTTTCCCTCGCGGGCCTCGAGCCCCCACTCGAGGAAGTGATCGAGCTCCCAGCGGTAGAGGTCGAAGTCGAAGCTGCGGGTGGCGACGAGACAGGCGGGATCCGGCGCCGCGTCCGCGCGGACGCGCAGGCGGGCGAGGAGGTCGATCGCCTTGCCGTACAGCGCCTCGCGCCGCTCCGCCTCGTCCGTCCCCCCGGCGAGCCCCGCCTCGAAGGCGACGTCGCCCAGATCCTCGAGGACCATCACGCCCGCGCCCTCGTCCCAGGCGTGGATCGCCGGCACCCGGATCCCCAGGCGCTGCAGGTAGCGGTGGACGTTGACGAAGGGCAGCTCGGGCGGCGCCTCGCCCTTGGTGGCCTCCTCGCTGGCCGCCCCGGCGGGCATCGACATCAGCACGTAGGAGCGACCCGGGAGGATCACCCGGAAGTACGAGCGGTTCGAGGCGTCCTGCTTGAGGCGCACCACGGGCCAGGCGGGATCCGGGGGGATCCCGGCCGCGCCGGCGGCGTGTCGGCGGAGGAGATCGAAGGAGGCGTCCTGCATTCGTTGGAAGTAGCACGGCCCGGCCGGTCGTTGCACCTGCCCCCGGCCGTTGACCGCGAGGATCGGCCTCTTCTATAGACCCCGGGGAACCCGCGCCTTTCGCCCGGGATGGAGAACGAAAATGGAAGCCTGCGCGAACATCCTCGAGGCCATCGGCGAGACCCCGCTGGTGAAGCTCAACGAGCTCACGGGTCCGGACGACGCCGACGTCTACGTCAAGTGCGAGTACATGAACCCCGGCGGCGCCATCAAGGATCGCATGGCGGTCCACATCGTGAACAAGGCCGAGAAGGAGGGGCTCCTCAAGCCCGGCGGCACCATCGTCGAGAACACCAGCGGCAACACCGGCGCGGCCCTGGCCATGGTGGCGGCGGTGCGCGGCTACAAGTGCATCTTCACCATGCCGGACAAGATGTCGCAGGAGAAGATCGACACGCTGCGCGCCTTCGGCGCCGAGGTGATCGTCACGCCGACCAACGTCCCCGCGGACTCGCCGGAGTCGTACTACGAGACGGCCAAGCGCATCGCCCGCGAGACGCCCAACAGCTTCTACGTGAACCAGTACCACTCGCCCGACAACGTCGAGGCCCACTACCTCTCCACCGGGCCGGAGATCTGGCGGCAGACCGACGGGAAGATCGACGTCCTGGTGGCCGGCCTGGGCACCGGCGGGACCATGTCGGGGACGGGCAAGTTCCTCAAGGAGAAGAACCCCGCGATCCGCAACGTCGGCGTGGATCCGGAGGGCTCCGTCTACCTCTCGTACTTCAAGACCGGCAAGCTCTCCGAGCCCCACACCTACAAGGTCGAGGGGATCGGGGAGGACATGCTCTGCGAGGCGATGGACTTCTCGGTGGTCGACGACGTCCGCCAGGTGAACGACGCCATCTGCTTCGAGTACGCCCGGCGCCTCGCCCGCGAGGAGGGGATCTTCGCCGGCGGATCCGCGGGCGGCGCGGTGGCGGTGGCGCTGCAGCTCGCCCGGGAGGCCGGTCGCGGGAAGATCATCGTCGCGATCCTCCCCGACGGCGGGAAGAGCTACATCTCGAAGTTCTATTCCGACGCCTGGATGAAGGCCAACGGCTTCCAGGTCTGAAGAAACCCTCGAAATGTGGTATACAGCCGCCCTCCCGGCCCTCTTGCGGCCAGGAGGGCGGCCGGACATCCCAGACGACGCGACGCCTTCTCCCGTTGAAGAGCCGCCGCACCGCGGGTTCCTCTACCGGTCGCCTTGCCGAAGGAGAGCAGGCTTCAGATGGCCAGAGACGGCAGCGGGACCAAGGGTTTCGACACGCTGGCGATCCACGCCGGACAGGCGCCGGATCCCACCACCGGCGCGATCATGACGCCGGTCTACCTCACCTCGACCTACGCGCAGACCGGCCCCGGCGAGCACAAGGGGTATGAGTACAGCCGCACGCACAACCCCACCCGCGACGCGCTGCAGGACTGCCTGGCCGCCCTGGAGGGGGGGCGCCACGGCGCGGTCTTCGCGTCGGGGCTGGCGGCGTCCACCTGCATCCTCCAGAGCCTGTCGACCGGCGACCACGTGGTCTGCTCGGACGACCTCTACGGCGGCACCTACCGCCTCTTCGACAAGGTCTTCCGGCGGTTCGGCCTCGAGTTCACCTACGTGGACATGACCGATCCCGCCAACGTCCAGGCGGCGATCCGGCCGGGCAAGACGAAGCTCCTCTGGGTGGAGACGCCCACCAACCCGATGCTGAAGCTGGCCGACCTCGCGGCGATCGCGGAGATCTGCCGGAAGGCCGGGGTGCGGAGCGTCGCGGACAACACCTTCCTCTCGCCCTACTTCCAGCGGCCCCTCGAGTTCGGCATCGACGTCGTGGTCCACTCGATGACCAAGTACCTCAACGGCCACTCGGACGTGGTGGGCGGCTGCGTGATCACCAGCGACGAGGAGTTCGCGCAGGGGCTCTACTTCCGGCAGAACGCCGCCGGCGCGGTCCTCGGGCCGTTCGACTCGTTCCTGGTGCTGCGGGGGCTGAAGACGCTGGGCGTGCGGATGGAGCGGCACCAGAAGAACGCCGAGGCGATCGCGCAGTACCTGCTCTCCCACCCGAAGGTGGAGAAGGTGACCTGGCCCGGCCTCGCCTCCCATCCCCAGGCCGAGCTCGCCCGCCGCCAGATGAAGGGCGCCGGCGGGATGATGACGTTCGTGATCCGCGGCGGCCTGCCCGCCGCCGATCGCTTCCTGCGCAAGCTGAAGATCTTCGCCCTGGCGGAGAGCCTGGGCGGCGTCGAGAGCCTGATCGAGCATCCGGCGATCATGACCCACGCCTCCGTCCCTGCCGAGACGAGGGAGAAGCTGGGGATCTCGGACGGCCTCGTCCGGCTCTCGGTCGGCATCGAGGACGTGAAGGACCTGATCGACGATCTCGACCAGGCGTTGGCGGAGACTTGAGGAATCCATGGCGACCTCTCGGAGGCACGAAGCGGAGGTGAGGGTGTCGGCTGACCGGCGCGTGAAGACCGCCCCGCGTGCACCGGCAGGAAAGCCGTCGAAGGTAGGGGCGCCCAAGTCGCTCTCGGTGAAGGGCCGAACGACCTCGGCGGCCCGAAAGGCGGCCCCGAAGGCCGCGGCGAAGGTGACGGCGAAGACCCCGGCCAAGGCCGCCTCGAAGACCGCTTCCAGGTCGGCCGCGAAGCCGGCGGCCAGGGTGCCCGCGAAGACCGCGGCCAAGGCGCCCGCGAAGGCCTCGTCCAAGGTGCCCGCGAAGACCGCGGCCAAGGCGCCGGCGAAGACCGCCGCCAAGGCATCCGCGAAGTCTCCGGCCAAGGCGCCGGCGAAGTCCGCCGCCAAGGCATCCGCGAAGTCGGCGGCCAAGGCGCCGCCGAAGTCCACCGCCAAGGCACCCGCGAAGTCGGCGGCCAAGGCGCCGCCGAAGTCCGCTGCCAAGGCGTTCGCGAAGACCGCGGCCAAGCCCAAGGCGAGAGCGCCGATGAGCGCCGAGGCGAAGGCCCGGCTCGAGGCCGTGAAGGCGGCCGCCCTGCGCGCCAAGGCCCGTCGGGCGAAGAAGTCCGCCGCGAAGCCGGCCCCTGCCCGCGCCCCCGAGCCGGAAGCCTCGATCGAGTCCCCGCCCGCCCCGCCGCCCGTCGCTCCTCGTGCGAGGCGGAGGGTCGCCCCCTGGGCGCCCAGGCCGATCCCGCTCCACCCGCTGGAGGGGCGCCCGCAGGATCCCCGCCTCGCCGCCGCGCTGGCGGCCCGCGAGCGCTGGCACGGCCGCAGCGGCAGGCCGGCCCTGAAGAGCGCCACCCAGGCCATCGCCTTCGCCCGGGAGCGGCACCTGGTCCACCCCGTGGTGCAGTCGGCGCTGCCCAACCTCGTCGACCCGCTGATCGGCCGGGCCTGCACCGCCGAGGAGCGCGCCTCCGGGCCCCTCTGGTCGACGCTGGAGGGGTGGCTCCCCGAGATCGAGCGGGCGCCGGATCTCCTCACCGCCCGGCTCTGCTTCGAGCGGCCCACGCTGGCGCGCGCGGAGCTCTGGCCCAGCCTCGCCGCCGTCGCCGCCCCCCGCGAGGAGGCGGCCCGTGGCGGGGGCGTGCTCACCCTGGAGGCGGAGGACGCGCTGGAGCTCCTCGATCGCCGCGGCGAGCTCACGGCGGACCGGCTCGCCCGCCTCCTCGATCTGTCGACGGTGGACTTCGCGAAGGTGCAGGGAGAGCTGGAGAGCCAGCTCGTCGTCCTCTCCCGCCCCGACGTCGACGAGGACGATCAGCCCGTCTGCGTGCTCGAGCCCACCGGGCGGTGGGCCGAGCGGGTCCTCGCCCAGCGGC
The DNA here is from genome assembly GCA_035565615.1 of Vulgatibacter sp. Taxonomy (GTDB): domain Bacteria; phylum Myxococcota; class Myxococcia; order Myxococcales; family Vulgatibacteraceae; genus Vulgatibacter. Next base: position 10,157 of record DATMSB010000136.1, on the reverse strand, counting down.
GCTTCGAGGTGGAGCTGCAGCGCGCCTGGACCTTCCTCTTCATCGCGGCCCTGCGGGCGGCGGTGGTGCTGTGGCCCGAGGAGATCGAGGCGCTGTATCCCTGGAGCGCCGCCGAGCGCGAGGCGGCCATCGCCGAGGCGATGTCCACCGGCGGGGTGGTGACCTACCAGGAGGGCGACTCGATGGCGTACGTCGCGTCGCCGGTGCCTCGCTGAACCGCGGTCGCACCTCCCTCCGCCTCGTTCGACGTGATCCTCGCCTCTCGCCGCGCCGGGGCGCGCGAGCCTTGCGGCGAGGCGCCCCGGGGTGATACCCGCCGCAGGCATGGAACGGGTCATCGTCACCAGGCGCGGCGCGGGCCGCTCTCGTGCCGGCCACCCCTGGATCTACCGCAGCGACGTCGTCTCCGTGCCCGGCGCGGTGGCGAGCGGTGACGCCGTGGCGGTAGCCGACGACCGGGGGAGGCCGCTGGGGACGGCCTTCTACTCCGCCGCCTCCCAGATCGCCCTGCGCTTCCTCACGCGGGATCGGATCGAGGTGGACGACGCCTTCGTCCTCGACCGGATCGCCTCTGCGCTGGCGCTGCGGGAGCGGCTGTTCCCGGGGGCGACCTCGCTGCGGCTGGTGCACGGCGAGGCGGATCTGCTCCCCGGCCTGGTGGTGGACCGATACGGAGACACCCTGGTGATCCAGACCGGCATCCCCGCCACCGATCGGCGCCAGGAGGCGATCTGCGACCGGCTCCTGGCGCTCACCGGCGCCTCCGCGATCGTGGAGCGCAACGACGGGCGGACCCGGCTCCTGGAGGATCTCCCCCAGGTGAAGGGCGTGCTGCGCGGCTCCTACCAGGCCCCCTCGGTCTACCGCGAGGGCGACGCCGTCCTCGCCGTCGACCTGCTCGAGGGGCAGAAGACCGGCGCGTTCCTGGACCAGCGGGAGAACCACCTCCGATCGGCGGCGTACGCCTCGGGGCGGGCGCTCGACCTCTTCTCCTACGCCGGCGGCTTCGCCCTCCAGGTCGCCACAGCGGCCGACTCGGTGAAGGCTGTGGAGATCTCGGAGGCGGCCTGCGAGGCGATCCGCGGCAACGCCGCCGCGTCGGGCAGGAAGAACGTCGAGGTGGTCTGCGCCAACGCCTTCGACCTCCTCCGGGACGAGATCGCCGCCGGCGCCCAGTACGACACGATCGTCCTCGACCCGCCCGCCTTCGCGAAGAGCAAGGCGGCGATCGCCGCCGCCACCAGGGGTTACAAGGAGATCAACCTGCGCGCCGTCCAGCTCCTCGCGCCGGGCGGCGTGCTGCTCACCTTCAGTTGCTCGTACCACGTGTCGGCCGAGGCCTTCGAGGCGCTGGTGACGGACGCCGCGCGGGACGCCAGGCGCGACGTGCAGGTGCTCGAGCGCCTCGGCGCCGGGCGCGACCACCCCGTGCTGCTGACGGCGCCGGAGACCCGCTACCTGAAGGGGCTCGTGCTCCGCGTCCCCTGATCGAGGAGCGACAGGGCGGGAGGCGGCCCCTCCGGCTCCGGCTCGATCTCCGGCGCGGGGGCCGGCGGCGGGGGCGCCTTGCGCTTCGGCGGCGGGCGGAGCAGCGGCGCGAGTCTCTCGACGATCTGGCGGGCGAGGGGCGCCGCCTCGAGCTCGCTCGCGCCCAGCTCCCGGGCGAGCCCGTCGGGATCCAGGCGGCCACCTCTCCGCCACAGCTCCGCGAGGGTCTTGCCCGCCTCGGCGGACTCCCACCAGGCGTCGCCGTGGAGCGCCTCGAGGCGCTCCCGCGCCATGGCCCCCGCCAGGAGGGAGACGAAGTCGCGGGGCGAGTCCGCGCCGTCCCGGGACGCGAGCCAGCGGGACCCTTCCGCCGAGACGCTGGACACGGCGAGCGCGCGGTTCATCGCCTCGTGGTAATCGCGTCCTCGGGCGAGGATCCGGCCCGCCGCGCGCCTCGCCACGAAGAGCCGCCGCAGCGCCTGGCCGGCGGTCTGGGCCCGGATCTCCGCCGCGGTGAGGAGGGTGTGGGCGCGGAGCCAACCCGGCGACTCCGGCAGATCGCCTACGGGGAGGGCGAGGCCGCGGGCCACCCCGGGCGAGCCGAGCTGGGTGAACTCGAAGCGATCGTCCGCGAGGAACGCGGCCTGCCAGGCGCAGGCCGCCTCCTGGAAGGAGGGCCGCCAGTCGGCGACCGGAGCGGAGGGGAGCGCCAGGCGGACGTCGAGGGGCGGCCGCACCGGAAAGCACGCGGGCCGCTCGATGCGGTCCGGCCTCGCGGTGTCGTCGATCCGGATCGCGGCGGGCGCCTCGAGGCCGAGGGTGGCGAAGGCGCGATCGAGGGCCTCCCTCCCGCCCTCGCGGGGGAAGCGCACCTCGAAGAGAACGCCGCCGAAGAGCCGCGGCAGATCGGCCCGGCGGAGCTCTCGCAGCGAGAGGCCCAGCTCGCGCCTCGCCGCCTCCGCCAGGGCCCGCCGGTACTCGTCCTCGGTGGCGTCGAGGAACGCCTCCGCAAGCGCCTCCAGGCGGGCCGCCGGGAGGGGGAGGAAGATCGCCTCCATCTCGGCGGCGTCGTCGTAGCCGAGGCGGAGGGCGAGCGCCTCGAGCGCCTCCCGGGCGGCGGCGGCGACCTCGTCGAGGTCGCGGAGCGCCGGAGCCGCGGCGGCCGCGATGCGGTGGCGGCGCGCGCGATCCGCCTCGCGGGCGAGGAGCGCGCCCAGCTCCCGGAAGGGGTGGCGCGCGCCGTCCACCTCGAGGATCGGCGCCGCGCGGATCGCCTCCTCCCGATCGCGCAGGGCGGCGGTCTCCCTTGCCGCGAGCTCTCCGACCAGGTGGGCCTCGAGGAGGCCGAGGGCACGCCGCTCCTCCTCGTAGCGGGCGTCCTGGCGAACCCGCCGCAGGGAGAGGACGTCGGATTCGGAAGGGCCCGCGCACGCCCCCTCCTCGCAGGCGATCGACGCCGCGCCGCCCCCGGTCCACATGACCCAGAGCGCCTCCGCCTGCGCGGCGATCCGCCTCGGCGTCTCCCGCTGGAGCCGCGCCACCGCGGCGCGATCGGCCTCGGTCGCCGGCCCGAGGCGAGGCGCGGGCGCCGTCGCCGCGCCGGTGGTGGCGCACGCCTGGAGCAGGGCGAGCGCTGCGAGGAGCGGGATGAGGCGGGGGGCGCGGCACATGCGGCGCGGCACCTTATCCGGCACGCCCGCGCGTGCCAACCTTGCTCCGCTCTCGCCCGAGCAGGTAGGTTCCCACGCCGATGAAGGCAAACCTTGCCGCCAAGCGCGCCGCGTCCCGGGCGCGGCACCTCCTGTACCGAGAGCTCCGAGCGTACTTCGCCGAGGCCGACTTCGACGAGGTGGAGACGCCCCTGCTCGTCCCCGCGCCGGGGATGGAGCCCCACGTCGACTGCTTCGAGACCAACTTCATCCCCGAGATGGGGGCCGCCGGCCCCGAGCGGAAGGTGTGGCTGCACGGCTCCCCCGAGTTCGCCATGAAGCGGCTCCTCGCGAGCGGCTACGAGCGAATCTTCCAGATCACGAAGGTGTTCCGGAACGGCGAGATCGCGAGGCACCACAACCCCGAGTTCACCATGCTCGAGTTCTACCGGTCGATCGGCGCCGAGGGCGAGCGCGCCGGTCGGGGCTACGGCCCCATTCTCGTCGACCTGGAGGAGCTGGGGGTGAGGGGCGCCCGCGCGATCGCGGGGAGCGAGCGCATCCGGGTGGACGGCACGGAGATCGACATGACGCCGCCCTGGGATCGGCTCACGGTGGAGGAGGCCTTCGCCACCCGGGCCGGGATCGAGCTGCCGATGGACGGCGACGCCGAGCTCCTCCTCGCCCGGGCGCGGGAGCGCGGCTACGATCCGCCGCCGTCCTGCGTGAGCTTCGACGACGTCTTCTTCTCGATCTTCCTCACCATGATCGAGCCGACCCTGGGCTGGGGGAGGCCGCTCTTCCTCGTCGACTGGCCGGCCAGCATGGCGGCGCTGGCCCGGATCCGCGGGGACGATCCCCGGGTGGCCGAGCGGTTCGAGCTCTACGTCGCCGGAAGGGAGCTGGCGAACGGCTACCACGAGCTGAACGACGCCGCCGAGCAGCGGCGCCGCCTCGTCGCCGAGCAACGGCTCCGCCGCGACCTGGGCAAGCCGGTCTATCCTCTCGACGAGAACTTCATCGAGGCCGTCGGCCGCATGCCCCCCGCCGCGGGCGTGGCGGTGGGCGTCGATCGGCTGCTCATGCTGCTGGGCGGCTGGGACTCGATCGCCGACGTGCTCCTCTTCCCCGCAGCGGAGGAGTTCGCATGAGCGTGCGCCAGACCGCGATCGCCTACGCCGGGATCGCGTCCGCCACCGCCGTGTTCGCGCCGATCTCGACGGCCCTCGCCTTCGCGAGCCTCGGCCGCAACCACGGCACCCGCATCATCCCCAAGCTGTGGGCGAGGACGGTCCTCGCCTCCTGCGGGGTGCGGTACGCGGTGCGGGGGCTGGATCGCTTCTCCCACGATCGGCAGTTCATCGTGGCGTCGAACCACCTGAGCCTCCTCGATCCGCCGCTGATCCTCTCCGCGATCCCCCAGAAGCTGCGCTTCGTGGCGAAGCGCTCGCTCTTCTACATCCCCGTCTTCGGCCAGGCCGTGTGGGCGGCGGGGAACGTGCCCATCGACCGCAGCCGCAGCGAGGAGTCCACCCGCAAGCTGAACCGCACCGGCCGCAAGGTGGGCAAGGACCTCTCGATCCTCTTCTTCCCGGAGGGGACCCGCTCGCCGGACGGCACGCTGCTCCCGTTCAAGAAGGGCGCGACGATGATGGCGCTGCAGACCGGCAACGCCCTCCTGCCGGTCGCGGTGGCGGGCACCAGGGAGCTGTTGCCCAAGCACGCACGCCTGGTGAAGCCCGGGGCGGTGGGCGTCGCCTTCGGATCGCCGGTGGAGGTCGCCGGTCGCACCGTCGCCGACCGCGACGAGATCACCCGGGAGCTGCGCGAGGCGGTGAAGGCGCTGATCCCCGAGGCTGAGGAGGCGGCGCGGAGCGTGCGCTGACGGCTCGGCTTCGGGGGCTCGCTCAGATCCTCTCGAAGAGGCCGCGGACCTCGCCGAAGGTGAGCCGGGAGACGGCGATGAGCTCGTCGGCGATCCTGCGCAGCTCCCGCTCGCCTCGCTCGGCGCCTCGCGGCCCGCGGGAGGGCGCCGCCGCTTCGCCGGAGCCCGAAGGATCGTCCACGAGCACCCCGTGGATCGAGAAGCCGAGGCGGCGCTTGGCCCGGTGGATCTCCGCGACGAAGGCGGCGTCCAACCGCGCCGCGCCGTCGGTGACGAAGACCACGTCGCCGCCCCGCAGCCGGGACTCGGAGAGGAGGCGCAGCGCCTCGCGCAGCGGCGCCTCGAAGCTCGTCCCGCCCGCCGCGGGGTGCGCGGCGAAGGCGAGGACGCCGGCGAGATCCACCACCCGGCGGCCGCCCCGGCTCCTGCCCCGGGGCGCGAGGAGGTCGAACCGCACCAGGGGATCCTCCGCCCCCGCGAAGATCAGGGCGGCCACCTTCCGGTTCTGTCTCCGCGCGATCTCGAGGAGCGCGAGGGCGACGCCCTTCGCCCACAGCTCCCTGGGGCCGCGCATGCTCCCCGAGCCGTCCACGCAGATCACGAGGGGACCGCGCCCACCCCGGTCGGCGCCCTTCAGCTCGTAGGCGGCGAGGTCGCGCTCCGCGAACCTCCGCAGGAAGTCGAGCCGCGCCACGGGCGAGGCGTAGGCGGCGAGCTCGCCGGGGAGCACCCGGGCGAGGTCGGCGCCGCGGACGACCCGGTGGAGCTCGGACGGCGCCCTGCGGATCCTGCGCCTGCGGGCGGCGAGGGCGTCGGCCCGGAAGGCACCCGCGACCCGCGCCAGGCGGCGCAGCGCCTCGTCGTCCCGCAGCCTCTCGGAGAGCGCGAGCCGCGCCGCCGCGCCGGCGGGGACCTCGGCCCCCACGGCCTCCGCGAACGATCGAGCGAGCGACTCGTCCGCCTCGACCCGGTCGGCTGCGCCGCGCAGCGCCTCCCCCACCCGGGCGTCCAGCGATCGGGGGAGCTCCCCGAGCGCCTCCTCGAGCGCCCGCACCAGCTCGTCCTGGCGGCGGCGGGCCCGGTCGAGGGCCTCCTCGAACCCCTCGCGCTTCTCACCCCGCGGGCGCAGCCCCTCCAGCGCGCGGCCCAGCTCGTCGATCCGGCGCTGGCTGCACTCGAGCTCGAGGGCCGACGCCAGCTCCTCCTCGGTGAAGAGCTCGCCTCGGCGCACCTCTTCGAGGACGGCCGCGCCGATCGCGAGGGCGGCCTGGGCGGCGCGAGGGGCGTCCAGCGCGCAGGACGACCGCAGCGCCTCGATCTCGTCCGCCGCGAGGGCCGCGTCGATCACCCTACGGTTCCAGGCGAGGGCGCCGCGATCCGGATCGCGCAGCCGGATCACGAGCTTGAAGCAGACGGAGAAGAGATCCTCGACGAGCTCGCGGAAGTGAGGGAGCAGCCGCTCGCCCTTGGCCACGAGCTCCTCGAGCGGCCGTCCGCGCAGCGCCGCCTCGCGGGCGGCGCGGTCGTAGGCGTCGGTCTCGACGAGGTGGAGCACTAATGCCTCGACTCGCGCTCGTCGGTCGGATCCTCGGCGAGGAGCGCGTCGACCATGCCGCGGATCTCGTCCCGCACCTCGCGGACCCGGCCGAGCACCCGGCCCTCCCGGTCGGCCTCCGACGCGATGGCGTCCACCCGCTGCGCGAGGTCGTGGAGCTTGGCGAGCGCCTCGACGGCGGCGCGATCGGCCTCGTCCTCGTCCAGGTGCGGCCCCCGGGCGCCCTCCGCGATCTCCCGGGCCTGGAAGAGAAGCCGGTCGGCCTCGTCCTCGTGGCCGTGGGCGAGGAGGCGGAGCGCCTCCTCCACCTGGGCCCTGTCGCCGGGCTCGTGCCAGAGCACGTGGGCGAGGAGCCCGAGATCCTTGGTGACGACCTCCGACCTGCCGGCGAGGGCGGCGCGCGCCCTAAGGAGATCGAGGCTCTGCCGAAACCTGCGGTCGGAGGGGATCACGTCCTTCTCCGCGAGGAGCGCGCGGAGCTTGGCCACGTCCCGCAGGATCGGATCCGGGATCGCCACCCGGGCCGCCGCCTCCCGCAGGCGCGCCAAGGCCTCGAGGTCGACGGTGGTGCGGGCGCGGGCCTTCTTCGCCGGGGCGCGGAGCATCTGGAGGAAGCGGAAGTCCTCCCGCAGGTAGTCCACCTCGAAGCGGAGGAGGAACCGGTCGTAGAGCGCGGCCAGCTCCTCGTCCTCCGGCAGCTCGTTTGCAGCTCCCACCAGAAAGAGGAGCGGGACCTCGGCGCCGCCGTCTCCGCCGTCGAAGCGGCGCTCGTTGAGGATGGCGAGCAGGGTGTTGAGGATCGAGGACGAGGCCTTGAACACCTCGTCCAGGAAGGCGATGTGGGCCCTCGGCAGCTTGCCCGCCGTGATCCGCACGTACCGATCCTGCTCCAGCCCCCGCAGCGACACCGGCCCGAAGAGCTCCTCGGGCGTGGTGAAGCGGGTGAGGAGCCATTGGAAGTGCTCGGCGCCCTCGATCCGGGAGCAGAGCTCCTGGGCCAGCTCGCTCTTCGCCGTCCCCGGGGGGCCGAGGAGGAGGACGTGCTGGCCGGCCACCAGGGCGCAGAGGAGGCCCTCGACCACCTCCTCCCTCTCGAGGAAGGCCGCTGCGAGCTCGCTGCGGATGGCCCCGAATCGCCGGATCGCTTCCTTCGTCGCTTCCGCCATGCCGGCTTGAACAGTCGCGGCGGTCCGCGCCTTCCGGCCGAATCGTTGTGGTCGGGCCGCAAACCCCCTAGGATTCGGCGACTTCATGAGGCCCACGGCAGAGCCCTTTCGACCGCACGTCTTCGGAAAGTTCTTCCTCCTGCAGAAGCTGGGGATGGGAGGAATGGCGGAGATCTACCGCGCGAAGATGGCGGGGACCGGCGGCTTCGAGAAGGAGCTCGTGATCAAGCGCATCCTCCCCGCGCTCTCGTCCGACGCCCAGTTCGCGCGGATGCTGATCAACGAGGCCAAGCTCACGGTCGCGCTCACCCACCCCGCCATCGCCCAGATCTACGAGCTCGGGCAGATCGACGGCCAGTACTTCATCTCGATGGAGCTGGTGGAGGGCGCCACCCTCCACGACTTGATTTTCCTCGCCAACAAGGCGGGCAAGCCCCTGACCATCGAGCAGTCGATCTACCTCTGCCTCGAGGTCCTCCGCGGCCTGGACTACGCCCACAAGCGCGCCGACGGCGCGGGCAGGCCCCTCGGGATCGTCCACTGCGACGTCTCGCCCGACAACGTGATGGTCACGTGGGACGGCGGGGTGAAGCTCCTCGACTTCGGCGTGGCCCGCGCCGCCCAGGCGTCGATCTCCAACTACAAGGAGGGGACGCTCATGGGGAAGCTGAGCTACGCGTCCCCGGAGCAGGCGGAGGGCGAGCGCTTCGATCACCGCGTGGATCTCTTCGCGGTGGGGGTGATGTTCTACGAGCTCCTCACCGGCACGCACCCCTTCGGGCGCGTGCAGACGGTGGAGGCGCTCATCGCCTCCCGCAAGAAGAAGGTGGTGCCGCCTTCCCGGGTGAAGCCGGAGCTGCCGGAGATCCTCGACGACTTCGTCCTGCGGAGCCTGGCCTACTCGAAGGAGCATCGGTTCCAGAGCGCCAAGGAGATGGCGGACGAGCTCATCGAGTTCCTCTTCCCCACGCCAACGCAGGCGATCGCCGAGCACCTGTCGGTGACGATGCGCGATCTGTACCGCGACCGCATAGAGCGCCAGCAGCGCCTTCGCGCGAACGACTCGCTGCACATGAAGGTCCTCGCCCACGCCCGACCCAAGACGGGCGAGGCCGAGATCCCCCAGGGCCCCGTCCCTTCGGCCCAGCACGAGTCGCCGCGGGGGGAGCTGTCCAGCCTGCCCCCGGAGCACGGGACCAAGATCTTCGTCTCCGGCCTCGACCCCAACAGCGTGGTGATGGCGCTGGACTCGGCCCCCGTGGTGCCGACCCCCGCCCTGCCCCGCACCCGGACGCCCTCGCGCTCCGCTTCGCGGCGCGTCGCCGCCGGCCCCCTCCCTTCCGCGGGCCGCAAGCGCATCGCGGCGGCGGTGGTGGCGGGCCTCGTGGGGGGTGGCGCCGGGACCTACGCCGCCCTCGATCATCGCTCGCCGCCGCTCGTGGTGCTCAGCGAGCCGGCGGGGGCCGAGGTGCTCTTCGAGGACCAGTCCCTCGGCACGACGCCGCTGATCCTCGATCGCTCGCCGCTGCCCCGGGCCGGCGCCGAGATCCAGCTGCGCCTCGCCGGCTTCCAGGACGCGAACGTCCGGGCGGAGGCCTCCGGCGGCCGGGTGCTCCGCGCCGCCGCGTCGCTGCGCTCGGCGAAGGGGAAGCTGCGGATCGAGTCGGTGCCCTCCGGCGCCAGGGTCCTCGTGGACGGCAACCCGGTGGGCAGCACGCCGGTGGACGTCCCGGACATCGCGCTGAACGAGGCGCACCGCATCGAACTCGAGCTCAGGGGCTACGAGCCCGACTCCTTCGTGCGCTGGCCGAACGACGAGCGGACGCGCTTCGTGCGGGAGCTCGTCCGCGAGAAGTAGTCAGCGTGGCCCCGACTCGCGCACCTGCACCGACCGGACGATCCGATCGAAGATCCGATCGTAGCCGGCCAGGCGCCGCGGGCGGATGACCACCAGATCGTAGAGCCTGTCCTCCTTCGCGAAGAGGTATGCGGTGAGGGCCACCTCGGTCTCGTCGTCGGCGACGACGAAGGAGGCCTCCCGCGCCACGCCCTGCACGCCGGCGATCTCGGTGCGCCGGGAGGGGCGCTCCACCAGATCCCGGATCCGCCCCGCCGCAAGCTGCGGCCGCAGCTCCCGCTCGAAGTACTCGGCCGCCGCCCTCTCCAGATCGGGCGGCGCATCCGCGCGCCGGATCCCGGCGGCGAAGGACGCGAGCCCCGGCTGCATCATGCCGTTGTCGAAGACCATCTCCGCGCGGCGATGCCAGCGGGCGGGGAGCTCCACCTCGAGGCCGAGGCGCTCGCTGTGCACCGGCACCATCCGGGGCAGCCACTCGCCCAGGGCCCGCTCCCCGAAGAGCAGCGCCGCGAGGACGAGGCCCAGCGGCGCCAGCCTGCGCAGCACCAGCGCCCTC
>DATMSB010000135.1:0-59431 GCA_035565615.1 Vulgatibacter sp. | reverse complement strand
CGAGACCGAGCTCAGGCTCATGGCCGCGGCGGCGATCATGGGGCTGAGCAGGAGGCCGAACGCGGGGTACAGCACCCCGGCGGCGATCGGCACGCCGGCCGCGTTGTAGACGAAGGCGAAGAAGAGGTTCTGGCGGATGTTCCGCATGGTCTGCCGGCTGAGGCGGATGGCCCGCACGATCCCCCGCAGGTCGCCCTTCACCAGGGTGACGGGGGCGCTCTCCATCGCGACGTCGGTGCCGGTGCCCATCGCGATCCCCACCTGGGCCCGGGCGAGCGCGGGCGCGTCGTTGATCCCGTCGCCCGCCATGGCCACGAATGCGCCCTCCGCCTGGAGCCGCTCCACGGCCTCCACCTTCTGATCCGGGAGCACCTCGGCGATCACGTCGTCGATTCCGAGCTTTCGCGCGACCGCCAGGGCCGTGGTGCGGCCGTCGCCGGTGAGCATCACGACGCGCAGGCCCCGCGCGTGAAGCTGGCGGATGGCGTCGGCGCTCCCCTCCTTGATGGGATCGGCCACGCCGACGATCCCCGCCGGCCTCCCGTCCACCGCGACGAACATCACCGTCTGGCCGTCGGCCCGCAGCGGCTCGACCTCGCCTTCCAGCTCGTCCGTCTCGAGGCCGAGGTCCCGCATCATCGCCCGGTTGCCGGCGGCGACGGAGCGGCCGAAGGCCGTGCCCCGGACGCCCTTGCCGGTGACGCTCTCGAAGCCCTCGACCTCCCCGAGCCGGATCCCGCGCTCGCGGGCGCCTCGGACGATCGCCTCGGCCAGCGGGTGCTCGCTCGCGCGCTCCAGGCTGGCGACGAGGCTGAGGAGCTCGTCCTCGCCGACGCCCGCGGTCACGGCGACCGACGCGAGCCGGGGGCGGCCCTCGGTGAGGGTCCCGGTCTTGTCGACGACGAGGGTGGTCACCTCGCGCAGGTTCTCGATCGCCTCCGCGTCGCGGAAGAGCACCCCCATGGACGCGCCCCTCCCCGTCGCCATCATGATCGACATGGGGGTGGCCAGGCCCAGCGCGCAGGGACAGGCGATGATCAGCACCGCCACCGCGTTGACGAGGGCGTGGGCCATGCGGGGCTCGGGGCCGACCAGGGACCAGACCGCGAAGGTGCCGATCGCCACCAGGATCACGATGGGGACGAACCAGGCGGAGACCACGTCGGCGAGCCGCTGGATCGGCGCCCGGCTCCGCTGCGCCTCGGCGACCATCGCCACGATCCGGGCGAGGAGCGTGTCGGCGCCCACCTTCTCGGCGCGCATCACCAAGGACCCCCTGCCGTTGATGGTGGCCCCCACCACCCGGTCGCCGGCGGCCTTCGACACGGGGATCGGCTCCCCGGTGACCATCGACTCGTCGACGGTGCTGCTCCCCTCGAGCACGATCCCGTCGACGGGGATCTTCTCGCCGGGGCGGACGCGGAGCCGGTCGCCGACTTGGACGTGGGCGAGGGGGACGTCCTCGTCGCCCCCGTCGTCGCGCACGCGCCGCGCGGTCCTGGGCGCGAGGCCGAGGAGCGCGCGGATGGCGGATCCCGTCCGGCTGCGCGCGCGCAGCTCGAGAACCTGCCCCAGGAGGATCAGCGCCACGATCGCCGCTGCCGCCTCGAAGTACACGCCCACCTCGCCGGACTCGTCGCGGAAGGCCGACGGGAAGATCCCGGGGGCGATCGCGGCGATCGCGCTGTAGACGAAGCCGACCGAGACGCCGAGGCCGATGAGGGTGAACATGTTCAGGCTGCGGTGCCGCACCGAGGCGACGGCCCGCGCGTAGAACGGCCACGCCGACCAGGTGCAGACGGGGATCGCCAGGAGCAGCTCGAGGATCGTCCGGGTCCGCGGCGACAGGAGCGAGGAGATCGGCTCGCCCCCCGGGAGCATGTCGCCCATCGAGAGGAGGACGATCGGCACGGTGAAGGCGACCGAGACCCAAAACCTGCGGGTCATGTCCCGCAGCTCGGGGTTCTCCTCCTCCTCGCCGGCGACGACCGTCGGCTCGAGGGCCATGCCGCACTTCGGGCACGTCCCCGGGCCGTCCCGCACGACCTCCGGATGCATCGGGCAGGTCCACTCCACCTTCCCGCTCGGCGCGGCGGGCAGCCGGCGCTCGAGGGCCATGCCGCACTTCGGGCAGGAACCGGGTGCGCCGCTCGACACCTCGGGGTGCATGGGGCAGGTGTAGGCGCTCTCTCGGCGCGGTTCGGCGGCCCGGGGGTCCATGGAGCGCCTCCTCCCCTGGATTCTCCCCGGTCGCGCGCCTCGAGGCGACCTCGATCGACGGATCAGTGCTCCGGCGGCGCGGCGCCGTCGTCCGGAGGCGGGCCCCTGCGCCCCTCGCCCGGGAAGCGGAAGCCGCGGGCGCGCAGCGTGCCCAGCACGTCCCGGGAGCGGATCACGCCGGTGGCGTTGCCGAGGTCGTCGACGACGGGGAGCTCGCCCTCGCGCAGCACGCGATCGAAGGTCTGCGAGAGCTCGTCGGATCCCGGGAGCGGCTGCACGGCGATCATGTGGTCGGCGACCCGCTCGCGCATGCGGTCCTCGGGCGGGATGGTGAGGATGTCGATCTTGCGGACCACGCCCAGGGTCCGCGCGCCGTCCGCCACCACCGCCGACTCGGCCCCCGCGTCGCGCATGAGGATCCGCGCCGCCTCGAGGGACGCCCCGACCTGCACCTGGGGCACGGTGTTCTGCACCTCGCCGACGTGGGTGTGCCCGAGGGCCTGCTGCAGGTTGGCGTAGAGCTTCTCCTGCGACGCCCCCGACCAGACGAAGAAGGCGATGAGGATCATCCAGATCCCGCCGCCGAAGATCCCGAAGAGGGCGAAGGCGACCGCCATGGTCTTGCCCACGATGGAGGCGACGTTGGTGGCGCGCTGCTTGCCCAGCCGCCCGGCGAGGGCCGCCCGCAGGACGCGGCCCCCGTCCATTGGGAAGGCGGGCAGGAGGTTGAACACGCCGAGCACCAGGTTCAGGTACCCGAGGAGGAAGAGGTAGAAGGCCAGGTTCGGCGCGCCCATGGAGAGCCGGTAGCCGGCGCCGAAGAGAATGCCGAGGCCGATCGAGGTGAGGGGGCCCACCGCCGCCATGACGAGCTCGTCCCTCGGCCGGGTGGGCATGCGGGTGATCTGCGAGACGCCGCCCAGCGCCATGAGGACGATCGACTCGACCCGCCCGCCCCGCCGGATGGCGACGAGCGTGTGGGCGAGCTCGTGCAGGGTGATGGAGACGAGCAGGCCCAGGGAGGCCAGCAGGCCCCAGGTCCAGCCCGGCATGCCCAGGGCTTCGGGCGGGAGGCCCGCCGCCCGCGCCACCTGCTGCATCTGCACCGCCAAGGCCCAGGTGAGCACCGGGATCAGGAGCAGCACCGAGAAGTGCAGGCGGATGGGGACGCCCTTGACCTTCAGCACCGTGATTGCGCCGCGGTTGAACAGGGTCTCACCCCCTTCGCGAGCGGAGCGTCGCTTACGCCCCGTGGCCGATCCCGACCAACATGGGGCGGACCGCGGGGTGATGCAGGGGGCGTGCGCCCGCACCCGATGCCGGGGAGTCGGCCTCCTGCCGTCACGGCGCGCGCCGCGGGATCGCAAAGAGCCCGCGTGAAATCCCCCCGCATGCGGGCGGGCCGTGCGTGCGAGGGCCGGCTGCGGCCGAGGGCCGCCGACGCGCGCGCGCGGAGGGGCGGGCCGTGCGTGCGAGGGCCGGCTTCCCCGCGGGGGAGGGGGAACTCCCCCCGCGTCCGGAGGGCGAGCGCAGAGGCGCGGGTCAGCCGCCGAGGAGGTGCTGGATGATCTCCTGGATCATCTCCGGGCCCTGGAGCCAGAGGATGATCGCCACGCCCATCAGCGACTCGCCGGCGATGAGCCCCGACGCCACGGCGATGGTGTAGCGGTCGTTCGTCTCCGGCTTCTTCTTCATCAGGATCCAGGCGGCGATGGCGCCGAGGAACATGGAGATCGAGTTGAACGCGGGGATCACGCCCGCGATCCCCAGGCCCGTCGCGGAGGGGATCCACTTGCGGTACTTGGGGAAGAACTCCTCGCCCAGGGTGATGAGGATCCCGACGATGCCGCCGACGATCATCGCGGCCACCGCCCCGGGCGGCAGCGCGTTCAGGCCCTTGGCGAGCATCTCCGCCACGGCGGCCCACACCTTGGCGGCGGGGGCGGGGAGCTCGGCCGAGCCCAGCTTCTCCGGCTTGGCGACGATCGTGTAGACCGGCACGCAGAGCAGGGTCCCCGCGGCCACGCCGAAGAGCTGGGCGATGGTCTGCTTTCGCGGGCTGCCGCCCAGCATGTAGCCCGACTTGAGGTCGGTGAGCAGGTCGGCGGAGTGGGCGGCGGCGCCGGCGGTGATCGACGCCGTCATCAGGTTGGTGGTCATGTTGGACGGCGCCACCACGCCGTAGACGAGCTGGGTGATCTTGCCCAGGGCGCCGACCGGGGTGACGTCGGTCTCGCCGGTGGCGCGGGCCGCGACGATGGAGAGCATGAAGGTGGCGAGGACCGCCACGATCCCCATCCACCACGTGACCTCGAAGAGGTAGTGGCCCATCAGCACGCAGACGGCGCCCGAGAGCAGCGTGCCCCACAGGAACCACGAGCCGGGCACCTCCACGTGCGCGAGGGGGTCGTGGTGGGCGCGCTTGCCCCCGAAGACCGCGCCCAGGCTGCTGAAGGCGCGCAGGACGGTGCGCCAGCGCATCCCGAAGGCGAGGAGGCCGGAGGTGACCATCATGGCCGTGGCGGGCCACAGCACCCACGACACCAGGCCGCGGTAGCCGGGCTCCGCCACGCCCTGGTCGATGAGCACGGGGCCGATGATCCCGTAGTAGAGGATCGCGCCGACGAGCAGCGACACGCCCACCCGGATGCCCATGATGGCGCCGGCGGCCACCATGATCAGCGAGCCCTCGAAGCCGAGGGTGAGGCGCTCCTCGAGAGCCTTGCCCCTCTCCCCCGGGAAGAGGGGGATGCTGCCAGGGAAGGCGAACCGGCCCATGAACGGCGCGTCCCGCCACACCGCGAGCAGCGCGCCCGCGCCCGCGCCGGCGAAGAGCGCCTTCGCCTTCTGCATCGCCTCGGCGCCGGCTTCGTGCATGGAGCGCAGGGTCTCCGCCGTGGCGAGGCCGGTGGGGAAGGGCAGCTTGTCGATGTTGATGAGCTGCCGCTTGAGCGGCACCGCCATGAACACGCCCAGCACCGACACCGCGCCCAGCCAGAGCATCATCTCCCACCACAGCAGCACCCGGCCGGTGGTGAGGTAGAGGGCGGGGAAGGCGGAGACGAGGCCCGCCGACGCCATGTAGCCGGCGGCGCTCGCCGCGGACGACATGGTGTTGTTCTCGAGGATGGTGAAGTGGTTCTCGTGGTAGGCGGGGATCACGGCCTCGAGGGTCTTGAACACCGCGTAGGCGATGATGCAGGCGGTGATGGTGACGCCGAGCCCCCAGCCGGTCTTCAGGCCCACGTAGAGGTTGGAGATCGACATCACCGCGCCGATGGCCATCCCGCTGACGATCGATCGCACCGAGAGCTGCCGGACGTGGTCGCCCTGGTAGACCTCTTCGAGCCAGCGGCGCGCCTCCGCGTCCTCGGGGCTCTCGTGGTGGGGGGGAACGGGATGCGGCCTCTCCCGCTGCGAGGGGTCGTCGGGTCGGTTGTGGGCGGGATCGACGCTCATGCGTGCTCCTGGCCGGTCGCTCCCTGGGCGGAGCGCTCCTCGGGCGAAGGCGAAGAAACGAGGGGACGCAAGGTACCCTTCCCCGGACGGGGCAGGCAAGGGATGCATCCCGGGCGGGCGGGCCCGCGGCTGCCATCCTGGCCGGGTCGCCGCACCTTCCTCGCGAAGGGCGCGCGGGCGCTCGGGGGGAGCTCATGCGTGGGAAGACGATCATCCTCGCGCTGGCGCTGGCGGGGGCGGCCGCGTGCGAGGGTGGCACGGAGGAGACGACGACCACCCTGGAGACGCCCCCCTGGATGCTCACCATCGTGACCCCGGCCCACGGGGCGCAGGTGGACGATCGCATGGAGGTGGAGCTGGCACTCACCGGGCGGGGCGTGGCGCTCGACCTCCCCCGCGCCTTCCAGGTGGGCTACTTCCTGGACGACGCCCTGGTCCTCGCCTCGCCGGATCTGAAGGTGACCCTCGAGGTGCCCGTGGGGGCGCACGTGCTGCGGGTCGCCGGCGTGGACGAGGCCGGCGCGCCGACCTCCGCGGTGGCCGGCGATCGCATCCAGGTGATCCGGCTCGATTCGGGCCCGTAGGGGGCTTGGGTGGGATCCGCCCCGCGTCCCTATCCATGATCCCGATGGCCTACGCGCACGTGAACGGCATCTGGCTGCACTACCGCGAGCAGGGCGAGGGAGAGCCGCTCCTCCTGATCATGGGCTTCGGCACGCCCTGGCAGGGCTGGGAGCCCCAGATCGAGGACTTCTCCCGCGGTCATCGAGTGATCTGCTTCGACAACCGGGGCGTGGGCGCCAGCGACAAGCCGGTGGGGCGCTACACCGTGTCCCAGATGGTCGCGGACGCGAGCGGGCTCCTCGACCACCTGCGGATCGAGCGGGCCCACGTCGTGGGCGTGTCGATGGGGGGCATGGTCGCCATGGAGATGGCCGCCCGCCACCCGGAGCGCGTGGGCTCCCTGGTGCTCGCGGCGACCACCCCCGCGGCGGACGCCCGGATGCGGTGGACCATGGGCCGCGTCGCCGCGCGGATCGGCGCCGCAGCCTTCACCGCCGGGGGGACGCTGCAGGATCGCCTCGCGGCGGTGAAGGAGGAGCTCGTCCAGGTGTGGCTGCCGCTGATCTTCTCCGCGGCGCCGGGGGGCGAGGAGGAGGCGATCGTGCGGCGGCTCATGGACGCCGCCTTCGCGGAGGGCTTCCCCGCGGTGGGGACGGCGGGGCAGCTCGCGGCGTGCTTCGCCCACGACGCGCGGGAGCGGCTCCGGGCGATCGCGGCCCGCACCCTGGTGCTGGGAGGCACCGTCGACGCGGTCTTCGCGAAGGAGCGCTTCGTCGAGCTCGCCCGGGGGATCCCCGGCGCGTGCCTCGAGATCCTCGACGGCGCGCCCCACGCGATCAACCTCTCGCACCCCGTGGCGTTCAACGACGTGGTGCTGCGGTTCCTCGCCGGCGCCGGGGCGGGTCGGTCGCGCCTGGGTCGCGCCGCCTCTCCCGCGTGAGCGGGTGCTCAGGGGATCGTGCAGCGGAGCTGCACCGCGTCGGTCCACCAGCCCGTCTGCAGGTGGATGCCGGTGACGACCTTCCCTGCGCCTACGCAGGGATCGTAGGAGACCTCGTTCGGGGGAGAGAACGGCGCCGGATCGTGGAAGAACCACCCGAGCGGATCTTGGCAGATGGCGCCCGCGCCGTTCACGTACTCCTCGTGCACCCAGACCTGGCCCATGAGCTTGCCGTCGGGGCTCCGCCCGTCGCAGCGCAGATCCGTGGGCGCCGACGGCGCGTCCGGTGATCCGGTGCCGTAGAACCCCACCCGCGTCTCGGTCCCCGACGCGTCCTTGCAGATCAGCTTCGCGCCGTTGAGGTGGCCGGAGACGTACCGGACCTCGAGGCCGACCGCCCACGCCCCGGAGGGGCAGTAGAACCAGCCCTGATCGCTGCCGCCGGCCGTCGTCCCGCGCATCGGGAGCTCCATGCAGGTCAGCGCCCCGTCGTCGCCCGGGCACCGATCGTGGGAGTCGCACACGCCGTCGGCGTCGGAGTCGCCGCTGGCGGGATCCCCGACGCAGGCGCCGCAGCCCGCCCACTCGAAGCCGGGCCTGCAGCAGGTGAAGCCGTCGCCGGTCATGGGCGCGTCGCAGATGCAGATGAAGGAGCCGGGGAGGTTGGAGCAGGAGGCGTCCGGCGAGCAGCCGGCCGTGCCGTCCACGCACTCGTCGACGTCCACGCAGGTCGCGCCGTCGCCGGTCCAGCCTTCGTCGCAGACACACGCGGGGCCCGAGGCGCTGTTCGTGCAGCTCGCGTTGGGAGAGGCGCAGGTGAAGCCGGCGCAGAGGTCCTCGAGGCAGGTGCGGCCGTCGCCCTCGAAGCCCGGCCTGCACGCGCAGTCGAAGCCCCCCACGGTGTTGGAGCAGTCGGCGTCCGGCGAGCAGTCGTGTTCGCCGGTGGCGCACTCGTCGACGTCGGCGCAGGTCCGCCCGTCCCCGGTGAAGCCGGGGCGGCAGGTGCAGTCGTAGGAGCCCGGCTGGTTCTCGCAGATCGCGTGGGGATCGCAGATCGCCGTCTGCATCCGGCACTCGTCGACGTCCGCGCAGGTGCGCCCGTCGCCGGCCCAGCCCTCGTCGCAGTCGCAGGACCAGGTCCCGGGCTCGTTGATGCAGGTGGCCTCCGGCGCGCAGTCGTGGATCCCGAGGGTGCACTCGTCCACGTCGACGCAGGCCGCGCCGTCGTCCTCGAAGCCGGGGGGACACTCGCAGGTGTACGAGCCCTCGGTGTTCACGCAGATGGAGTCGGCCCGGCAGTCGGCCTCGCCGGTGACGCACTCGTTCACGTCGCGGCAGGATCTCCCGCTCGGCTCGTAGCCCTGCGGGCAGTCGCAGCGGTAGCCGCCGGGCTCGTTCACGCAGATGGTCGGCGCCTCGCACGTCGCGCTCCCGTCCGCGCACTCGTCCACGTCGACGCAGGCGCCGCCCTCGAGGACGAAGCCGTTGTTGCAACTGCAGGTGAAGGATCCCCTCAGGTTCAGGCAGCGGGCGTTGGGGCCGCACGGATCGCCCTCGCACTCGTCGACGTCGGCGCAGGTACGGCCGTCGCCCTCGAAGCCTTCACGGCAGGTGCAGACGAAGCCGCCCTCGGTGTTGGCGCAGTCGGCGTCGGCGGCGCAGGGGGAGCGGGCGGCGGCGCACTCGTCCACGTCGGTGCAGGCGATCCCGTCTCCCTCCCAGCCGTCGTCGCAGACGCAGGCGCCCGACACGCAGCTCGCGTGGTCCCCGCAGGGACCGCAGCCTTCCGCGTCGCCGCCGGGATCGTCCCCGCCGCACGACGCCGAGAAGAGAAACGAGACGACTGCCAGGACGCTGCCGAGCCGAGCCCTCGTGTTCATCGCTGCTTCCCCGTCGATGTATTCGAGATCGAGGTGGGGAATCATCCCACGACCGGCCGGGCGATCGCAACCGGGGGGCGGCAGCGCTTGAAACGCGATCCGACTTTCGGCCAAGGTGCGCGCCGTGACCCTCCTGCGCGCCCATTCGATCGGCCTCTCCTTCGGCAGCCGCACCCTCTTCGACGGCCTGGAGTTCACCATCGAGGAGGGCGAGCGGGTGGGCCTCGTCGGGGTCAACGGCTCGGGGAAGTCCACCCTGATGAAGATCCTGGCGGGCGTGCTCCCCCCCGATCGGGGCCTGCTGCAGGTGCAGCGAGGCGCACAGGTGGTGTACCTGCCCCAGGAGCCGACCTTCCCCGACGGCGCGACGGTGGCGTCCGAGCTGTCGGTGGCGAGGCCCGCGCTGCGGGAGGCGATCGACGAGCACCGCGCCCTCTCCGCGCGGATCGCGGTGGCGCCGCCGGCCGAGCAGGAGCGGCTCCTCGCCGAGCTGGGGCGGGTCGCGGATCGGATCGAGCGGCTGGGGGGATGGGACAGCGAGTTCGAGGCGAGGCGCCTGTTGGACAAGCTCGGGGTCCGGGAGTGGGAGCGGCCGGTGGCGGAGCTCTCCGGCGGCCTGCGCAAGCGGGTGGCCATCGCCCGCGCCCTACTCTCCCGGCCCGACGCGCTCCTGCTGGACGAGCCCACCAACCACCTGGACGCCGACACGGTGGACTGGCTCGAGGACGCGCTGGACGAGCTGCCGGGGGCGCTGCTCCTGGTCACCCACGACCGCTACTTCCTCGACGGCCTGGTCGATCGGATCGTCGAGGTGGAGCCGGGCAACGGGCTGGTCTCGTACCCGGGGAACTACCAGGCGTACCTCGAGCAGAAGATGGTGGCCCTGGAGCAGGCGGAGCTCGCGCAGCACAAGCGGGAGCGCTGGATCGCCCAGGAGGTGGCGTGGCTGCGCAAGGGGGTGGAGGCGCGGCGCACCAAGAGCAAGGCGCGGATCGAGCGGGCGCGGAAGCTGATGGCGGAGAAGGGCTTCGTGCGGCCGAAGGTGGCGGCCCTGGAGATGGCGTCCGCCCCCAGGCTGGGCGGGAAGGTGATCGAGGCGGAGGGGATCGCCAAGCGCTTCGGCGACCGCACCGTCTTCCGCGACGTGGACTTCCTCCTGCAGGCGGGCGAGCGGGTCGGGATCGTGGGGCCCAACGGCGTGGGGAAGACCACCTTCCTGCGCACCATCCTGGGGGAGCTCGAGCCGGACGAGGGCGCGGTCGAGATCGGCAGGAACACGAAGATCGCCTACTACGATCAGCAGCGGGCCTCGCTCGATCCCGAGCAGACCGTGTACGAGGCGGCGTGGGGAGAGGACCACGTCCTGGTGGGCGGCAGGCGCCTCCACCTGCGCGAATACCTCGAGGAGCTGCTCTTCCCGGTGCCGATGCAGCGCATGCAGGTGAAGGCGCTCTCGGGGGGCGAGCGCAACCGCCTCCTCCTCGCGCGCCTCTTCCTCGAGGGCGCCAACGTCCTGGTGCTCGACGAGCCCACCAACGACCTGGACATCGTCACCCTCAACGTGCTCGAGCGGCTCCTGCTCTCCTTCGAGGGCAGCGTGCTGTTGGTGACCCACGACCGCTACTTCCTCGACAAGGTGGCCACCGCGATCCTCGCCTTCGGCGGCGACGGGAGGGTGACCCGCTACGAGGGGAACTACGAGACCTACCGGACCCTCGAGCGCCAGGCCCGGGAGGCGTGCGCCCCCTCGCCGGAGGTGAGGGAGGAGAAGGCCGCTCCCGCCCCTGCACCCGCTCCGCCGCCTCGTCGGCGCCGGCTCGGCTACCTGGAGAAGCGGGAGCTCGAGGGGATGGAGGAGGCCATCGAGCGCACCGAGCGCGACAAGGCGGCCACCGAGGCCGAGCTGCAGCGGCCGGAGGTGTTCAGCGATCCGGTCCGGGCGGCGGCGCTCCACGACGAGCTCGAGCGGCAGACCGCGCTGGTGGATCGGCTCTACGCGAGGTGGCAGGAGCTGCAGGATCTGGCGGACTGAGGGAGGGCTCAGGCGATCTTCAGCTCGACGCCCTCGCGGGCGCCGAAGACGATCAGCTCCGGCGCGAACCGCTTGGCGCGGGCGGCGCACGCCTCGATCTTCGCGTCCACGTCCGCGTCGGACTGCATGGGATCGTGGTGGGTGATCGCGAGCTGCTTCACGCCGGCCGCCACCGCCAGATCTACGGTGGTGGTGGCGCGGGGATGCCCCCAGCCGATCTTCGACGCGTACTCCTCCTCGCCGTACTGCCCGTCGGCGACGAGGAGGTCCGCGCCCCGCACGAAGTCCACCAGATCGTCGGGCAGGCGCCGCGGGGCGTCCGGATCGCGCAGGCTCGCCTCGCGATCCTCGAGGAGCTCGTCCAGCTCGTTGTCGGTGGCGTACACCACCTTGCGCCCCTGGTACTCGAAGGAGAACGCGAAGCTGCCGCCGGGGTGGTGCTGGGGGAGCGCCCGGACCGAGACGCCGCCGATGGGCTCGTCGGAGAGATCCTCCGCGACGATCCGCGCCGAGAGATCGCCGAAGTCGACCGGGAAGTAGTCCGAGCGCATCTGGCCGCTCACCAGCCGGAAGAGGCGGCGATCCCCGGGAGGGGTCCCGTAGATGTGGAAGGTGTTCTCGGGGCGGTAGGCGGGCGTGAAGAAGGGGAAGCCCTGGATGTGATCCCAGTGCGGATGCGAGAAGAGCATGTGCCCCACGATCGGCCGGCCCTCGTGGCGTCGGATGAGGTCGATCCCCAGCTCGCGCAGGCCGGTCCCGCCGTCGCAGATGAAGAGGGCGCCCTCGCTGCGGATCTCCACGCAGGCGGTGTTGCCGCCGTAGCGCTGGGTCGACGGGCCGGGCGTGGGGATGGAGCCCCGGGTCCCCCAGAATTTCACGAAGAGCGCCACGGATTCAGACTCCGGCGAAGTAGAGGAGGATCACGTCGCCGAGCTGGAGCTGATCGCCCTCGCGCAGGACGGCCGAGTGGATGCGGATGCCGTTGAGGTAGACGCCGTTCCTGCTGTCCATGTCGACGCAGCCGAAGTCGGAGCCGTTGCGGGTCAGGCAGAGGTGGGTGCGGGAGAGCTGCGGCGACGCGATCGCGATGTCGCCCTCCCTGCCGATGACGATGCGATCCTCCTGGAGCTCGATCCGCCGGGGGGCGCCCGGTCCGCCGATCTGCTCGAGGACGTGGGGACGAGGCCTCCGGGAGGGGCCGGTCACGAGGGGGATCCCGATGCTGGTCCGCTCGCGCTGGGGAGGGCCGTCACGCATTCGAAGGAGCCTATCCTCGCCGGGCCCGCCCGTCCAAAGGAAGGCTGCGGATCATCGGGGCCGGCCGCCGATCCGGAAGGCGAGGTCCAGGGCCAGCGACCGCTCGTCGAGGCGCTCGCGCACCTCGGCGTCGAGGATGAGGATCGACGCCCGCTCCGACGGCAGCACCTCGCGGACGTCGGCGGGGAGGCGGGCGAAGACCGCACGCATCGACTCCGTGTCCCGCGCCGCCGCCAGGCCCGCCGCCAGGATCGCGATGAGAAGCAGGTTCGAGGCCGGGCCGCCCTGCGGGTGGAGGCGATGGGCGCTGCGGAACCGGAGGAGGCGCCGCACCGCCGCCTGCTGGGAGGGGCGGAGCTGGCCGAGCTCGCCGAAGAGGGCGCGCACCGAGCGCTCCTCGACGGCGACGTGGTTGAGGAGCCGGGACTGCTCCGCGAGGATCCAGTGGGCCTCGTCGAGGGGATCCGAACGGATCGCGGGGAGCCTCGCCAGCTCGGCGCCGGCGGCCCTGGCCAGGACGCGGGTGGCGAAGCCGGCGCGGCGCCACGGTCCACTCGTTGAGCCGAAGATGGCGCGGACGGACCAGGCGTCGTGGAGGAGCTGATCGCGCTGCCCGTCGAGCAGCTCCTCCAGCACGCCGAGCGGCGCGAGCTGCGAAAGCGAGGGGCGCCCTGACCCGGCCGGGCCCTCGGCCGGCCGGCGGGATTCGTCCGGAGGGAACATGGGGCCGCTTGGTAGCACACCCCTCGCGGTTGCGGTAGATCAGTCCCCCCGCGTCACGGCGCGCCTTTGGAGAGATGGAAGCATGAGCGACACCTCCGCCAGGGATCGTGCGACGATCGCCGAGCTGATCGGCGAGGGACGCCTCGACCAGGCCGCCTTCCGCGCCCGCAGCCTGGCGGGCTCCGGCGCCGCCGACGCCTCCCTCGCCGCCGACGTGGACGCGACCGGGTGGCTGGCGGCGGCGGTCCTGCCCCGCGATCGTCCGGCGCCGTGGCGGGACGCCTTCGTGGAGGCGAGCGATCGGTTCCCGGGGACCTCGGCGGAGGTGGGCCTCGCCCTGCGTCGCTTCCTGGCCCGCGGCCTCGCACGCGCGGCCCACCTGGCGGGGCTGCCCGGCCACCTCGTGGACGACGAGCCCGCCGGCGGCTACCTCCTGCGCGCCTCCCTCCCGGAGGAGGCGGCGGCGTCGCTGTACGCGACGATCGCGCGGATCCCCTCCTCGGGGCGCGCGGCGCTGCTCCTCGGCAACGCCCTCTTCCGGCTCGAGCGGGTCGAGGAGGCGCGGGACGCCTACCGCAGGGCCTTCCGGGTGGCGCCCCTCGGTCTCGACCTCGGCGCGGTGGAGGACGCGGAGGTGCGGGCCCTCGAGCCCATCGCCAAGGAGCTGCACCTCGAGGGCGACCCCCGGGCGTGGCTCCCCGCGATCGGCCTGCTCGAGGACGTGCTGCCGTTCTCCGCGCTGGATCCCGTGCCCGGCGGCGGGTTCGGGCCCGCGACCCGCGCGTACGATCTGCTCATCGCGCACAAGGGCGCCCGCAGCCACGGGGAGCGCATGGCGATCCGCCGCGATCTGCGAGAGCTGGCCCCGGAGCTCTTCGACGCGCTCCTGATCTCGCGCAAGCTCGACGCGAGCCCGATGCCCACCGGCACCGCGTGATCAGCCGGCCTCGATCCGGACGATCTCGTCCTTCGTGGCGGGGCAGGTCCCCCTGCCGTCGCAGTTGCTCGTGGTGACGTAGAGCTCGTCGTCGGGGCCGACGATCACCTCGCGGAGCCTGCCCAGGCCCCTCGGGGGATCGCCGCGGAAGTAGACCTCGTGGGACTGCACCCGATCGCCGTCGAGGACGAAGCGGTGGAGGTGGCGTGAGCCGAGGGTCCCCATGAGGACGCTCCCCCTCCACGCCCGGATGCCGCCGCTCCGGTAGACGCCGACGCCCCCCGGCGGCACCGCCTGCGCCCAGCTCATCATCGGCGCCACCATCCCTTCGGCGGTCTCGCAGCCGAAGATGGTCGGCCAGCCCAGGTCGTCGCCCTTGCGCGCGGCGTTCAGCTCGTCGTGCCCCCGCCTGCCGAACTCGCCGCTCGGGCCGTGATCCGCGACGAGGAGGGTGGATCCGTCGAGCCAGTCGAAACCCTGGGTGTTGCGCAGGCCCGACAGCCACACCGGGCTCCCGGGGAACGGGTTGTCCGCCGGGATCTCGCCGTCCGGCGTCAACCGGAGCACCTTGCCGTTCGGCGACGAGCGATCCCGGGAGCGCTGCGGCTCGCCGGCGTCGCCGGTGCCGACGTAGAGCATCCCGTCGGGGCCGAAGCGGAGGCGGCCGCCGTCGTGGAAGGTGTGGCCGGCGACGTCGTCGAGGATCACCCGATCGACGGTGGCGCTGCGGGCATCCTCGGTGAGGCGGTAGCGCACCACCCGGTTCGCCTTGCCCTCGTCCTTCTCATACGTCTGGTAGATGTAGAACCAGCGGTTCTTCGCGAACTGCGGATGGAGCGCCAGACCCAGCAGACCGCCCTCGCCCGCCCGCCGCGGTGAGGAGACCGTCATCACCGGCGCCGGCTGGAGCGCCCCGTCCTTCACCAGGCGCAGCCGACCGGGCCGCTCGGTGACGAGCATGTCGCCGCCGGGGAGGAAGGCGATCGCCCAGGGGACCTCGAGGCCGGAGACGACGCGCACCGCCTTCACCGGGACCGCGCCGTCCGGACCGTAGTCCTTATCGACCAGCACGCAGCCGGGGTGGGTGTCCCGGCCCCCTTCCGAGGCCTGTGAAGCTCGGGCACCCGATCGGCAACTTGTCAGGGCGAGCACAAGCGCGAGGGCGAGGGGAATGGTCTTCGCCGATTCGAGAAGCAAGCGGGACTCTCGGATGGAGGCGGCTCCTGGGGACGGGTACGGTGGGCGGTATCTTCGCCTGCGGAGCCACCGGTTGCAAAGCCCCGGGAGGGGGCCGGCCCTGGCCTTCGCGATCGCCGCCGCGTCGGCGGCGTGTTCGCCCACCTACTTCGACGAGGACGAGGTGCGGGCGGGCGTGATGGTGGACTGGGGCCCGCAGCGGGATCGGGAGGGCCTCGAGGAGCTCCTGGTGAACTGCCAGAAATCGGTGAATATGGCGTTCACTCCGGGAGCCGCGGTCAAGTTCGTCGAGGATCCCAACGCCCACTGCGGCATCCCCGCCGCGACGCCGGTGGCGGGCTGCTGGATCCCGCAGCACGACCTGGTGGTGCTGACGCCCTCGCCGACCCTGCGGGAGACGGCTCTCTGCCACGAGCTGCTCCATCGCCAGCTCTTCGCGCGGGACCGGGATCCGGATCGCAGGCACCACCTGCAGGAGTGGTCGCTGCTCTCCGCCTTCCTGCGCTCCCTCGACGAAGCGCCGTGATTGTGTCGCGTGGCAGACAGCCGACGCGATCGCTCATCTTGTGTGCCGGATTCGTGCGCCGTAGGCAGGGGCTGCACATTCCGTGCAGAAGTGGGGTTATCGACATGGCTATGTATCGTTTCAACGAGTGTCTCGTTTGGCGGGACGGCAACGCCTTCCGCGTGAGGTGCCCTGCCGATCCGGGGGTGACGCTTTCCGTTCGGGTGGGAGACAAGCTGGAGTCCGGCGCGTTCGGGGAAGGAGCCAGCCTCTTCGGGGTGGTGGAGGGGGAGAGCGGGGAGCCCGGCGGGAACCCCTTCGAGGACAACAAGAACGACCGGGACTACACCACCTACATCGAGTTCCTGTTCCTGGGGCAGTGCGCGGCGATGGAGGTGAAGGAGGAGGGGCGGACCTGGCTCGTCGTCGAGTCGCTCGGCCGGGTCCACGTCTACGGATCGACGGAGGCGCTTCCGGTCTCCCCGACGACCTTCGGCCTCGCCGACTGGGTCCAGGTGATGGCGGATACGTTCCCCGATCCGATGCCGCACTCGCCGACGATGCGCCCGCAGCCGTGAGGGTGCGGGTGAGGCTCGTTCCTGCCCGCCCGGGAAGGGAGGAAGGGTAGACTGGTGGGAGGTCCGGGGACCGCACCCCGGACCTCCCACTCCCTACGGAAGACCGCCTTGCCTCGCCGCTACCCCGCCGCTCGCCTCCCGACCACGGCCGCCCTGCTCCTCTGCTGCTGGGCGTGCTCCGAGCCTGCCTCCCCGCAGGCGCTCCTCCACGCCCAGGCGGGGGACCACCGCTGGCACGAGGGACGATCGCACTTCGACGAGACCTTCCGGCCCTTCGACCCCGAGCGGGTCGAGGGCCCCCGGGATTGGGGCCGGCTGGAGGGCCAGCTCTTCCTGGCGGAGGAGCGGGGCGCTCCCGACGCCGCCTTCGCGAAGGCGCACTTCCTGCTCTGGCGCAACCAGCCCGGCGATGTCGACCGGGCGAAGGCCCGCCTCGCCAGGCTCCCCCAGGACGAGAGGACGTGGAACGAGCTGGCGCTCGCCGAGCTCTCCGCCGGCAATCCCCTCGCCGCGCTGGACGCCGCCTCCCGGGCTGTGGCCCTCTCGCCGTCGGATCTGCCCTCCCTCTTCAACCGCGCGCTCGCCCTCGAGCGGCTCGGCTTCCTCCACGGCGCCGACGAGGCCTGGGCCACCTACGTGGAGCGGGATCCGTCCAGCGGGTGGGGGCTCGAGGCCGCCCGGCGGCTGGAGAGGCTGCGCGCGGAGGCCCCGGAGCGGCGTTCCTTCGAGGACGAGCGCCGGCGCTTCGTCGAGGCGCTGCGCGCCACCCGCAGCGCCGCCGAGCTCGAGGCGCTCCTGGAGAGGCCGGCGACGGGACGACTCCTCGACGCGCTGGCGGCGGCGGGCGATCGGATCCTGGCCTCGGAGATCGAGGTGCGGCGCGGGTTCTCTCCGGAGGATTGGGCCGGGAGCGCCAGGCGCTCCCGGCAGGTGCAGGAGCAGATCGACGCGGCGATGTCGGGCGGGCCCTCCGAGGCGGTCCTCCGGGTCCTCGAGCGGTCGCCGGCGCCCTCCGTCTCGGTGCAGGCGCTGCGGATCCGCGCGTTCGACGCCTTCCTGCGCAGGCCCCCGCAGGAGGCCCTCGCCCTCCTCGACGAGGTGATCGCCCGCTGCGAGGTCCTGGGATGCCCGGTGGAGCGCGCCCTCGCGTTCAGCGATCGCGGCTCGCTCCTCTTGCAGGGTGGGGACTTCCGGCGGGCGGAGGCCGCGTTCCGCGTCGCCCTCGAGGGGATCCCCGACGGCTTTCACCATCGGCGCGCCGAGCTGCTCGGAAAGCAGGCGACCGTTGCAGTGGAGCTCCTCCAGCACCGCCGCGCCATCGAGCTGGGCCTCGAGGCGGCGAAGGCGCTCGGCCCCACCGGCGACCGCGGCTTCCTCGCCGCCGTCTTCTCCAACCTCGGCGGCTCCGCGGCGGCCCTCGGCCTCGAGCGGGCGGCCCTCGCGTGCTTCTTGGAGGGAAGGCACCTCGCGAAGATGGCCGGCCGCCTCTCCTCCGAGCTCTTCGCCATGGCCGGCGCTGCGAGGACCCTGTCGGATCTCGGCGAGGCCGACGCGGCCTTCGCCCTGATCGACGAGGCGATCTCGATCGCCACGTCGAAGGAGCAGACGAACGCCCTCGTGGCGCTGCTGGCCTCGTCGGCGCGCCTCCACGTCGCGAACGGGCGGACCGAGGACGCGAAGCGGATCGCGATGCAGGCCGCGGAGCTCGCCTCGGTGATGAAGCAGCCGCAGCGTCGGGAGGTCGCGCTCTCCATCGCCGGGACGGCCTTCGCCGCCGACGGGGAGTTCGAGGAGGCGAGGCACCTCTTCGCCGGCGCCATCTCGCTGAACGAGGAGTCCCTCGTCACGATCGGCAGCCCGATCGAGCGGGCGCTGCGCCTCGCCGAAGGCGCCGAGATCCGGGCCCGCCAGGCGAGGCTCTCGGCCGAGGACGGGGACGCGGCGGCGGCGTGGGAGCTCCTGGGCGGCGCCCCCTTGCGCCCGCTCGAGGAGGACGAGTGCTTCGTCGCGTTCGCGGCGCTCGACGGCTCGCTCCTCGCCTGGACCGCGACCTCCTCCGGCACCCGATTCGACGACGCGGCCCTGCCGCTCGCGGGCGAGCCGGTCACCGTCTTCTCCGATCGCCGCTGTCCCCGGAGCGCGCGCCGGATCACCGTGCTCGAGAGCGAGGTCACCCTCGCCGGCGTCGGCAACGTCGGCGCCCGCCTGGGCAGCGCGGGGGCGAAGGTGGTGGTGGCGCGGCGGTCCGACGCGCCTTGGCCGAGCCGGCGGCTGCAGGGGGCGGGGCTGGCGGTCCACAGCCCGAGGCCGATCCTCACCGAGCAGATCCTGCCGCTGCTCCCGGGCGCGCCCAAGGAGGCGAGGATGGTGCTGGAGGCCTGG
This sequence comes from Vulgatibacter sp., assembly GCA_035565615.1. Lineage (GTDB taxonomy): Bacteria > Myxococcota > Myxococcia > Myxococcales > Vulgatibacteraceae > Vulgatibacter. The sequence goes on along the minus strand of DATMSB010000135.1, from coordinate 40,757 downwards.
CCCGGATCGATGGAGCTGTCGGGGACCCGGGCGACGCCCGAAGAGGTGGCGGCGGTGGCGGCGCGGTTCGAGCTGCTGCACTTCGGCGTTCACGCGGAGGCGCGCACCGACGCGGGGGCGTCGTCCCATCTGGTGCTCGCCGGCGAGGGCGGGTTCCTGCAGGTCGTCGATGTGCTCCGGCTGCCCCTGCAGGAGAGGCGGCCGGTGGTGGTCCTCTCCGCCTGCCGAAGCGGGGGCGAGACCGTCGAGAAGGAGAAGGACGGCGCCGGGCTGCCGTGGGCCTTCCTCGAGGCGGGGGCGGAGATGGTGATCGCCTACCAGGACAACCTGGACGATCGGGCCGCGGTGGACTTCGCCGGCGCCTTCTACCCCCTGGTCGCCGAGGGCGTCGACGTGGCGGAGGCCTTCGAGCGGGCCCTCGCGGCGGTCCGCGCGGCCTGGCCCCCCGAGATCGCCGCGTCTTTCGCCCTCTACATCTAGCTAGAAGGTGTACTCCGCGTTCACGTCGAGCACGCTGATCGACTGCCGGTAGGTGCCCGCGGAGCTGGGCTGGGTCGAGGGGGGCTGGTAGCGCTCGCCCGGCCGGAAGGACTGGCTGTCCTCCACCGAGACCGTGCGCTCGGCGTAGATCACCTGGGTGAAGGTGGCGGCCAGGGCGACGTTCTCCAGGAGCTCGTACCGGGCGCCCACGGAGATGGTGGCCTTGCCCATGTCGTATAACGAAGGGTCCAGCGTCCTGTCGGGGATCGCGTTGAAGTCGTAGCCCCCGCCCAGGACGAGCTGCAGCGGCTCCGACGGCCACCACGACGCGCCGGCGCGGATGCCGAAGGCGTCCTTCCACTGGCGCTCGATGTTCTGGATCACGTCGCCCGACGCTTCGGACCCGTCCTCCTCGATGGGGCAGGAGGCCCCCGGCACGTCCATCATCACGCACTGCCGGCGCAGGAAGCTCCAGCGGACCAGCTCGCCGAAGAGGCGCAGCTCCCACTGCGGATCGAGGCGCCAGCGGGCGCCGGCGCGCCAGACGTCGGGCAGGCCCTGGGAGACCCGCACCTCGTCGACCGAGACGTTGCCGCCCAGCGCGGTGGTGAGCTCGCCCGTCATGATCGAATCGCCGAAGCCCGGGCGGCTCTGGTACGACAGGCCCAGGTAGAAGCCGTCCATGGCCTCCCAGATCACGCCGGCGCCCACGCCGACGTCCCACCCCGACACCTCGAGGAGGCTGCGGCCCTCCTTCACCGAGCCGTCCGGCTCGACCAGATCGTCGGTGCCGTCGGCGTTGCGCGCGCGCACCGTGTCGAGGACGTTGTTGATGGCGCTCACCGACAGGCCGAACGAGAGGCGGGGCTCCTCGAGGCGGTAGGCCGCCGCGGCGGTGATGTAGAGGGACTGGATCTTCCCGTCCTCCGTCCACCAGCGCTGGGGGCCGTCGACCGCCCCGGGGTACTTGGCGGCGAGCTCGCCCGAGTCGAACGTCCGGTTCTTTCCCCACACGGCGGTGCCGCCGAGCGGCACGTAGAAGCCGAGGCCCACGCCCAGGTTGGGGACGCCGAGATCCGAGATCACCGCCGCGAAGGGAGAGGCGATGAAGTTGGTGAGCTGGCCCTCGCCGGAGTTGGCGGCGATGCCGTCCGCCGGCGTGCCCGACTCGCCCGTGGGCGGCTCGACGTTGTCGATCGCGGCGGCGGGGCGATCGTAGCTGGCGTGCCGCAGGGCGAAGGTGCCGTCGAGGTAGATGCGCGTGCCCTTGCCGAGGGCCAGCCCGGCGGGGTTGTAGTAGATCGCCGTGGGGTTCTCGGTGGTGGGATGTCCGAGCTCGCCCCCGAAGCGGGCCGCCATGAACCCGCTGGCGGCGGCGGGGCCGGCCGCGCCGACGAGGGTCGTGCCGAGAATCGCTGCGATGACCTTCCTCACGGACGCTCCTGATGCGGGGGGCCCACGTTTGACACCGAACGGGCGGCGTGGGCACACTCTTGGTTCAACCCGTGCAAATTGTTGGAGTGATTAACCCATGTTCACGACGCCTCTGTCAAAGCGATCGCTCGGGACCCTGCTCGCCGCCGGCGCTCTCGCCTTCCTCGCGGCCTGCCCCGATCCCCAGGGACGCTTCGACGAGTTCGTGGACCGCAACCGCCAGGGGACCGGCGGCCCCGGGGGCGCAGGGGGCAGCCCCGGCGGCGAGGTCGCCGACCTCACCGGCCGGTTCCTCCTGGTGCTCTCGGCGAACCTGAGCCGATCGAAGCCGCTCTACTTCGACACCACGGTGACCATGGAGCTGGGACCGGGGGACACCTGCCCCGAGGGCGCCTGCAAGCTGGACATGCGCATCCAGCCGCTCAAGAACCCCAAGCTCACCTCGGCAACCTGCCCCGCGGACTTCGAGCCGGTCGGAGACGTGATCGTCGTGGAGGACGTGGAGGTGAACGAGGGCGGCACCTTCCGTGCTGCGTTCAAGGACGCGGGCGTGCCCGGCTGCGCCAACCCGATCTCCGGCCGCGACATCTTCGCGCCCCTCTTGATCCTCGACTCCGTCACCCGCAGCGCCGACCTCTTCTGCGGCATGGTGGAGGCGACGAACGTCCAGCCCGGCAACCTGAACCTCGCGACCTCGACCTTCGCCGCGCAGCGGCTGGAGGCCGGGGAGGAGCCGGGAGACCTGGAGAGCCCGCTCTTCGCCTGCCCCGCGTCGGGGGCCGGCGGCGCGGGTGGTTCGGGCGGCGCCGGTGGCGCTGGCGGTGCGGGTGGCGCCGGTGGTGATGGCGGTGTCGGCGGCTCGGGCGGCGCCGGAGGTACGGGCGGTACCGGCGGTTCGGGCGGCGCCGGCTGACGCCGAGACGCAGCCGACCCGGCTCCGGCGCGCTTTCCGTGACGACGCGGCGGCCGTGCGTCCCGCGCCCTACTTGCGCGTGGCCTTGCGGCCGGCGGTGGGAGGCTTCTCCGCCGTCACCTTGGCGGGGGCCGAGGCCTTCTTCGCCGCGACGGCGCCCGCCTTCGGAGCGGCGCTCCTCTTCGCGGCGGCCGTTTTCTTCGTCCCGGCGGGGCTCTTCCTGGCAGCGGTCGCGCCCTTCTTCGCCGTGGCCGACGCCTTCTTCACGGCGCTGCGCCGCACCGCCTTCTTCTTCCCCGCGGGCGCCGCGTCGAGGGCCGCCACGGCCTGCGCCACGTCGAGCTTCTCGGGATCGAACGATCCCTCCTTGCCCACGGTGGCCGTCTTGTCGCCGTGCTTCACGTAGTAGCCGAACTTCCCCGAGAAGAGCAGGATCGGCTGCGAGTCGGCCGGATGCGTCCCCACCGTGCGCAGCGGCTCCGCCTGCCCGCGCCCCCGGCCCTTCGGCATCGCCAGGAGCTCCAGGGCGCGGTCCAGGTCCACGGTGAGGACGTCGTCGTCCTTCTTGAGGGAGCGGAAGTCTCCGTCGTGCACGACGTAGGGCCCGAAGCGCCCCAGGCCGGCCCGGACTTCCTTGCCGGTGGCCGGGTGGGTTCCCAGGAGCCGGGGAAGCTCGAGGATCCGCAGCGCGAGCTCGAGATCCACGTCCTGGAGCTGGACGCCGGGCGGCAGGCTCGCGCGCTTGGGCTTCACGTCGTCGGTGGCGTCGCCGAGCTGCACGTAGGGGCCGTAGGTGCCGGTCTTCAGGTAGACCGGCTTGCCCGTCTTGGGATCGACGCCGATGCCTTGCTCCCGGCGCTCGTACTGCTCGAGGATCTCCTGCACGGTCTTTGGGGAGAGATCGCCGGGGGCGACGTCGTCGGGGATGGACGCCTTGCGCGCCTCGCCTCCGGGCTGCTCCACCTCGAGGTAGGGGCCGAACTTGCCGACGTGGATCTCCACGCCGGGCAGCTCCGCGGGCAGCTTCACCAGCTTCGCGTCCTTGGGATCGATCCGCCGGGACTGCTCGTCGATGCGGGTCTTGAGGCCCCGCTCGCCCAGGTAGAACTGCCGCAGGTAGGGCTTGGGCTCGAGCTCTCCTTCCGCGATCGCGTCGAGGGACTTCTCCATCTGGCTGGTGAAGTTCAGGTCCACCAGATCGGGGAAGTGGTGCTCGAGCAGGTCGGTGACCACGAAGGCGGTGAAGGTGGGCACGAGCTGGTTGCCCTGCTTCACCACGTAGCCGCGGTCGATGATCGTCCCCACCACGGTGGCGAAGGTCGAGGGCCTGCCGATGCCCTCCTTCTCCATGAGCTGGATCAGCGAGGCCTCGGTGTAGCGCGGCGGCGGCTTGGTCTCGTGCCCCTCCGCCTCGAGCTTTCGCAGGTCGAGGACGTCGCCCTTCCGCAGCGCGGGCAGGAGCCGCTCCCGCTCCTCGAGCGCCGCCTGGGCGTCGTCGGATCCCTCCACGTAGGCGCGCAGGAAGCCGGGGAAGACGATGCGCAGCCCGCTCGCCGCGAAGGTGGCGTCGCCCGCCTCGATCCGCACCGCGATCTGGGTCTGCCTGGCGTCGGCCATCTGGGTGGCGAGGGTCCGCATCCAGATGAGCTCGTAGAGGTCGTGGTCGCGGCCGGTGAGCCCGGTGTCGCGGGGCGCGGTGAAGTCCGCCGAGGGGCGAATGGCCTCGTGGGCCTCTTGCGCGCCCTTGGTGCTGGTCTTGTACTGGCGCACGCCGGGGGCGAGGAACTCGGCGCCGAACCGCTCCTCGACGCAGCGCCGGGCCGCGCGGAGCGCCTCCTCGGAGAGGTGTACCGAGTCGGTTCGCATGTAGGTGATGAGGCCGCGCTCGTAGAGCGACTGGGCGACCCGCATGGTCTCCTGCGCGCTCATCCCCAGCTTCCGGTTCGCCTCCTGCTGCATCGTCGAGGTGATGAGCGGCGGGGGAGGCCGGCGGGTCACCGGCTTCTCCTCCACCGACCTCACCACGAAGGGGACGGACGCCAGCCGCTCGCGCAGCTCCCGGGCCTTCGCCTCGTCGAGGTGCAGGACCTTCTCGCTCGCCTCCTTCAGCGCGCCGGTCGCCTCGTCGAAGTCCTTGCCGGTGGCCACCCGGGCCCCGCCCACCTGGATCAGCCTGGCGTCGAAGGCCTCCCCCTTGGCGACCGTGGCGAGCAGATCCCAGAAGCTCGCCTTGCGAAAGCGCATCCGCTCCCGCTCGCGCCGCACGATCACGTCCACGGCCACGGACTGCACCCGCCCCGCGGAGAGGCCGAAGGCGATCTTCGACCAGAGGAGGGGCGAGAGGCCGTAGCCCACCAGGCGGTCGAGGATGCGCCGGGTCTCCTGGGCGCGGACGAGCCGGTCGTCGAGATCGCGGGGGTTCTGCAGCGCCCGCTGGATCGCGTCGCGGGTGATCTCGTGGAAGACGAGTCGCTCGTAGGGGATCTTCGGCTTGAGCAGCTCGAGCAGGTGCCAGCTGATCGACTCGCCCTCGCGATCCTCGTCGGTGGCGAGGAGGAGGTGGTCGGCCTCCTTCAGCTTGTCCTTGAGCTCCCGGACGACCTTCGTCTTCTTTTTCGGGACGACGTAGAGGGGCTCGAAGCCGTTGTCGACGTTCACCCCGATCCGGGCCCAGGGCTCCTTCTTCACCTTCTCCGGGATCTCGGCGGCGCTCGTGGGCAGATCGCGCACGTGGCCCATGCAGGCCTCGACCTGGTAGCCCGGGGGAAGGAATCTGCGGATCGTCCTCGCCTTGGTCGGCGACTCGACGATCACCAGCGTCCGGCTCTTTCCGTTGCGCGACATCGCCTCTCCACCCCTCTTCGCCCGGGCCCGAGCGGCCGCCTCGGGCCTCGGGTCCGGAAGACCGCAACAATCACATTCGGGCCCCGGGAGGCAAGCCGGTCAGGCCGCGGGCGCGCCCTCCTGCGAGGTGCCCATCGCCCGCTGCAGAGGTCGGTTCAGCACGAAGATCGCGACGCCGGCGGCCACGCCCATGGCCGTGAGGATGAGGAAGAACATCTCCTTCGGGACCACGGAGTAGAGGGTGCCGATGAGGCCGGAGAGGTAGTTCCCCAGGAAGCTGGAGAGGAACCACATGCCCATCATCATCGAGACGATCCGGGCGGGCGCCACCTTCGTCACCAGCGACAGGCCCACCGGCGACAGGTAGAGCTCGCCGATGGTGAGGAGGAGGGTGCAGACCACCGGCCACAGCAGGCTGCCCTTGCCGTCGCCGATCACCTTGGCGCCGATCACCATCACGATGAAGGAGAGGCCGAGGATCACGCAGCCGATCGCCATCTTGGTGACGCTGGTCGGCTCCTTCTTGCGCCGGGCCTGCCACGCCCAGAAGGCGATCACCGCGGGTGTGAGGGTGAAGATGAAGAAGGGGTTGAACGACTGGAACCACGGGCTGGGGATCTGCCAGCCGAAGATCGTGGGCCACTCGGTCTGCTTGTCGGCCCAGAGCTGCATGGTGTTGCCCTGCTGCTCGTAGACCGCCCAGAAGACGACGTTGAGCATGCAGAGGATCATCAGCGCCCCGACCCTGTGCCACTCCTGGCGGGTGAGGGGCTGGTGCACCTCGGCCGAGGTCGACTTCATCACGTTGTCCTCGGCGAGGAAGCGCTGGCCGGCGAGGTAGATGATCACGCCCAGGACCATGCCGACGCCGGCGGCGCCGAAGCCCCAGTGCCAGCCCATGGTGAAGGCGAGGGTGCCGCAGACGATGTTGGAGAAGAAGGCGCCGACGTTGATGCCCACGTAGAAGATCGAGAAGGCCCGGTCGCGGCGGGGATCGCCGGGGGCGTAGAGGTTCCCGACCTGGGTGGAGATGTTCGGCTTGAAGGCGCCGTTGCCCAGGATGAGGAAGAAGAGGGCCAGGTAGAAGAGCGTCTCGAAGGCCATGAGGAAGTGCCCGATGGCCATGAGGACGCCGCCCAGCACCACCGTCTTGCGCTGCCCGAGGATCTTGTCCGCGAGCATGCCGCCGAAGAACGGGGTGAGGTACACGAAGCCGGTATAGAGGCCGTAGATCTGCGACGAGAACTGCTGGACGTTCATCTCGCCGAAGACGGCGCTCAGCGCCCCGTGGATCGTCGAGTAGCCGAGCACCGAGGCGGCGTTCCCGCTGATGAAGAGGTGGTCCGTCATGTAGAGGACCAGCAGGCCGCGCATGCCGTAGTACGAGAACCGCTCCCACATTTCGGTGAGGAAGAGCACCGACAGGCCGACGGGGTGGCCGAAGAGGGTGCGCCCACCGGCGGGGGGGACGAAGGTGGCATCCGAGGTTCCGACGGCGGTGGCGGGCATGCTCATGGATTCTCCAGGCGCTTTGGAGGGCGCGCTCCCAGTTCGGGGGTGATGGCGTTGGGCCGGGACTAGACCATACGGGCAGCGGCCCTGCCAAGGCTCAGGCGCAAGGCGGGCGGTTTCCCCCGCCGCGCGGAGGAACCGCGGGAAGGGGGCGCGATCCTCCCGGCGCGGTGCTCTCGGCCCCTCCCGGCGCGGCCGAACGGGCGTAGGATCGCCCGCGGAAGCGTCCCCTCCGGCCGGCCTATCTTTGGGTTCGGGGGGTGCCCCGACATTCTCGCCGTCGTCCTGATCATCGCCGGGCTGGTCTTGATCCACGGCTTCTTCGCCGGCGCCGAGGTCGCGCTGGAGGCCGTGCCCAGAAGCCGCGTGCGGGAGCTCGCCGAGGACCGCCGGGCAGGGGCCCGCTCCCTGGAGATGCTGGGGCACCAGCGGGAGCGGGTCGTCGCGGTCGCCCGGTCGGTGACGATGGCCTCCTCCATCGCGGCGGGGGTGGTGGGCGGCGCGCTCCTCGCCCGCGCCCTCGCGCCTCGGGTCGGGGTGGCGCCCGCCGTCCTCCTCGGCGTCGCGGCGATCTCCCTCGTGATGCTGGTGGCCGGCGAGCTGGTGCCCCTCGCGCTCGCGCTGCGGCGGAGTGAGCGGTGGGCGCTCGCCTCGGCGGGGATCTTCGCCGCCGCGCTGCCCCTCTTCCGGCCCGTCCTCGGGCTGTCGCGGGGGGTGGCGAAGGCCATCGGCGCCCTCTTCGGCGGCGGCGAGGGCGACCGGGTGCGCACCGCGGTCGAGGCGCTCCAGGAGGAGCTGGAGGAGGCGGCCGAGGAGGGGACGATCGACCCGGGGGCGGGGCACATCGCGCTGCGCGCCATCGACTTCGGCGAGCTCACCGCGGCGGAGGTGATGGTCCCGCGGAACCGGGTGGAGGCGATCCCCCGCGACATCGACCTGGCCCGGCTGCGCGAGGCCCTGATCGAGCACGGACACTCCCGCATGCCCGTGTACGCCGGAACCATAGACGAGATCGTGGGCTACCTCTCGATCAAGGACGTGCTCCCGCAGGTCTGGGACGACAAGGACTTCGACATGGAGGCGCTGATCCGCCCCGCCTTCTTCGTCCCCGAAACCATGCGGGCGATCCGGCTGCTGCGCCTGATGCAGCGGCGCCGCGTCTCCCTCGCCATCGTGGTGGAGGAGTCCGGGGGCCTGGCGGGGATCGCGACGATCGAGGATCTGGTGGAGGAGCTGGTGGGGGAGATCTACTCCGAGGAGGAGGCGGGGATCCCCGAGGCGATCCACGTGAAGCCCGATCGCACCGCGATGGTGCTGGGGATCGCCCAGGTGCGGGACGTGAACCGCGAGCTGGAGCTGGATCTCCCCGAAGGGGACGGGTGGTCGACCGTGGCGGGCCTCTGCCTCGAGCTGGCCGGCCGCATCCCGCGGAAGGGCGAGCGGCTGCTCGCCCCCGGCGGGGTGGAGTTGGAGGTGGCGGAGGCCTCCGCGAAACGGGTGCGGGCCGTCCGCATCCACCTCCCCACCGAGGCGGGCGCCTGACGCTGGCCGGTCCTCCGGCCTCATGTTAAGGGATCGGAGGAGCATGGCCGGGCACTTCGAGGACCAGGAGCAGGGGGTCGTCACCCGCCCCAAGGCGGACCGCAAGGCCGCGAAGCCGCCGATGTGGAAGGTGCTGCTCCACAACGACGACTACACGACCCGGGACTTCGTGGTGTGGATCCTCCAGGGGATCTTCCATCGGAGTGAGGCGGACGCGATCGCGATCATGATGCACGTCCACCAGAACGGCGTCGGTCTGGCGGGGGTCTACACCCACGACGTGGCGGAGACGAAGGTCGAGCAGGTGAGGGCGCTGGCGAAGAAGAACGAGTTCCCGCTGTTGTGCACGATGGAGCCAGAATAGAGATGTCCAAGTCCCCCCAGCTCACCGCCGATCTCCAGCAGACCCTCGAGCGCGCCATCGAGGCGGCCCGGCTGCGCCGCAACGAGCACGCCGGTACCGAGCACCTGCTCCTCGGGCTGCTCGACGATCCGCTGGCCAGGCAGGCGATCGTCGCCTGCGGAGGCGAGCCGGCGGAGCTGCGCGACGAGCTGGTCGCGTTCCTCGCGGATCGCTTCGAGTCGCTCCCCGAGGCGGTGGAGCCGACGCCGACCCTCGGCTTCGCCCGCGTGATCCAGCGGGCCGCGGTGCACGCCCTCTCGTCAGAGGCCGAGGCGGTGGACGGCGGCACGGTGCTGGCCTCGCTCATGCGCGAGGAGCAGAGCCACGCGGTCTACCTGCTGCGCAAGCAGGGGATCGAGCGCCTGGAGGTGCTGGAGTTCCTCTCCCACGGGCTCGGCGACGAGCTGGACGAGGAGGACGACGGCGACGCCGACGAGGACGAGGAGGGCGACGATGAGCTGGGCGCCTCCCGCCCGGCGAAGGATCCCCTCGCCGCCTACACCGTCGATCTGGTGGCCAAGGCGGCGGAGGGGCGGATCGATCCCCTGGTGGGCCGCGAGGCGGAGCTCGACCGCGCGATCCAGGTCCTCTGCCGGCGCCGCAAGAACAACCCCCTCTTCGTGGGCGAGCCGGGGGTGGGGAAGACCGCCCTCGCCGAGGGGCTGGCGCTTCGCATCCACGATGGCCGGGTCCCCGACGTGATGAAGAACGCCCGCATCCACGCCCTCGACCTGGGATCGCTGCTCGCCGGCACCCGCTACCGCGGCGACTTCGAGCAGCGGATGAAGGCGGTGATCAAGGCGCTCTCGAAGCTGGAGCACCCCATCCTCTTCATCGACGAGCTGCACACGGTGGTGGGGGCGGGATCCACCACCGGCGGGAGCATGGATGCCTCGAACCTGCTCAAGCCGGCGCTCGCGTCCGGCGAGCTGCGCTGCATCGGGTCCACGACCTTCGAGGAGCACAAGGCGTCCCTCGATCGGGACAGGGCGCTGGCGCGCCGCTTCCAGAAGATCGACGTCGACGAGCCCACGGTGGAGGAGACGATCCGGATCCTCGAGGGCCTGCGGTCACGCTACGAGGAGCACCACGGCGTCCGCTACACCGACGAGGCGATCGCGTCGGCGGCCCAGCTCGCCGCCAAGCACCTCACCGATCGGCACCTGCCGGACAAGGCGATCGACGTGCTCGACGAGGCGGGCGCCGCCGAGAAGCTGCTGCCGCCCGAGAAGCGGCGGGGCGAGGTGGGCGTGGCCGAGGTGGAGGCGGTGATCGCCCGGATGGCGAAGGTGCCGCCCCGCAGCGTGTCGGCCGACGATCGCAGCGCCCTGGCCCGGATGGAGCCCGAGCTGAAGAGCGTCATCTTCGGCCAGGACGCGGCCATCGAGTCGGTGACCGCGGCGATCAAGCTGGCGCGCTCGGGCTTGCGCGCCGGCGACAAGCCCATCGGCTCGTTCCTCTTCGCGGGGCCCACCGGCGTGGGCAAGACCGAGCTCGCCAAGCAGCTCGCCAGGGTCCTCGGCGTCGAGTTCCTCCGCTTCGACATGTCCGAGTACATGGAGAAGCACGCCGTCTCGCGCCTCATCGGCGCGCCGCCGGGCTACGTAGGCTTCGACCAGGGCGGGCTCCTCACCGACGCCGTTCGCAAGACCCCCTACGCGGTGGTGGTCCTCGACGAGCTGGAGAAGGCGCACCCCGACGTCTTCAACATCCTCCTCCAGGTGATGGATCACGCCACCCTCACCGACAACTCCGGCCGCAAGGCGGACTTCCGGAACGTGATTCTGATCCTCACCACCAACGTCGGCGCCCGCGAGCTCTCCGGGAGGCGGCTGGGCTTCGGCGGCGGCACGCCGATCGGCGTGGCCACCGGCGCCCTGGAGAAGGCGTTCAGCCCGGAGTTCCGCAACCGCCTCGACGCGATGATCCAGTTCTCGCAGCTCGGCCGCCCCGAGATCCTGCGGGTGGTGGACAAGAACGTGAACGAGCTGCGGGCGCTCCTCGCCGAGAAGGACGTCACCCTCGAGCTCTCCGACGAGGCCCGCGAGTGGCTCGCCGAGCACGGCTACGATCCGGCGTTCGGCGCGAGGCCGATGGCGCGCCTGGTGGAGCAGAGCCTGAAGAAGCCCCTCGCCGAGGCGATCCTCTTCGGCGCGCTCTCGGGCGGCGGCGAGGCCACCGCGGTGGTCGAGGGCGAGAAGCTCGCCCTCCGCTACGGCTGACGCGAGCCACGCGTCTAGCCCGGAGGACGTCAGGGTCGCGAGGCGGGCCTCGGTGCAGACGACGAACGGCGCGCCCTCGCCGGCCAGGAAGCGGCCGTTCCCCCCGGGCGGGATCGGACGCCACCTGGAGGGTGCCGGCGGGAAGGGTCGCCTCGCCGATCCTCTCCCTGCCCTGGAGATCCCAGAGGACCAGCGACTCGGTGCGACTTTGCGGGAGGTGTGGTCAGGACGCGGGTTCCGTCGGGGGAGAGGGCGAGGTCGGTCACGCCCTCCTGGAGCGCTTCGCCGCTGCCCTCGGCATCGGCGATGCGGAGCGTGTCGACAGATAGGGGAGCTCGCCACAGAGGCCGATCCCGGCGATGAGCGCGTCGTGGGCGAGGAGGGTGGGCGCTTCGCGCGGCGTGGCCTGGAGGCAGCGGCTGCGCGCGTCGGTCTTCCCGGCCTCGTGGGACGGACGTTCGGACCGCTCGGGCTCCAGGGGAATGGACTCACCCGAGCCACCGCAGCCGAGGAGGACGCACGCCGTGGCGGCGGCGAAGAAGGATCCCAGACGAGGCATGGCCGACTCCCTTGCAAGAGGGGAACGCACACCCTGTGCCACTCTACGTCCCTTCGGCCCGGGAAGTCGAATGCCCCACGAGAGGGGGAAGGTCACCCCAGGTAGCGGAAGACGCACTCCGCCACGCAGGCGGGCTTGGCCTCGCCCTGGATCTCGATGGTGTTCTGGAAGACGACCTCGAGGCCGCCCTTCACCTCGTTCACCGCCTGGACCATGGGGACCAGCCGGTAGGAGGCGCCCTCCTTGAGCGGCGCCGGGAAGCGGACCTTGTTGAGGCCGTAGTTGAGCACCGCCTGGAAGCCCTGGACGTCCACGACCTCGAAGAAGAGGCCGGCGATCCGGGAGACCGTGTAGTAGCCGTGGGCGATGGGCGCACCGAAGGGGGACTCGCGGCGGGCGCGCTCCCGATCCACGTGGATCCACTGGTGGTCGCCGGTGGCGTCGGCGAAGGCGACGATCTCCTCGAAGGTGAGTTGGTGCCAGGGGCCGGCGGGGAGGGGCTTGCCCACGAGGGCCTCGAGTCCGGCGCGTCCTTCGATCTTCGTCTTCTCCATGGTCGTCTCCTTATTGCGAAGGCCCTCCATCTATCCAAAGTGGGCGGCGCCTGTCTCGGACATTGGGGTGGCCTTCGCAGGCCGCGAGCGTCACCGAACCCGCGCCGGCGCCCAGGCGCCGTGGAAGGTGAACGGCAGGTGATGATCGAACCAGGCCCGGGCGATCGGGCCCTTCTCCAGGGCGTCGGCCTCGAGGATCGCCAGGTGGCGCGCGCTCCTCGACGCGGCGCTGGAGCAGGTGCGGGAGGAGGGGGCGGCGGCGCTGTCGCTGCGCGAAGTGGCCCGGCGGGCGGGCGTCACCCACGCGGCGCCCTACCGGCACTTCGCCAGCAAGGAGGCCCTCGTCGCCGCGGTGGCGGAGGAAGGCTTCCGAACGCTGCGCGAGACGCTGCTCGAGGCGATGGACCCTTCCGCCGGACCGGGCGAGAACCTCGGGCGGATCGGCGTCGCCTACGTCGAGTTCGCCGTGGCCCACCCCAGCCCCTTCCGGGTGATGTACGGCGCCGGCCAGGGCGACGCCGCCGCGTTCCCCGCGATGATCGAGGCGGGCAGGGGCGCGTTCGAGGTGCTGATGGGCACGGTGGAGGCAGGGGTGTGCGCCGGCGATCTGCGGGAGGAGCCGATCCCCTCGCTCTCGTTGGCGGCCTGGTCGATCGGGCACGGGCTCGCCTCGCTCCTCGTGGAGGGCAAGCTGGGGCCCGACGCCGGGCGTCCGGAGGAGCTGGCGCGGTTGGTCACCGGGCTGCTGCTGCACGGCCTCGCCCCCGCCGAGAAGGATCGATCCCGGGCGAGGCCGAAGGCCGCCCCTACCTCCAGGGCCGGGAGATCACGCAGGCGTTGATGCCGCCGATGCCCATGGAGAGCTTGCCGGCAGCGCCCTCCGCCTCGCTGCCGTCGTCGAGGACGAAGCGCCCGTGCAGCTTGCCGATGGAGGGGTTGAGCTCCTCCGCCCCGAGCGGCGTGGGAAAGAGCGTGCCCCGCTGGTAGCCGAGGTACTGCGCGGTGAGCTCCCACCCGCCGCCGGCGGACATGCCGTGGCCGAAGGTGCCCTTGCGCGCGGTGACCATCACGGTCTCCGGCAGCACCTCGCGCATGGTCTCCACCTCCAGGAAGTCGCCCGGGGTGGCGGTGGCGTGGAGATCCCAGGTGCCCAACTGGTCGGGGCTGACGCCGGCCTGCTCCAGGGCGCTGCGCATGGAGGCGATGGGCCCCTCCCGCGACGGGGTGATGATGTGATCGGCGTCGGCGGAGACGCCCACCGCGACGGGCTCCATCCCCAGGGGGCGGAAGCCCTTGGCGGTCATGTACTCGTGGTCGCCCACGATCCACACCACCGCGCCGCCGGCCACGTGGGTGCCGCGCATGCCGGTGAGAGGCTTGGACACGTTGCCGTCCGCCGACAGCACCCGGGCGTTGAAGAAGCCGCCCACCGAGAGGGGGTGGGGCGCGGGATCGGTCATGCCGATCACCACCGCCTTGGCGCTGCCGGCGTCGATGGACTGCATGGCGAGGCGCAGGGCGTAGCCGAAGGAGGAGCAGGCCGCCACCGGCGCGAACGTCATGCCGGTGATCCGGCCCAGCATCGAGATCTGCGAGGCCGGCGTGTTGTGGATGTTCCAGAGGACGTTGGCCGAGACCTGGTTCCAGGGAGGCTCCGGGGCGTTCCACTTCTTCTGGAGGCGCGCGGCGCGCACCTTCTTCTCCTTGATCACCGCGAGCTTGGCCGCCTCGACCTCTCCCTCGACGGAGAGCGACTCGATCTCCCGTAGCTCCGCGAGGTAGGACGCCAGCTCGGCGGAGCGGCTGGCCCAGTAGCGCCAGTAGCGCTCCTCGGCGACGTCGCGATCCTCCTCCGCCGCGGCCTCCGGCTTCGGCGGCGCGTCGGGATCGACGGACGGATCGGCGAGCCAGGCGGCGAGGGCCGCGTTGCGCTCCGGGTTCGCCCAGAAGCGATCCCAGCGGCGCTGGGCGCGGTGGAGGCGCACGCTCTCGGCGTCGATCGTGGGCAGGTCGCCGAGGCCGGTGCCCACGTAGACGTGGGCCTCGAGGCCGAGCTCCTGGAGCACCGCCTCGAGGCCGGGGTTCTGGCGGAGCGCCTGGATGAACGCGCCCATCGCGTACTGCGTGGGCTGGCCCATCTTCTTCTCGAGCTGGCCGAACCGGGTGGGCGGGAAGCGCTCGTCGATCCAGCCCTTGTAGTCGGCGAAGTGGAACTCCGGGTTGCCTACGAGGAAGTTGCTGGGGCCGAAGCCCTCGAAGGGAGAGAGCCAGCTCTCCGAGGACGCGAGGTTGCGCTCGAAGGCGTCGATGTCCGGCGACTTGGGGGCGACGACGCCCCACCCGTAGATCCCGACTCTGCGCACTTGCCTGCTCCTGTGGTCGATGCCCGGGCGCCCGGGGGCGCGCATTATCATGCAATCGTGCCTCGATTGCACCCACTCGAAGGGACCAACGCGGCGGACCCGCGCCTTCGTTCCGGATTCGGGATGGCCCTGGCGGTCCCCGGCGGTTAGGTTCGGCGTCGTGTCGTCCACACTCCCCGTCGTCGTCGTCACCGGCTTCCTCGGCTCCGGGAAGACCACCCTCCTGCGGCACCTCCTCGCCCGGCGCAGCTCCCTGCGGATCGGCCTCGTGCAGAACGAGCTGGGCCAGGCGGGGATCGACACCGGCTCGCCGGACACCCGCTCGATGATCGAGCTCACCGAGGGCTGCGTCTGCTGCCTGCGAAACCCCGACCTCGTCCAGGCGATGGAGGAGCTGCACGCCCGAGGGGATCTCGACCGGGTGATCCTGGAGACCACGGGCCTCGCCGATCCGCTGCCGCTGACGTGGACGCTCTCGAAGCCCGAGCTCGCCGACAAGATCCGCCTCGACTCGGTGGTGACCGTGGTGGACCCGATCAACTTCGCCGCCGCCGCGGGCGAGGAGTGGGAGGCGCAGGTTCGCTGCGCGGACGTGGTGGTGATCTCCAAGCTGGATCTGGCCAGCCCCACCCAGAAGGCGGAGGCGGTGGAGGCCGTCCGCAGGCTGAACCCGGCGGCGAGGATCCTCGAGGGGGGGCCCGACCTCCCCGAGGGAATCCTCCTCGACACCGAGGGCGCCTCCCCTTCGCGGGACGCGCCCCGGCCGCACGAGGGCCGGCACTCGGACTTCCAGGTGATCTCGTTCGCGCACGGCGGCGCCCACGACCTCACCGCGCTCGAGGACGTGCTGGAGGGGATGCCGCCGGAGGTCTTCCGCGCCAAGGGGATCGCGCGGATCGACGACGGGCGCTGGGTCGCCTTCCACGTGGTGGGCGAGCGACTCCAGATCGAGCTCGACGCCCCGGCGCCCGCGCACGGCGAGAGCCGCTTCGCCTTCTTTGGCCGGGGTCTC
Organism: Vulgatibacter sp.; assembly: GCA_035565615.1. GTDB lineage: Bacteria > Myxococcota > Myxococcia > Myxococcales > Vulgatibacteraceae > Vulgatibacter. The sequence continues at coordinate 24,919 of DATMSB010000135.1, read as the reverse complement.
ACCCGGGGATCCGTGGACGCGCTCCTCGCGCCGACGATGAGCGGGCGGAGGGTGGTGGAGGCCTGAGCGGTCGCGGCCGGCCCGTCCTCGACGCGCCGCCGCGGATTGGGGAGGACCGCGCCGGATGGCGTGCGGGCCGGCGTCCGATCCGCGCACGGGCCCGCGTCGGATCAGCGCGTGGGCCGGCGCCGGATGGCGCGTGGCGCGCGCCGGATCAGCGGGTGGGCCGGCGTCGGGCGGCGGGCTTGCGGACCGTGGCCCGGCGCGAGGTGGTGGACGCGCGCCGGACGGCGGTCCTGCCGGCGGTCGCCTTGCGGGCAGGCGACTTCCTCGCGGTCGAGACCTTGGAGGCCGTCTTCTTCTTGCCGACGGCGGTCTTGGGGGCGGTGCCGGCGCGGGAGGTGGCCTTCGTCACGGGCTTGCGGGCCGTGGACCTCCGAGCGGTGGTGGTCGCGCGCGCGGTGGTCTTCGACGTGGTCGTTCTCGCGGTGGTCTTTCGGGTGGTGCTCGCTCGGGTGGCGGACCTCGAAGCGGGCCTGCGCGCCGTGGACTTCCGCGTCGGGGTCGCGCGCGCGGCGGACTTTGACGCCGCCCATCGCCCCGTGGTCTTCCGCGCGGTGCTCGCGCGGACGGCGGGCCTGGCCGCGGTCTTTCGCGTCGTGGCCTTCCGTGCGGCGCTCGCCCGGGCGGTGGACTTTCGCGTCGTCGTGGTCTTCCGCGCTGTCGTCCTGGCCGCGGTCTTTCTCGCCGTGGCGGTCTTCCCCGCCTTGGACGTCGCCGCGGCCTTGCGCCGGGTGGTCTTCCGGGACGTGCCGGCGCGGGCGGCGGTCTTCGCCGCCGGCTTGCGCGTGCTCGAGGCGCTCTTTCGCGTCGCGGTCTTGCCGGCGGTGGTCTTGCGCGTCGCCGGCCGGGCCGCGGGCTTTCGGGTCGCCGCGGTCTTGCGGCGGGTGGTCGCACGCCGGGCCGCGGTGGGCACCACGTGGAGGACGCTCGGGGGGACCGGGGCTTCGGCCTCCTCCACCGCCGCCGCCTCCTCCCGCTCGGGCGCGGCGGGTGCCGCCTCGGCGCCGTCCGGCACCTCCACGTCCACGGCGGCGAGCGCGCCGAAGTGGGCGCGCATCGGCGCGAGGTAGTACGACTCCCAGCCCGCCTCGAACGATCCCCGCAGCTCGGCGGGGACGTTGGCGTGGACGATGGTGAGGAGCGTGCCGCCCGGGATCTCGTCGAAGGTGACCTCGAGGGTGGAGCTCTCGGCGCTCTCCGGGAAGTCCTTGGTGCGCCAGCTCTGGACGATGCGCCGGCCCTCGTCGAGCCAGAGGGTCTCACCCGTGGCGAAGCCGTTCGCCACGTCGAAGCGGCCGCCCACGACCGGATCGATCGTGACGGGCGACCCCGTCATGGCGGAGTGCTCGTCGCCGTTCAGCCACGCGTCGTAGAGCCACTTCGGATTCACGGGAAACTGCGCCGACAACCGGATCGATTCCGTAGCCATCGTCTGTTCCTCTCTGCGAGACTTCCGTCTCTGGCGAAAGCTCGAGGCGTGCGCGCACGAGGTCGCGCCTGGTGGAGACATCGGCCTCATGGCCGCTCGGGGGTGCCGCGACCGAAGAGCCTAGCGCGGTCGACCCGGCGGATTCCACACGCCATTCGATTTGGGAGGGCGGCCCGCCGGCGCGAGTGTTAGGAAGGGACCCGTGTCGACCGCTTCCCCCCACGTCGCCGTCGTCCTCATGAACCTGGGAGGCCCCGGCTCACTGGATGAGGTCGAGCCGTTCCTCTACAATATCTTCGTGGATCCGGAGATCATCCGGCTGCCCCTCGGCTTCCTCTGGCAGAAGGCGTTCGCCAGGCGGATCTCCCGGAAGCGGGCGCCGGAGAGCCGGGCCATCTACGCGCGGATCGGCGGGCGGTCGCCGCTCCTCGAGCAGACCCGGGCGCAGGGGGCCGCCCTCGAGGCGGCGCTGGGCCCGGGCTACCGCACCTACGTGGCGATGCGCGCCTGGAAGCCGGACACCGAGGAGGCCGTCGACCGGCTGCTGGCGGCGGGAGCGACGGAGGTGGTGGCGCTGCCCCTCTACCCCCAGCGCTCCTTCACCACCTCCGGCTCGTCGATGAAGGAGCTGCGCCGGGTGCTCCGGAAGAAGGCGCCGGGGTTGAAGCTGTCGGAGGTGTGCTGCTTCCCGACGGATCCGGGCTTCCTCGACGTGTGGGCGGACGCGATCCGCGAGAAGCTCGAGGCGATCCCCGAGGGCCGGCGCGAGCGGGCCCACGTGCTCTTCAGCGCCCACGGGCTCCCCCGGGAGACCATCGATCGCGGCGATCCCTACCTCGCCCAGGTGCAGGCGACGGTGCGCGGGGTGATGGAGCGGCTCCCGCCGGGCCTCGCCCACGGCCTCGCGTTCCAGAGCCGGGCCACCCGGGTGAAGTGGCTCGAGCCGGCCACCGAGCACGCGCTGCACGACCTCGCCAAGGCCGGGGTGAAGGACGTGATCGTGGTGCCGATCGCCTTCGTCACCGAGCACGTGGAGACGCTCTACGAGCTCGACGAGCTTTTGCGCGAGCCCGCGGTGGCGGCCGGGATCGAGGGCTACCACCGGGTGCCGACGCCCGGGACCGCCGCCGGCCTCATCGACCGGCTCGCCGCGCGGATCCGGCAGGCGCAGGCGTCGCCGGAGGGCTGGGTCTGCGGGGGGACCGCCGGCGGGCGCTGCCCCCAGGGGAGGCGCTGAGCCTGCGCGGCGCACGCTTCGGCGGGCAGCGCAGGACGAACGGAAGGCCGGCTAGCCGCGGATCTCCTGGAACCGCCGCTCCGCGTAGTCCCAGTTGATCACGTCGAAGAACTTGTCGACGTAGGACGCGCGGTCGTTCTTGTACCGCAGGTAGTACGCGTGCTCCCAGACGTCGCAGCACAGGAGCGGCTGCATCCCCTGGAAGCCCATGTTCTGGTGATCCTCCGGCGTGACGACGAGGAGCCGATCGCCGAGGGGCTCGTAGGCCAGCACGCCCCAGGCGCTCGCCTCCGCCACCTTGGTCGCCGCGGCGAACTGCTTGCGGAAGGCGTCGACGCTCCCGAAGCTCGCCACGATCGCGGCCTTCAGCGCGCCCTTGGGCTCGCCGCCGCCGTTCGGGCTCATCGAGTTCCAGTAGAGCGAGTGCAGGACGTGACCGCTCCCGTTGAACGCCAGGGAGCGCTGCAGGGCCTTCACCTGGGCGAAGTCGCCCTTCTTCCGCGCCTCGTCGAGGCCGGCCAGGGCGGCGTTGAGCCCCTTCACGTAGCCGGCGTGGTGCTTGTCGTGGTGGATCTCGAGGATCTCGGCGCTGAGGTAGCCGTCGAGGGCGTTCTTGGGGTACGGCAGCGGCGGCAGCACGTACTCGCGGGGCTTCATGGGGCTGCTCGCGGGGGCGGGGGCCGGCGCCGGCGCCTGGCTCTTCCTGGAGGTGCCGGATCCGGCGGGGGGAGGGGACTGCACCGCCGCGCCGGCCTTCGCCGCGGCGGCGACGAGCGGCGCGCCGATCGCCGCGCCCGCCATGAGGCCCAGCGCCCTGCGGCGATCGATGCCCTCCTCGTGCTCCAGCTCCCGGTCGGTGTCGCTCATCACTGGCTCCTTCGCGAAATGGGGTTTCGCGCGAGCGTAACGAGCGGGCGCCACCGTCGCAAACGGATCGTCGCCGCGCGCGCGGAAGAAGGTGGATCCTGGGCGCGGTCTCCTCGAGGACGATCGGATCGTCATCGCGCGCGTGGAAGAAGGATCCGAAAACGAAGGAGCGCGGTCACCCGCCTCTCCGAGTCGCGCCCTGCGGGGGAGGGGAGGTCCCGCGCGCCGGCAGCCACCGTCAGGGCGCCTGGATCAGCCCCCGGGATCGCAGCATCCACCCGATCATCTTGTAGAGGAGCCGGGCGCCGACGTTGCCGTCCCACTCGCCGCCGTCGCTGCCGGGGGCGACCTCGCAGAGATCGAGGCCGACGATCGTCCGGTCGCTGCGGGCCACGCCCGCCACCAGCGCGCAGGCCTGCTGGAAGGAGAGCCCGCCCGGGACCGGCGTGCCGGTGTTGGGGCAGAGGGTGGGATCGAGGCCGTCGATGTCGAAGGAGAGGTACACCTTCTCCGGGAGGTCGGCGACGATCCGATCCACCTGCTCGCGCCACGTGGCGCCGGCGAACCGCTCCTCGCAGAGCACCTGATCGAAGTGGGTCACCACCCGGCCGCCGCTGGCGCGGCCGTACTCGAACTCCGCCCTGCCCAGATCGCGGACCCCCACCTGCACGAGCCTGGCGACCTCCGGGATGCGCTCCATCACGTTGTAGAAGATGGACGCGTGGCTCCAGGTGAAGCCCTCGAAGGCCTCCCGCAGGTCCGCGTGGGCGTCCAGGTGCAGGATCCCCATGCCGGGGAACCTCTCGGCGTAGGCGCGGATCGCGCCGAAGGGCACCGCATGGTCGCCGCCGACGACGCAGGGGATCCTACCGTCGTCCAGGAGCGCCCGCACCCTCTCGTACACCCAGTCGTTGACCTGGGCGCAGCGCTCGTTCACCCGGTCGAGCATGCCGAGGAGGAGGGGATCGTCGCCGGCCCCGCCCGCGGCGATGATCGGCGCGGCGTCCAGCTTGGCCTCGTCGTTCCAGGTGCGGACCTCGGCCGACTCGTCGAGCATGGCGATCCCCGGCTCGTAGGGCCTGCCCACCTCGGCGTCGAAGAGGTCGATCTGGGCCGAGGCCTCCCGGATCGCCGCGGGGCCGTCGGCAGCGCCGCCGCCGTACGAGGTCGTCGCCTCGAAGGGGACGGGCACGAGGATCACCTTCGCCTCCTCCGGGGTGAAGGGGAGGCCGAAGACGCCGGAGCCCGGGGCGGCGGCGGCGTCGGGATCGAAGCGGGTCATGGCCGGTGCACTCCTGGTCGGCGATGGAGCCGCGCATCCTACGCAGGAAGGTGCCCTCGTCAACGGCGCCGGCCGCGCCGCGCCCTCAGTCGGCTGCGGGCCCGGGGACCCGGCGCTCCAGCTTCCGCCCCGCCTGCCACACCGCGACGATCCGGCCGACGGCCGAGATGTCCCGGAGGGGATCGCCGTCCAGGAGGATCACGTCGGCATAGGCGCCGATGCCGATCATGCCGAACGGCGATCGCGGGGCGATGAGCCGCACCGGGTACGAGGTCGCCATCTTCAGAACCTCTGCCGGCGGGAGGCCCAGCTCCACGAGCGCCTGCAACTCCTGGTGCAGCGACGCGCCGTGGATCACGCCGGGGAGGCCGGCCCCGGTGCCCGCGAGGAGCGGGATCCCGTTCCGATGGAGCGCGACGAGGTTCGCCCGCAGGGCGGCGTCGTAGGTGGAGGCGAGCTCGCGGGTGTCGGCGGACACGGTGTTCTCGACGTCTGCGCCCTCGTCGGGCGGGACGATCTCCCGCTCGAGGTCGCTATGGACCGCGGCGCCCGACATGCGCTCGCCCATCGCCGCCCAGATCCGCGCGGTCGTCACCACCGGCGCGCCGGACATGGCGATGGCGTCCATCTGCTCCGGCGTGAAGGTGCCCATCCACGGCGTGTGCAGGAGCAGGCTCGCCCCTGCCTCCGCCGCCTCCGCGGCGTCCTGGGGGCCGCGCGCGTCCACGAAGACGGAGCGCTCGTACATGCGGGCCTCGGCGACCACCGCCTCCAGGGCCTTGCGCGACAGCCCGGGGCCCCCTCCGAACTCCACCTTCACGAAGTCCGAGCGCAGGGACTCCAGGTCGCGGCGCGCCGCGCGGGCCGCGTCACGAGGGGTGTCGGTGTTCTTCACGACCTTGGTGCGAAGCCACCGCTCGAACGGACCCGGGCGGGAGGCCTCCTTCCCCGCGATGGGGTGGGTGGAGCGGAAGATGCGGGGGCCCGCGACCCACCCCTTGGCGATCTCCCGCTGCAGCGCCTCGACGTCGGCGTCGTGGCCGACGGCCACCGCGGTGGTGATCCCGCTGTAGATCAGCGCCTCCGCCTGGAGCCGCGGCTCCACGATCGCGCCGGCCCAGGGAGGCACGTCCTCGAAGGTGCCCAGCCGCACGTTCATGTCCACGAGGCCCGGGATCAGGGTGCGGCCCTCGCCGTCCACCACCTCCGCGCCCGCAGGCGCCTCGAGGCGCCCGGGGTGCGAGACCTTGGCGATCCGGCCGCCGGAGAGGAGAACGTCCACCGGCTGGGTGAGCTCGTCCTCGAGGCCGGTGAAGACGCGCACGTTCGTGATCAGCGTCGGGGGCGCCTCGTGGTGGGTGTCCGGCGGCGTCACCAGCACCGGCCGGTGGGCGGCGGCGCAGGCGGCGAGGGCGAGGGGCAGCGCGAGGAGGAGGCGGTGCGGCGCACGGAGCGGCATGGGGGGATGATAGACACAACGCACCCGTCGCATGGGGGCCTGCTCGGGGTGCGGCCGGCCGATCAGAGGCGCGCCAGCAGGAGGGTGCAGGGGATGCCGCCGTTGCGCAGGGGCAGCCGCTCGGGATCGGGGAGCTCCAGGCGGGCGCCGAGCGCCCGATCCGCCACGAGGACGGCGCAGATCCATCCGGAGAAGCCCTCCCGAAGCCTCCGCCCGAGGGTGCGGTAAAGCGCGGCGAGGTCGCCGGCGCCGCCCACCCGCTTGCCGTAGGGCGGGTTGGCGACGAGGACGCCCGGCGCGCCGTCGGGAGGCGCGAGCTCCGCGACGTCGCGGCGGACGAGGGAGATCGACGAGACGACCCCGGCCCGGGTGGCGTTGCGCCGGGCCACGCCCAGGGCGCCCGCGTTCCGATCGCTCCCCAGGATCGGGCAGGGGGGCGCGCTCCGCTCCGCGGCGCGCAGCTCGGCGCGCACCCGCTCCCCGAGGTCCGCGGGGAAGGAGGGCCAGGACTCGCACGCGAAGGGCCGCGCCGCCCCCGGCGCCCGGCGCATCGCCACGAGGGCCCCCTCGATCAGGAAGGTCCCGCTCCCGCACATGGGATCCAGGAGCGGCACGCTCCCGTCGTAGCCGGCGAGGCGGAGGATCCCGGCGGCGAGGTTCTCCCGCAGCGGCGCGGCGCCGGTCTCCTGCCGGTAGCCACGCTGGTGCAGGTGCGCCCCGCTGGAGTCCACGGCGAGCGCGATCCCGCCCCCGTGGATCCGCGCCCGGATCGTCGCGGACGCCGCGTCGGCGGGCCGCGCGGAGGGCACCTGCCGCAGGATCGCCTCGCGCAAGGGGCGCTCGAAGCGGGAGGGCTCCCGGCCCCCGCCCGCCACCTCGACCGCGAAGGTCCCGCCGGGGGCGACGAACCCGGACCAGTCCACCGCCCGCGCGATCCGCTCGGCGTCCCTCGCCTCGCCCTCGCCCACCCGCAGGAGCACCCTCGACGCCACCCGCAGCGTGAGGTTGGCGCGCAGGATCGCGGCGTCGTCGCCCCTGCACGCGACGCCCCCCGGCACGATCCGGACGTCGGCGAGGCCGAGGGCGCGCGCCTCGTCGGCGCAGGGGACCTCGAGCCCCGGGGGCGCGGCGAGGAAGAGCGATCGCATGGCGCGGCGACGCTACCCCCGCAGGGTTCGCCTCGCCACCGAGATCGAGAAGGCGCCGTCGTCCGGGGTGTGCCAGCTCTCCATGTGGAGCTGCGCGGAGGCGTAGAGCCGCTCCACCGATCGCCGCGTGAACTTGCGGCTGATCTCGGTGAGGACCGTCTCGCCCTCCTCGAAGGGAACGTCGAGGTCGAGGCCGTCGATCCGCACCCGGTGGGCGGTCGTGGCGCGCAGATGCATCTCGATCCGGTTGCGGTCCTCGTCGAAGAACGCCAGGTGCTCGAAGCGCTCCAGCCGGAATTGGCCCCCCAGCTCCCGGTTGATCACCCGCAGGACGTTCTTGTTGAACTCCGCGGTGAGGCCCTGCGCGTCGTTGTAGGCGGCGTTCAGCCGGGCGGTGTCCTTGACGAGATCGGCGCCGAGGAGCAGGCGATCGTCGGGGCCCATGATGGACGCGATCCGCCTGAGGAAGGCGCGCGCCTCGTCCTCGTCGAAGTTCCCGATGGTCCCGCCCAGGAAGACGAAGAGGCGGCGGCGGAAGGAGGGGATCCGATCCAGGTGGTGATCGAAGTCGCCGACCACGCCGTGGATCGGCAGCCAGGGGCACTCCGATCGCAGCCGCAGCGCCGACGCCCGGAGCATCTCCTCGCTCACGTCGAAGGGCACGTAGGTGCAGCGGGATCCCCGGCGCCTCGCGGCCTCGAGCAGGCAGCGGGTCTTCCGCGCCGCGCCGCTTCCCAACTCCACCAGCGCCACCTGCTCCGAACGCCCGGCGGGGAGCGCGTCGGCGACGAGGCGATCCGCGTGGGCCTCGAGGAGCGCGCGCTCGGTGCGCGTGGGGTAGTACTCCGGCGTCTCGCAGATCCGATCGAAGAGGCGCGAGCCCCGCTCGTCGTAGAAGTGCTTGGGCGGGAGGGACTTGGGGCGGCGGCGCAGCCCTTCGCGCACGTCCGCCGCGAGGGTCGAGCCGGAGCCCGGGCGAACGTGGACGTCGACCGCCAGGGCGGGCTCCGCGGTGGGGTTGGTCATGCGCATGAGGGCTCCCCGCTCGGGTGCCGGTGCGGATCAGGATGCACCCGCATTCAACCTGGATACACCGATCCCTCCCGAGGATCCTCCTCATCTTCTCCTCCCCGACCTTCACGCCACCCCCGGGAGCGGGCTATCGTGGTGTCGTGTGCAGACTCCTCGGCTGGCTGGGCGCCCCGCGATCCCTGGGATCCCTCGTCTCGGATCCACCGCACTCCCTGGTGCGGCAGAGCTACCGCCCGCTGGAGACGAAGAGCGCCACGGTCAACGCGGACGGCTGGGGGGCGGGGTTCTTCGTCGCCGGCGATCCGGAGCCCTGCCTCTACCGGAGCACGCTCCCCATCTGGGCCGACGTGAACCTCCCCCACCTGGGAAGGGCCGTCCGCTCGGGGTGCATGGTGGCGGCGGTGCGCAGCGCGACCGAGCCGACGAGCCTCTCCCAGGCGAACACCCAGCCCTTCGCCACGGGGCGGATCGCGTTCCTGCACAACGGCTTCATCGGCGACTTCCGACGGAAGGTGCAGCGCAAGCTCCGCGCGGCGCTCTCCGACGCTCGGTACGCGCAGGTGGAGGGGACGAGCGACTCGGAGCACCTCTTCGCCCTCGTCGCCGACCGGCTCGACCGGAGGCGGGGCGAGGGGACCGAAGGCGGCGACGCCCTCCTGGACGCAGCGGCCGGCGCGATCGGCGACGTGCGATCGTGGGCGTCGCATGCCTGCTTCTCGGTCGTGCTCGCCGACGGGGACTCCATGGTGGCGCTGCGGACCGCCTTCGGATGTGATCCTCCCTCGCTCTACGTGTCGCAGGATCCCGACGGGATCACGATCGCCTCGGAGCGCCTGGACGATCGGCCCGGTTGGCGCGGCGTGCCGCCGGATCGCGCCGTCGTGGCGGCGCGGGGGCGATCCCTGCGCGAGGTGTCGGTCCCTTGAGCTTCGCTGCCGATCCGGATCCCGTGGACCTCGCTGCCGGCCTCGAGGAGGCCCGCCGCTCCACCGGGCGCCTCTTGGCCGGTCTCACGGAGGAGGACGCGCGGCGGCAGCTCCATGAGGCGTTCTCGCCGCTGGCGTGGCATGCCGGCCACGTCGCCTGGCAGGAGGAGGTCTGGGTGCTGCGGCGGGCCTTCGGGCGGCCGCCGATCGATCCGCGGCTCGACGGGATCTTCGACACCTTCTCCAGCCCCAAGGGCAGCCGCCACCGGCGGGTCCCGGCGCTGCCGGAGATCCACGCCTACCGCGATCGGGTGCGAGAGCATACCCTCGCCGCCCTCGAGCGCCTGGACGAGGCGAAGGAGCCCTCCCTCCTGGAGGGCGGGTGGTGCTTTCGCTTCGTCACCAACCACGAGCGGCAGCACGCCGAGACGATGGCGGTGATCCGCCTCCTGGACGGCCTGGCCATCGACGGCCTGCCCCCTCCGAGAAGCGCGCCGCCGGCGGAGGGCGGGATGCTCGCGATCCCGGGGGGCCGCGTCGTGCTGGGCGCGGACGACGATCCGGACGGCTGGGACAACGAGCGGCGCGCCCACGAGGTGGAGGTGCCCGCCTTTCGCATCGGCCGCACGCCGGTGACCAACGGCGAATGGCTCGCGTTCATGGAGGCGGGGGGCTACGCCGACGATCGCTTGTGGAGCCCCGAGGGGATCGGGTGGCGCCGCGGGATCCGGGCCGCCGCGCCTCTACACTGGAGCCGGGGACCGGGCGGGTGGACGCGCCGGACCCTCGCGGGACCGAGGCCGGTGGAGCCCGGGCATCCGGTGGCCCACGTGTCCTGGTTCGAAGCGCAGGCCTTCGCCCGGTGGGCGGGGGCGCGGCTGCCCCGCGAGGACGAGTGGGAGCGGGCGGCGTCGTGGGACGACGCCGCCGGGGCGAAGCGCCGCTGGCCGTGGGGGGACGATCCCGGCGGGGCGGCGGAGGCCGCCCTGGGGCTGGAGGCCTGCGACACCGCGCCCTGCGGCGGACCGGCGGCGCCCTGCGGCGGCCTCGACTTCGCCGGCAACGTGTGGGAGTGGACGGCGGATCCGTTCCGGCCGTATCCGGGTTTCACGCCGGGGCCCTATCGCGGGTACAGCGAGCCCTGGTTCGGCGATGCCCACCGGGTGCTGCGGGGCGGCTGCCACCTCACCCATCCGGCCATCGCCCGCGCCGCGTTCCGCAACTGGTTCGAGCCGGAGACGAGGGCGTTCCCCACGGGCCTGCGCCTCGCCGCCGATCCGGCCTGATCCTCCGCCGGGAGCGGGCGATCGTACGGTCGCGAGAGACGAGAACGGCCGCGCACCACCTCGAAGGTGGCGGCGGCCGCTCGGTTCGCGCGTGAGGCCTGCGGGGCTCAGGTGCGCGGCGCGTCGGTCTTCTTGCCGGCCTCCTTCCAGCCGACGACGCCCACGTGCAGCACGTTCACGTCGCGGAAGCCCGCGTCGATGGCCCGCTCGGCGGCGGTGGGGGCGGCGGTGCACCGGGTGTTGGCGCAGTAGAACACCAGCTTGGCGTCCTTGTCCTTCGGCAGCACCGAGAGGTCGTACTGGCTCGACGAGGACAGCAGCACGGCACCGGGGATCACGCCGTGCGCGCCGCGGACCTTCTCGTTGTTCACGTCGAAGATCGTCACCTCGCCCTCGCCGAGGGCGGCGAGCTGCTCGACCGTGATCTCCTTCCACTTCCTGGCCTGCGCCTCCTTGCCCTTCCGGCAGGCGCACTCGCCCTTTTCGCCCTTCTCGCCCGCGGCCTTGGCCGCCTTGGCGTGGGGGCACTCTCCCGACGTGCACTTCTCGCAGGCCGCGCCGGCCTCGCCCTTGGCATGGCCCGGGCAGGCGAGGGCGATGGAGGGGACGGAGAGGGCGACGGCGGCGAACAGCGAGAGAAGGATCTTGGACACGGAGTACCTCCGGAGTGGATCGTGAAAACGCCCCACCCTTAGCGTGGAGAGGGGCTGGCGGGCAAGAGAACGGCCGCCTCGCCGGCGCATTCCCGGCCGGGAGGCGGGCTCATCGGTAGGGGCGGACCACGGTCCCCTTGCGCCCCGCGTCGCGCAGCTCGACGCCCTCGGCGTGCATGCGGCTCGCCTCCGGAAGGATCAGCCACCCCACCGGCCGCGACCTGCGCGCGCGCCGGCCGACGATCTCCGCGACCTTCCGGAAGGTCCGCTCCACGACCGGGGTCTTCTGCACCCGGCGCTGCACGTCCCCCGACACCTGGAGCTCGGCCCAGAGCCGGCCGCTGCGCAGGGCCCCGTCCTCGTCGCGGAGGGAGCGCTCGAAGAAGATCACCGGCGAGACCACCTCGAGGATCATCAGCTTCCCCTTGTTGGGCCCGCGCTTGATCCGATCGACGGTGATGGCGCCCGCCTCCGGGATCCCCAGGTAGTACTCGCTCTCGTCGAGGCTGCCGGCGAGGGACTCGTCCACCCGCGGCGCCTTCCAGTCCGCCGGTACCACCCGCGGGTAGAGCTCCAGCCCCAGCGGCGCCACCTCCCGCAAGAACGCCCGCTCGTCCTCGGGCCCCATGAAAAATCGAACCACGTCGGCCATCGACGCTCCGGAGATAAGGTGGGATCGCCCGGCGGGCGGATCGTCAGTAGACGTTGTAGCGCTTGCGCAGCGCCTCGTGCTCCGCCGCGTTGCGCGAGGGGCGGAGCACGCGATCGGCGTCGTGCAGGTAGTACCAGTAGGGGCTGGACTTGGGTCGCATCGCGGCGAGGAGCGACTCGATGGTCGGCGCGCCGATGGGGCCGGGCGGCAGGCCCGCGCGGGTCCGGGTATTCCACGGATCCGACGGGTCGCGGAGCTTGGCGAGGAACGCCCTGCGATCGTTCCACTCGGCGAGGAGGTAGCGGCTGGTGGCGTCGACGCCCAGCGGCTGCCTCGCGTCGATCCGCTTCCAGAGGATCCCGGCGACGAGATCCCGCTGCGCGGGGACGGGCTCCTCCCGCTCGAGGAGCGACGCCATGATCACGATCTCGTGCAGGGAGCGGCCGCTCGCCTCCAGCTCGGCGCGGTGGGGTCGCCAGAGCCGCGCGGCGAAGGTGTCGAGCTGCCGCTGCACCAGCTCGTCCACGTCGAAGCGATCGGGGACCACCGAGTAGGTCTCGGGGTAGAGGTATCCCTCCAGGGTCCCCGACGGGAGCGGGAACTCCGCGCGGAACCTCGAGGGATCGCTGGCGGCCTCGACGTACGCGCCGGGGCGGATCCACCCCTCCTTCGCGAGGGCGGCGTCGGTGTCCCGCAGGCGCCAGCCCTCGATCATCACGAAGGGGACGTCGTCGGGGAGGGGCGCGCCCTCCAGGGCGGTGGCGATCTCCGCCAGCTCCATCGCGGGCGAGAGCGCGTGCCTCCCGGCCTTCACGGCGAGGCCGCCGCGGCGCCACAGGTGGTAGCGCCACGCGATCCGATCCTCGACAAGGCCCTCGCGCTCCAGGAGTCCGAAGATCGATCGGCCCGTGGCCCCCCTGGGCACCGTGATCTCGATCGACGCGTCGTCGTCCGGGCGCAGGGGCGTGTGCACGGCCCGCTCCAGCCAGACGTAGGCCCCGGCCCCTGCCACGATGGCGAGGAGGCAGGAGACCGCGAGGAGCTTCTTGATCATGTCCCAAACCCTTGCGCCGCCCACGTCGCCGATCGGGCCGGGGCACCCGCCGCTCCAATCTGTCGCCTGCCCGACCGGCGGCGCAGCCTACCAAATCGGGCGGCCTGTCCGCCCCCGTCGTGCATAGCTTCCCGTTTCGGCCGCAGAGAACGGCCGGGGGTGCGCATGCTCGCCAGCCTCTTTCTGCTGCTCGCCGCCCTCCCCGCCACGGACGCGGGGATCTCCCCGGAGCAGGCGGGAGCGGAGGAGCTCGCGGAGCGGACCCGGGGCGTGCAGGTGATGATCGCCGTAGACGCCAACGCGGTGATCGGCCTCAGCGACGAGAATGACGCCACCACGGGCTTCAGCGTCGACCCGAGGGTGGGGTTGCAGATCGACCTCGGCGCGGGCCTGCTCCTCACTCCGGAGGTCATGGGGAGCTTCGCGCGCTTCGGCAAGGCCGAGCGGATCTCCCTCGACTCACCGCCGGACCACACCGCGTTCCGCGCGCTGGGTGGGCTCCGCCTCGCCTGGGCCGGGGACTTCCAGCCCGCAGTCTTCGCCCACGGCGGCCTGGGCCGGCGCGACCCGGGTCGGGGCCACGAGCTGGGGGCCTCCTTCGACGCCGGCGCCGCGCTGGAATACGCGGGCCTCGGGGTCCTTCGCGTCGGGATCCAGGCGTCGTGGAACGCGATCGCCCTCTCCCCGCTCTTCGACTGGGTCGGGATCGGGATCCACGGCGGCCTCGTCTTCTGACGGAAGATTCGGGAGGCGGCGATTTCGCGCCCCGCCCGGCGGTGGTAGCGTCTTCCCTCACGTGGGACTGTCTCGACGAGCGGTGATCCGATACGGGCTGGGAGGTGCAGTCGCCCTGGCGGCGGGGGGCGTGGGCCTCTCGCTGCAGCAGACCCACCTCCGCAGGCCCTCCCGCCCCTTGCGCGCCCTGGACGAGCGGACCTTCTCGATCCTCGCCGCCGTCGCCGATCGGGTGGCGCCGGCCGAAGGGGCGTTCCCGGCGGCGTCCGAGCTCCAGGTCGCGGAGAAGGTCGACGAGCTCCTCGCCGGCGTCCACCCGTCGGTGGTGGAGGAGATCAAGCAGGTCCTCCACCTCCTGGAGAACGGCGTCGCCGGTCTCCTCCTCGACGGCAGGCCGCGGCCCTTCACCGCCCTGGAGCCGCAGGCGCAGGACGAGGCCCTGCAGGCCTGGAGGCGCAGCCGCCTGGGCCTGCGGCGCACCGCCTACCGGGCGATCCGCGGCCTCTGCGCCGCGGCGTACTACGCGTCGCCGGAGATCCAGCCCGCGGTCGGCTACCCGGGGCCGCCGGACTTCGGCAACCTCGCGGAAGACGCGCGATGAAGGGGGCGATCGCCGACGCAGCCGCGCTCCGGTCGGACGAGTCCGTCCGCTGCGACGTCTGCATCGTCGGATCCGGCGCCGGGGGCGCCGTCCTGGCAGCGGGCCTGGTCGAGCGCGGGCTCTCCGTGGTCATGCTCGAGGAGGGCGGCCACCACACCAAGAGCGAGTTCGATCTCCAGGAGGCCCACGCCTACCCGATGCTCTACCAGGAGCGGGGGATGCGGACGACGGCGGACCTCGCCATCACCATCCTCCAGGGGCGCAGCGTCGGGGGCTCCACCACCGTCAACTGGACCACGTGCTTCCGGACCCCGGACTCGATCTTCGACCACTGGCGCCGGGTCCACGGGGTGGAGGGGATCGACGCCTCGACGCTGGCACCGCACTTCGAGGCGGTGGAGGAGCGGCTGTCGATCCACGAGTGGCCGCTGGAGCTCGCCAACGCCAACAACCGCGTCCTCCTCGACGGCTGCCGGGCGCTCGGCTGGGAGGTGGCGCCGCTGCGGCGGAACGTGCGCGGCTGCGCCAACAGCGGCTACTGCGGCATGGGCTGCCCGGTGGACGGCAAGCAGGCCATGCACGTCACCTACATCCCCGACGCCCTCGAGGACGGGCTTTCACTGTGTGTGAATGCGCGGGCGGAGCGGATCGAGGTCTCCGGATCGAAGGCCGTCGCCGTCCACGCCAGCGCCCTCGATCCGGCCACCGATCGCCCGACCGGGCGCCGGCTGGTGGTGCGGCCCAAGGTGCTGGTCTCGAGCGCCGGCGCCATCAACGGGCCGGCGCTCTTCCTGCGCTCGGGCCTGGACGTCAACGGCAGGGTGGGGCGGCGGACCTTCTTCCACCCGGTGGTGGTGATGGCGGCCTTCTTCGATCACCCGGTGAGCGCCTTCTACGGCGCGCCGCAGGCGGTGGGCTCCCATCACTTCGCCGATCGAGGCGAGGGGAGGATCGGCTTCTTCCTGGAGACGCCTCCCGTGCACCCCATGCTCGCCGCGACGGCCTTCGGCGGCTTCGGCAAGGATCAGCACGACTTCCTCGCCAGGCTCCCCCGGATGGGCGCGATCATCTCCCTCGCCATCGACGGGCTCCTCCCGGGCGACGAGGGGGGCACGGTCTCCCTGCGCCGCGACGGGCGGGTGCGGGTCGACTACCCGATCTCCGACGCCCTGGCCGAGTCCTTCCGCGCCTCGTGCCTGGCGATGGCGCGGATCCAGCTCGCGGCGGGATCCCGCGAGGTCCATTCCCTCCATACGGATCCTGTGATCCTGCGATCGGAGGCGGACCTGCCCCGGCTCGAGGCCGCGCCCTACGGGGCCTTGCGCCACTCCATCTTCACCGCCCACCAGATGGGCGGGTGCGCCATGGGCGCCGATCCGGAGCGGAGCGTCGTCGACCCCGGCCTGCGCCACCACCGCTTCCGGAACCTCTTCGTCGTGGACGGATCGGTGTTCCCCACTTCGCTCGGCGTGAACCCCAGCGAGACGATCTACGCCCTGGCCCACTGGGCGCGGGATCGGGTGGCGGCGGCGGTCTGATCACCAGGCGAGGACGATCTTCCCGAAGGTCTCGTTGCGCTCCAGCCTCCCGTGCGCCTCCTCGATCCGCTCCATCGGCAGCACGGCGTCGATCACCGGCCGAAGCAGGCCGGCGGTGAAGAGGTGGTTCACCTCCTTCGCGAAGCGCTGGGCGAGGTGCGCCTTCTCCTCGAGGGGGCGGCTGCGCAGGACCGTGCCCACGAGGGAGGCGCGCCGCTGCAGGAGGAGGCCGAGGGGCAGGTTCGCGCTCGCGCCGCCCAGCAGCCCCACGACCACGACCCGGCCCTTCGTCGCGAGCGCGGCGAGGTTCTCGGCGGCGTAGGCGGCGCCCACCAGATCGAGGATCAGATCGACGCCGCCGCAGCGCTCCCGCACCCGCTCGGCGAAGCGCCCGTCGGCGGGCACGATCGCGTCCTCCCGCTCCAGGCCGAAGCGGGCTGCGCGCTGCAGCTTGTCGGCGGAGCGGGAGGTCCCCAGGACTCGGCAGCCGGCGTGGCGGGCGAGCTGCAGCGCCGCGGTGCCCACCCCGCTGCCCACGGCGTGGATCAGCACGACGTCGAACGAGCGCAGGCCGCCCTGGACGAAGAGGGCGTCGTACGCGGTGAAGAAGACCTCCGGGATCGCCGCCGCCTCCTCCAGGCCGAGGCCTTCCGGCGCGGGGATCGTCTCGCGCTCGTGGACCACGAGGTGCGTCGCCATCGCGCCCCCGCCCACGATGCCCATCACCCGATCGCCCGGGCGGTGCGAGAGCACGCCTTCGCCCACCGCCTCCACCGTCCCCGCGTACTCGAGGCCCGGCACGTCGGCGGGCGCGCCCGGCGGCGCCGGGTAGAGCCCCTTGCGCTGCAGCACGTCGGCGCGGTTCAGGCCGGCGGCGGCGACCGCGACGAGGATCTCGCCAGGGCCCGGATCGCGCACGAAGATCTCCGCGATGCGCAGGTGAGAGGGATCGACGATCTGGACGGCGCGGGCGGTTCGCATGGCGGCCATCCTACCGCTGGGCGGGGAGGGCCGCGGCGTCGTCGGGCGAGGTCCGTCTCGCCGCGATCCGGCGATCGTCCGCGGCGAGGGGCGGAGGGCCGGCGGCCGCGTGCCCCGCCCGGGTCAGTGCACCCAGGCGCCCGGCGGCGCCGCGCTCGGCATCCGGGTGGCGAGCCGGCGGCGCCGCACCTCGGCGAGGGTCTGGCGATCCACGTCGGGCGGCTTCCGCTTCACGTCCGCCGGACCGTGGGGGAGCTTGGGGCGGAGGCGGGAGATCAGGTGGTAGATCCAGTCGCCGAGCTGGTGGAGCCCCGGCACCCGGTAGAGGGTCCGGAAGACCGGCGCGCCGAAGGGGAGGAGCGCGTCGAAGCAGGCGGCGATGGCACCGCCCTCGGACCACATCCGGCCGTTCGGCTCCAGCACGTGGGCCGAGGTCTTCACCTGCTTCAGCGACATCCCCAGCGCGTCCCGCAGCTCCTCCGACTGCAGCGGCTGGCAGCAGATCCCGTCGCGCCAGTCGAGCCGCCCGAGCCATCGCGCCACGCTCGAGCAGAAGCCGCACTCCGCGTCGTAGATCACGAGGAGCTGATCGCGCTGGAGCATCGGGGCTCTCCCCTCCTTCACCCTTCACCGCCCGGAGGCCGTCTCGGGCGAGGGTCCCTCCGCCGCGAGAGCGGCGTGTCTCCTTGCGAATCTATGGCCGGCGCCGCCGCGATCCAGCCCGGACCACGCGGTCCCCGACGACGGCCACGCCCTCCGCCCGCAGGAGCCGCGCCTGCTCGGCCGCCACCGCCTGCGCCAGGGTGCGATCCGATCGGATCACCCGCCACCAGGGGAGGCCCTTCGACCTGCCGAGGGCGCGCGCCACCGCTCGCGACGCCCGCGGCGCGCCGGCCCGCTTCGCGACGTCGCCGTAGGAGAGGACCTCGCCGCGGGGGATCGCCCGGACCACCTCGGCCACCGCGGCCTCGAAGGAGGGCGAGGTCCCCCGGGCGCCGCCGGGCCTGGTCCCGCCGGCGCTCATCGGGGTGCGGGCCCGTAGGAGAGCAGGTTCACCGCAAGCGGCCCGTTGAAGAGCCGGTGCCGCCGCCGCACCGGATGGCCGAAGGCCCGCTCGAAGTGCGGAGAGCCCGAGAGCACCACCAGCCGATCCTCGTGCGCCAGGGGCGCGTATGCCTCCCCGAAGCCGCGGTACAGGCCCTCGAGCTGCAGCCGCTTGCCGCCCAGACGCTCGCCGTAGGGCGGGTTCACGAAGATCTGACAGGGCCTCGGCAGGGGCTCGAGCTCGCGGGCGTCCCGCTGCTGGAGGACGATCGACGACGCGACGCCCGCCCGGTGGATGTTGCGCTCCGCGACCTCGAGGGGATCGGCGAAGCGATCCCGGGCGAGGATCGGTGCGGGGGCCTTGGGGAGCGCCGCCGCCTTCGCCTCCTCCTGCAGGCGGCGGAAGGCGGCGGCCTCCTCGTCGCCGTAGGCGGGCCAGCGCATGAAGCCGAAGTGCCTCCCCCTGCCGGGCGCGATGTTCCGGGCGACGAGCGCCGCCTCGATCGCCAGCGTCCCCGAGCCGCACATCGGATCGAGGAACGGAAGGGTCGGATCGTATCCACCCAGGGAGAGGACCGCCGCCGCGAGCGTCTCTCGCAGCGGCGCCTCCTTCGCCTCCACCCTCCAGCCGCGCACGTGCAGCGGCTCGCCGGCGAGGTCCAGCGAGACGTTCGCCACGTCCCTGGCCAGGTGCACGAAGACGAGCACGTCCGGCCGGCGGGGATCCACGGCGGGCCTGTCGCCCAGCTTCTCGCGGAGGCGATCGACGATCGCGTCCTTCGCCTTCAGCGCCGCGAAGTGCGAGTGGGTGAGCTCGGAGTCGCGCAGGGTCACGCGCACCGCGAAGGTGCGGCGCAGCGACAGGTGATCCTCCCAGGGAAGCGATCGCATGGCCTCGTAGAAGCCGTCGGTCCCCTTTGCCTCCCGCTCGCCGAGGGAGAGGAGGATGCGCATGGCCACCCGGGACCAGAGGCAGGCGCGCATGCCGTCGACGAGGGTGCCCTCGAAGTGGACGCCGCCGCGGTCGGCGCGGACCTTGGGGAGGCGCAGCGCGCGCAGCTCGTCCCTCAGCGCGCCCTCGGTGCCCTTGGCGGCGGTGGCGAAGAAGCGATGCATGCGGCGCATACTGCCCCATCCCGGAGGCCGCGGGGGCCGGAAGCGGACACCCGGCCCACGGGAGGCTTGTCGGCGACCGGGCCCGGACGATATGGCTTGGGGCGAGGCCGACGCTCACGGTGGAGGAACCCCATGCTCGGACACATCCTGGTCGCCATCGATGGATCGGAGGGCGCTCGCCGCGCCGCCCGCTTCGCGCGGGAGCTCGCCGGCAAGCTCGACGCCCGCCTCACCGTGCTCGTGGTCCTCGAGCCGATCCCCATGATCAACGTGGGCTTCGCCGACGTCTACGGTCTCGCCAGGCGCCAGCCCACCGAGGAGGAGCTGCAGCACCTGCAGCGGGCCCTCGACGAGGCCGCCGGCGACCACCCGGCCGATCGGGTGGAGAAGGTGATCGAATACGGGAACGCCGCCGAGACCATCGTCGCGCAGGCGGAGGCGCGGGGGGTGGACCTCATCGTCGTGGGCGCCCGGGGCATGGGCGCCGTCGGCCGCTTCCTGGTCGGCTCCGTCAGCGACCGCGTGATCCACCTCGCCAAGTGCAGCGTCACCGTCGTGCACTGATCGCGGCATCCGCTTCTCGCGGCGGGCCTCGAATCACCGCCGCCGTCTCGTACCGACCCTGCCTTCCCGCAGTCCTCGATCCGCCGCCGACGGAGGAGCAGTGGCGGCGGATCGCCCGCGAGACCCTCGTCCTCGAGGCGGAGGGCGAGGTGGTCGCGGTGGGGTGGGCGCGCAACCTCGGGGCCTGGGCGCACGTCTGCCAGGTGATCGTCGATCCGGCGTGGCGGGGCCAGGGCGTCGGCAGGCGCCTCATGGAGGCGCTCGCCCGGCACCTTCGCGGCGCCGGATGCACCCACTGGTACCTGAACGTGAAGCGCGACGACGTCCCGGCGCTGCGCCTGTACGCGTCCGCCGGCCTGGGCGCCCCCGAGGAGACCGCCGCGCTGAAGGTCCCGTGGTCCGTCGTCCCGGCGCTGCCGGCCACCGCCGCGGCCCCGCCCGCGCTGGCGCCCGCCGAGGAGGACCGCGCGCTGGAGGCCCGCTTCGGGCTCGTCCCGGGGACCATCGGGGCCGCCCGCGACCGCGGCTCGCTCCCGATCCGGCTCGGCTGGCCGGCGTCCGCGCTCGCCCTCTTCGACCCGGCGTTCCCGGGCGCGAGCTGCTTCCGCGTGGAGCGGCCCGACCTGGCGAGGCCGCTGCTCGAGGCGATCCGCCCCCACGCCCCCCGGTCCGTGCCGCACGTGACGATCGTGGCCGAGGATCCCGGGGTCGCCGGCCGCCTCGTCGGCGCCGGCGCCGAGGTGCGCATGGAGCTCTACCGCCTCGCGGGGGCGATCCCGCCGGCGGGAAAGATGTTTGGCAGTGAAACATTTGTGTGAGACCGTTGCACTCCGTGCGATCGGCGACATAGGCTGGACCCACCCGATCCGATCGAGGAGGCATCCGATGGGTCTTCGCGCCACGCCGCTCGTATTCGCATTCGTCCTCGCGCTCGCCACCGGGTGCGGGCCGTCACCGGACGAGGCGCCGGGCGGCTCGGGGGGCCAGGGAGCGACCGGCGGGATCGGCGGCACCGGCGGGACGGCGGGCGCCGGGGGGAGCGGGGGCGTCGGCGGGGAGGCGGGCTCGGGCGGCGGCGGATCGGGGGGCTCCGGAGGCGTCGCCGGCGAGGGCGGAAGCGGCGGCGGGGGAGACGGCGGCACGGGCGGCACGGGCGGGATCGAGACGAGCTGCGACGACGGGGAGCAGAACGGCGACGAGACCGACGTCGACTGCGGCGGGAGCTGCGGACCCTGCGGCGACTTCGAGGCGTGCGTCGCGCCGGCCGACTGCCGGAGCGGCGTGTGCGAGGACGGCCGCTGCACGCCGCCGACCTGCTTCGACGAGGTGACGAACGGCGACGAGACCGACGTCGACTGCGGCGGGACCTGCCTTCCCTGCGCCGACGGCCTGGCCTGCAGCGCCGGAACGGATTGCAGCAGCGGCGTGTGCACCGACGGGACCTGCGCCGTTCCCACCTGCGGAGACGGCGTCCACAACGGGAGCGAGACCGACGTGGACTGCGGCGGCCTCTGCGCGCCCTGCGCCGACCTGCACGCTTGTGCCGTGCCCTCCGACTGCGAGAGCGGGGTCTGCGCGGTCGAACTCTGTCAGCCGCCCACCTGCCACGACGGCGTCCGGAACGGCACCGAGACGGATCTCGACTGCGGCGGCGTCTGCTCGGGATGCGGCGCGGAGAAGGCGTGCGTCGTCGGGACCGACTGCCTGAGCCTCACCTGCGACGAGGGGCTGTGCACCGAGGCGACCTGCGACGACGGGATCGCCAACCAGGGCGAGCCCGAGATCGACTGCGGCGGGCCGTGCGAGCCGTGCGACACGGGCTCGGTCTGCTTCGTGAACGCGGACTGCGTGGAGGGCTACTGCGACGGCGGCATCTGCGCGGCGGCGGCCTGCGACGACGGGGTGTCGAACGGGACGGAGACCGACGTCGACTGCGGGGGCCCGGTCTGCGCCGCGCGCTGCGCGGAGGGCGACGCCTGCGTCGACCACACGGACTGCGCCACCATGAGCTGTCAGGTGGGCTTCTGCGGCCAGCCGACCTGCTTCGACGGCGTGATGAACGGCTCGGAGACGGGCCCGGATTGCGGCGGTCCCTGCGGGCCCTGCGCGGACGGGCTGGGCTGCCTCGTCGCCGCCGACTGCTGGAGCCAGGTGTGCACGGGCCATGTCTGCCAGGTGCCCACCTGCGGCGACGGGGTGGTGAACACGCCGGACGAGGAGTGCGACGACGGGCCCGTCCCCGGCCCGACCTGCGACGCCTCGTGCATGCGCATCGGTCCCTCCGGGATCGAGGTGCTGCTCATTCCGGAGTCCTCCAACGACTCGGTGGGCATGTACGATCCGTTCGACGGGACCTACCTCGGCGACTTCCTCCCCCCCGGGTTCCCCGGCTCGACCCTGCCGATGAACGCGGTCCAGGTGCCGACCGGCGAGATCTTCATCACGGATCAGAGCGCGAACCGCGTGTTCCGCTTCCAGAACGACGCGACCTCGCTGCCGGACTTCATCCCGCCTGGTCAGATCTCGAACATCCGCGGCCTGGACTTCTACGAGGACGAGGTGGTGGTCGCGACGGACAATGGGATCACCCGGTGGGATTGGAGCGGGAACCGGATCCTCCCGGACTACACCCAGGGTGGCAACCCCTGGGACGTCTACTTCCTCCCCGACGGGACGGCGCTCGCCGCCACCAACGACTCCATCCGGCACTACACGGACTTCGCCGCCGGCACCTACACCCAGCTCTTCACCGTCGGCTTCCCCTACCAGATCTCTCCGAGCCCGAGCGGGACCTTCGTCGCCATCTCGTTCGGCTCCGGCAGGACGATCCAGGTGTTCGACATCGGCAGCCCCCCCGTCTCCGTCCCCGGGATCACCGTGGGCAACGGCCGCGGGATCAACAGCCTGGACAACGGCAACTTCATCCTCTCCGACGGGAACAACCTGTACTCGGTCGACCCGGCGACGGGCTCCAAGGTCACGCTCCGCTCCGGGGTCACCTTCCGCATGATCGAGCGGGCGTTCGTCGATCCGTCCATCGTCCCCTGAGCGCGCCCGCGGGCGGTCTCCTCGCCCTCGTCGGGGGTGCCTCGGTCGCCAGGCGACGGGGCCGCGACGGCGGCGTCCGTGTCGGGGTGGCGGGCTCTTGACTCACTGAACGAATGTTCCTATCGATCGCGGCGGAGGTTCTCTCTTCGCCGTGGCCCATCCCGCTCCCGCACTCGGCAGGCTCCTGGAGGATCTGCGGCGCACCCGGCTGCTGGTGACCCCCCAGGAGCTCGCGCACCGCCTGCCCACCGCCCTGCCCACCGGCCTCCCGCCGCTGGACCGGCTCCTGGGGGGAGGGCTGCCGGAAGGGCGGGTGGTGGAGCTGGGGCAGGCCAGGGGGGCGCACGCCTCGGCCCTCGCGCTGCGGATGCTGGCGCAGACCACCTCCGAGGGGCGCACGGCGGCGTGGGTGGATCGGACGGATGCCTTCGATCCCCGCGGGGCGGCGGAGGCGGGGGCGGATCTCGAGCGCCTGCTCTGGTGCCGGCCGTCCTCCGCGAAGGACGCGATCCGGGCGGCGGACGTGCTCCTCTCGTCGGGGGCGTTCTCGCTGGTGGTGCTCGATCTGGCCCGGCCGCCGGGGGGCAAGGCGCCGCGCCGGGGCCCCGGGCCCCGGGCCGAGGCCGTGGGCGGAGCGGGATCGCGCTCCCCCCGGGCCGCCGCGCCCGGCGCGGACGTGCGCTACGAGCCCTACGCCACCGGCCCCCGGAGGCCCCGCGAGCGCAGGCGCGAGGCGGAGATCTCCCAGGGCGCCTGGCTGCGGCTGGCCCGCGACGCGGAGGCCGCCCGGACGAGCCTCGTCGTGCTGGGCAGCGAGGTGGCCGCCGGCGTGGCGGCGGTGACCCTGCGGGTGGCGCGCTGCAGGGCGCGCTTCGCCGGCCGCGGCCCCGGGCGCACCTTCGAGGGGATCGAGCTCGTCGTCGCCTTGGAGCGCAACCGGCTGGGGTTGCCGCCGGGCGAGGCCTCGCTCTCGTTTCGCGCGCCGCCGCACTTTCCCGGCCCCGTCCGCGAGCCCGCGCCGGGCGAGGCGCGCACCGCCGCCCGGGTGCCCGGGATCGATCGAGGGTGGGACTGGCCCGAGGTCTCCTCGGACGGCCCCGGCACGTCGGCGGAAGCGCCGCGCGCCTCCGCCGCCGCCGCGGGAGCGCGTGGCGTCCTGGCGGTGGCCCGCGTCGGGAAGGCGCCCGGGAGATCCCGTTGAGCCGCATGGGCTGCCTCCACGTGCCGGACCTGCCGCTGCAGGCGCTCTTGCGGGCGGAGCCGACCCTCGCCGGGGTGCCGCTCGCGGTGGCGGTGGGCGAGGGCGCGCGGGCCCGCGTGCAGTGCGTGTCGGTGCAGGCCCGCACCCACGCGGTGCGGCCCGGGCTGTCCGTGGGTGACGCGCTGGCGCTCTGCCCGCAGCTCGCGGTGCAGTGGGTGCCGCCGGAGCTCGTCGAGGCCGCCAGGGGGGCGGTGCTGGACGCCGCCGCGAGCGTCTCGCCCAAGGTGGAGGAGCTGCGACCGGGCGTGGCCCTCGTCGACGCCCGCGGCCTGGAGGGGCTGCACGGCGGCGATCGGGGCGTGGCCGCCGCGCTCGTCGCGGCGGCGGTGCGGCTGGGGCTGGACGGCAGGGCCTCGGTGGCGTCGGGCAAGACCATCGCGGCCATCGCTGCCGTGCGCGGCAGCGGCCTGGAGGTGATCGCCGAGGGACGCGAGCGAGCCTTCCTCGCGCCCCTCTCGCTTCACGTGTTGGGGGCCAGCACCCGGATCGCCGAGACGCTCGCCCGCTGGGGCATCGGCACCGCCGGCGAGCTGGCGGCGCTCCCCGCCGACGGCATCGGCGCCCGCCTCGGCGAGGAGGGGGTGCGGCTCCACGCGCTGGCCTGCGGCGAGGACGGCGAGCCGCTCTCGCCGCGGCCGCCCCCGGAGACCTTCGAGGAGGGCGCCGACTTCGACTACGACCTGGCGGCTCTCGAGGGGCTGCTCTTCGTGCTCCGCCCCGCCCTCGAGCGGCTGGTGGATCGCCTGGACTGCCACGCGATGGCGTGCGGCGGCCTCGCCCTGCGGCTCCTCCTCGATCCCCACGGAGAGGCGATCCTGCCGGTGGAGCTGGCGGCGCCCACCCGGGACGTGCCGTCGCTCCTCGCCCTCTGCCGCTCCGTGCTCGAGCGCCGTCCGCCCGGCGCCGCGGTGCGAGGCGTGCGGGTGGTCGCGAGGGCGGCGGC